>JBGPLB010000011.1:0-46903 GCA_041486245.1 Candidatus Acidiferrum sp.
GGGCAGCGGTGGGTTAGTTCAGCGATTAGGGCGAGAGGGGTTGAAGCGTTCAAGCTCATGTAAGAATTTGCTAAAACTTATTTTGGACTTATTTTCCCCGTTACCAAGAGTAATCCGCCAACCGCGAGACCAGCCATCAAAATAGCCCCGAGAAAATAAATCGTGCGGTTGTACCAATGCAAACTTCCGCCCCGCTTGCTGGCGGTCCGAAAGAGAGAATACGAGCACCAACAGACTGCAGCGATCATGACGACAGCTCGAATGGTGGCAAACTGCATCTGCATTTGCCTTAGCTCTTGCCCTCGTTTTCAAAGTCGAGGGCACGCTCTTTTTGCAACAGCGCGAGGTAGCCGAGAATGTCCTGTTCGACTTTAGCCGGCTCCGCTTTTGAATAGAGTGTCTGCAACTCGCTGATGATTTGCTGAACTGTGTGCCGGCCGTCGCAGCGCTCAACAATTTCCAGGCTGGGGCCATTCAGGCGCAAGGCGCGCTCGGGCATGAGGAGGACGCGCTGCTGGTTGTTATCGCCAAGGCGGACGCCGGGAGCGAGGCGTGGCCGGCTATTGAGTTCGACGCTCATGCGGAACCCGCCTCTGCCGCTGGGCGAAATGCGCCGGGTGGCGGCCAGCCAGGTTGAACGTAAGCGAAATAGAGGGCGTCGAGCTGAGCCCAAAGGATGTCGCACTTGGCGCGAAGAGCTGCATGAGCCTTGTTCTGAGCTTCGCGAGTGCGCGCATGTTTGACTACCCAGGCAAGCGCGAAATCGGCGTCTTCGGGAGCCTGCGTCAGGCGTCCAGTGAAATAGTCGAGTCCGCTCGAGAGCCAGGGATAGTGCTGGCGCAGACGATCCATGCGCAACGTGATGAGCTTTTTTGAAAAAAGCTCCGTGAGGGAAGAGGCGACGGCTTCGAGGTGCGAGCGCGTGGAGACAAAGTCGACGTAAGCCTGGACTGCGTAGCGCGTGGCAGGAAGAATTCCTTCGCATTGAAGCGCCTGATCGCGAAAAAGACCGGTGGCTTCGACCAGCCGCAGCCACTTCTCGATTCCGCCCGGCTTCACCCCGTCGCCATCGTGATCGAGAATGCGCTTCCTCCATGCAAGGCGGAAGGCGGGATCTTCGCTGCGAGCAAGAATGGCCGCGTCTTTGATCGGAATACGGCTTTGGTAGTAGTAGCGGTTCAGTGCCCAAGCCTGAAGCTGGCCTCGGGTGAGTTTTCCTTCGTGCATCAAGGCATGAAATGGATGTTTGTGGTGATAACGCTCTTCACCAATGGCGTGAAATCCCGCGATGAAAGCTGCTTCCGAAAGCAGCGCAGTGTCGATGGCCTGTATTTGGCTCATATCGAGAGTTCCATTCCATCATAGGCGATTTCCCAGCCGGCATCACGGGCGATCCGAGATTCAGGGCTGTCTTCATTCAAGATTGGATTGGTGTTGTTGATGTGAATGAGGACGCGGCGAGTTTTCGAAGGCCTAAAGGGCTGGCGGAGCAAACCGCGGTCGCCCCATAGCGGCAGGTGTCCCATTTGCCTGGCGGATTTGCTTCCATTTCGAATGGAGTTCAGTTCGTCGTCCTTCCAAAAAGTGCCATCGAGCATCGCCAGATCACATTCTTCCACGCTGCGCAGCCAACGATCTCCCGTCCCAGGCAGGTTAGGAGCGTAGAAGAGCCTTTTCTCATTGGAGACCAGAGTCAGGCCGACGACGGACTCTTCCGTAGAGAGGCTATTGCGCAAAGATTCGCTTACGTAATCCGGGAAATTCCCGTTCAGCGATACGGCTTTGCAGAAAAGGCCGCTTTTCTTATCCGCAGGCGACGCTGGGATGAGCGGCACGAGGCGATCGAGCGTCAGCGTTTCCCAGCGGACAGGAGGGGTTGATCGCGCTAACACGCGGAAGAAACTGTTTTCTTCTGTGAGCACGCGCCGGACAGCCATCGTCGAGAAGATCTGCAGAGGCTGGAATTCCCGCAGGTGGAGGAGTCCCATAACGGCATCGACGTCGGCGCTGGTCAGTAAAATGGCTTTGATTGGCGAGTTTCGCGAACCTGTGGCAGGGGCAAAATCAGCTGAGGAAAGGATTTGCTGCCGAAGATCGGGGGAAGCGTTCAGCAGAAACCAGTGGGAGCCGTCGGCTGAAATGGCGGCCTGAGTCTGTGTGCGAGGGTGAGCTGTCAAGGTGCCGGAACGCACACCAACACACTGACTACACGCGCAATTCCATTGGGGGAAGCCGCCCCCGGCTGCGGAGCCGAGGACTTTAACGCGCATTCCGGCACGTCGGTAGATGACCGCGGAGCGCGGTCACAAGACTACAGCTCGGCGTTGGCGTACGAGCTAATTTCGCAGTTCAGATCGATCTCTTCGTGTTGAGGTGTAGTCCATTCCATGTCGAAAGGCTCCTGGTTAGATACGAGAATCAAAACTCACAACAATTTAAATATAGCACAGGGCCGAGATGGATGGAATACCCAGGAGAGAAATGGGTCATCGGCTAACTCAGAGTCGACCTACGAAGGGTGGAGATGCGCCGCGGAAAAAACCACAACCTGTGGTGTGGAAAATTCAGCCTATTTGGAACACCAGAAAGCACATTTTTTTAAGAACACTGCATGTTTTCTCTTGACAAAGGCCGAAAGCAACCTATGATGTGGCGAGAAGTGGGAAAGAGTGGTTGTTAGTAGAGTCAAGTAGAGCCTGTCCGGGGCAGTTGAGGCGTTCTCGAGGGCAATCGTGAACGTGGGCAATCTGGGCATCCAAAACCAGCCATTTAGCAGGAACCATGAAGCTGCGGGGAAACTGTCCGGCGAAAGTCGACGAGAAGGGGCGTCTCAAAATACCCTCCGTGTTTCTGGACGAGCTCAAGGAGTATGGCAACCAGTTTTATATCACGAGTACGACGGGCGAAACCGCAAGAATCTATCCGATGAAGGTTTGGTCGGAAATCGAGGACAAGCTGGCGCAATTGCCGAGCACGCATGTGGCGAAGCAGAAGTTTCTATTAAGGACAAGCTATTTCGGGCAGCAGGCGGAATTGGATGGGCAGGGCAGAGTGCTCTTGCCGGCGGTGTTGCGCGACGCCGCGCAAACGATGGGGGAAGTGGATGTTTACGGCGCGCTGAATTACTTGGAAGTGATGAATCACACGCGAATGCTGGACAAGCTGAAGAGTGAGCCGTATACGGCTGCGGACGACACGGCACTGGGGATTTGAAGAAGCTACGAAACACGAAATTCGAAACGCGAAAATCGGTGGGGCAGTAAGGCGAAGGGCTTAACAGATTGAGCGCGGCGCATACGCCGGTGATGTTGGAAGAGGTGCTGGAATGGCTGAGCATCAGGCCGGAAGGAACATACGTAGACGCCACGCTGGGAGCCGGCGGGCATTCAGCAGCGATTGCCGAGAGGCTGACCTCTGGCAGGCTGATCAGTCTGGACCGGGACGCACAGGCGTTAGAACTGGCGCGGGAGCGGCTGAAGATCTTTGGGGCGAAGGTGACGCTGGTGCAGTCGCCGTTCTCGAGGATTGCGGAGGCCGTACAAGAGTTGGGGATTCCGAAGGTGGACGGGGTCTTGGCCGACTTGGGAGTTTCTAGCATGCAACTGGACCAGGCCGCGAGGGGATTTTCGTTTCGCGAGGCCGGTCCGTTGGACATGAGGATGGATGCCGGAGAAGAAGTAACGGCAGAGGACATTGTGAATCGATGGTCGGAGAAAGAGATGGCCGATTTGCTCTACCGCGAGGCGGATGAGCACGATTCCAGAAGGATCGCCAGGGCGATCGTACGAGCGCGGCCAATTAGAGACACCGCGCACCTGGCAACGGTTGTGGCAGGGGCCCGTAAGCACTGGGGAAGGCAGAGACTGCATCCCGCAACAAAAACGTTTCTGGCGCTGCGGATAGCGGTGAATCGAGAGATGGAGGAACTCGGGCAGTTTCTAACACGGACCCCTGCTACATTGAATTCCGGCGGCCGCCTGGTGGTGTTGAGCTACCACTCGCGCGAAGACCGCATCGTGAAGCACGCGTTTCAAGAGGAAGAGCGTTTGGGAACGCTCGAGGTGCTCACCCGGCACGTGATCCAGCCGACCGAAGAAGAGAAGGCGGCCAACCCGCGTTCGCGAAGCGCGAAACTGCGGTGTGCAGAAAGAGTGTAGTTATGACGCGAAAGAGACGAAAAGCAGGAACGGCGGAATTTCACACCGTCAAGAGAATCGATAACTCGAGACTGGTGCGCAATGTAGAGCCGGCGAAGCTGCGGAATCTATGGCGCGCCGTGGCAGTGGGGAGCATGATCGCGGCATTTTTCACGCTGTACATTTTCCAGCACTTCCGCTGCATCGATTTGAGCTTTCAGCTCGAAGATCTGAAGGCCCAGCACATGAAGGCCGCGGCGTTGAATTCGGAATTGAAACTGGAAATTGCAGGGCTGCGCAATCCCATGCGCATCGACACCATCGCCCGCCGCAGGCTTGGCCTGACTCAGCCCTTGCCGACGCAGGTACAAGAGTTCGAAGCGCCCGACGGTGCGGAAGTGGCCGCCGCGCGATATGTGCGTCCGAACCGCGCGCCGTGATTTCGCCGGCGGACGTTCCGTTCCTCAACGAACAATTTCTCATTAGCTTGAGCTTCCAACCGGAGCGTTTGCCGACCTGAACCTGCCATGCAACAAGACCGCGCCCACGTCCGTTTGCTCATTCTTGCCGGCGTGGCCCTATTTTGGATGGTTGCGGTCTTTGGACGGCTCTCGTACCTGCAACTATTCCGCCATGGTGAGTATCTGGCGCGCGCTCAGCGGCAGCAGCAGCGAACCATCGAGATAACCCCCAAGCGCGGCACTATTTTCGACAGAAATCGAAAACCACTGGCGATGAGCATTCCCGTGGACTCCGCGTTCGGGGTCCCTTCCGAGATTGTTGATGAACATCTCGCCGCGAGGCTGCTTTCCGGAGTGGTGGGAAAGCCGCAGGAGGAGCTCGAAGCACGCTTCGAATCCTCGCGCTCGTTTGTGTGGATAGCAAGAAAGTTGCCGCCCGAAAAAGCGGAAGCGATTACCGCGCTGAACCTGAAGGGCATCTATCTCCAAAAAGAAAACCAGCGTTTTTATCCGAAGCGCGACCTTGCGGCGCATGTGCTGGGCTTTGTCGATTTGGACGAGAAGGGACTCGGCGGCATCGAGTACGAACTGGACAACGAGATTCGTGGTGAGAGTGGGAAAATCGTGGTCATGGAGGACGCGCGGAAGCGCTGGTTCGACGGCAGCCAAGCAAAGCTTGAGGCCGGCGCGGATGTTTTGCTCACACTCGATGAGAAAATTCAGTACCTCGCCCAACGAGAATTGGACCAGGCAATCGCGCATACGCACGCTGTAGCGGGGACTGCCGTGGTGATGAACCCGAATACTGGCGAGATTCTGGCCCTGGCAAACTGGCCGACGTTCAATCCCAACAGGGCCAGCGATGCAAAAGCGGAAGCACGGATGGATCGAGCGGTCAGCGCTCTGTACGAGCCGGGTTCGACGTTCAAGCTGATTACGCTCGCGGCGGCCTTCAATGAGGGGATCACGCGGCCCAGCGAAGTCTTCGATTGCGAGAATGGCAGTGTGCTCGTGGCGGGCCACCGGATTCACGACCATAAGCGGTTTGGATTGTTGGACGTCTCGCAAATCCTTGCGCAATCCAGCGATGTGGGCGCCATCAAGATCGCGCTGCGGTTGCAAGCGCCGAGATTCTACGACTACATCCGCGCATTTGGTTTTGGCACGCCCACAGGTGTCGATTTGCCGGGAGAAAGCAAGGGTTTACTGAGGCCTCTCGAAAATTGGGGTTCATTCTCCATTGGCTCGATCTCGATGGGGCAGGAGATTGGGGTTACACCCATACAACTCATCGCCGCGGTATCCGCGATCGCAAATGGCGGCTTGCTTTACAAACCCCATGTCGTGGCGCAATTGCAGCGAGCCGGTCACGCGTTGCAAATCGACGAAGTGTTGGAGCCGATGGAACCGAAGCGCGTCATTCGTCCAGAAACTGCCGCGACCTTGCGCCGCCTCATGGAGGGCGTGGTGCTGGAAGGCACCGGCACGAAGGCCCATCTGGATGGCTGGACCTCGGCGGGGAAGACAGGTTCCGCGCAGAAGATCGATCCTTCCACGGGACGCTACTCACGCACACAATTTATTGCTTCCTTCACAGGATTTGCGCCGATTAACAATCCGGCAGCGGCCATTCTCGTGTCTCTGGATTCTCCCATTGGGCAACATGAGGGTGGAGAGGTGGCCGCCCCGGTGTTCAAACGCATTGCCGAAGAGGTCCTGACATATCTCGATGTGCCGCGCGATGTGCCTCTCAACCCTAAACTGATCCAAGCCGCATATAAGAAGCATGCGAGTGAAGATGCGAGCGCGCTGGAGGATTTCTCGACGGTGGATTTTTCTGGGCAGCCCGATCCGCTGCCGGTGGCATCGCAAATGATGAAACCGATTGGGCAAGCGCCCCCCACCTCCAGGAAGCCGCCTTTGACGGTGGCCGTAGATGAGGGCGGCGAGGTCGAAATCCCCGATTTCAGCGGGAAGACCATGCGCGAGGTGGCCGATATTTCCCTGAGGCTTGGTCTCGATCCTGTGCTGGTTGGTAGCAATCTTGCACTGAACCAGTCGCCAGCGGCGGGCGTAAAAGTACGGCGAGGCGCGAAAATCACCGTGCAGTTCGGGACACCACCGGAGAAGAATTCGAAGCCCCGAGCAGGGCACAGGAATTAGGATGAGAACTGCATTGAGCCATACCGAACACGAAACACGAAACACGAAAACGAACCACACCGATGAACGCCGGGAAGATTCATCTCCATCACACGTCTCCGTTCGGAGCATGAAACTGCGCGAAGTGCTGCAAGGCACGGAAGCTAGCCTTCCTGCGCGCGCAGAGAATCTGGAAATCAGGCAGGTGGCGTGCGACTCCCGCAAAGTACAGCCGCTCGCGCTCTTTTTCGCGCTGCACGGTGCGAAGGCTGATGGCAACACGTTCATTCGCGACGCTGTTTCGCGCGGCGCAGCGGCCATCGTCAGCGAGGAGGCAGCTCCCGCCGCGATTCCGGCAAGCGTGGTGTGGGTTCAGGTGCGAGAGGCGCGAAAAGCGCTTGCGGTTACCGCGGCGAACTTTTTCGGGCATCCCGCGAGGGCGTTGCAGCTTGTGGCGGTGACCGGAACGAACGGGAAAACTACGACCACTTCGCTCGTCGATGCCATCGTCAAAGCCTCCGGCGCCAAAACAGGCCTTTTCGGGACGATCGCGTATCACACGCCGCTCGGCGACTACCCCGCTCCCAACACCACTCCGGAATCGGTTGACCTGCAAGGTTTTCTTTCGGAGATTCGGGACGCAGGAGGACGCTTTGCAGTGCTTGAAGCAAGCTCGCACTCGCTCGCACTGGATCGCCTGTGGGGCTGCCATTTCGCGGCGGCAGTGTTTACAAATCTTACGCGCGAGCACATGGATTATCACAAGACCTTCGAGGATTATTTCGCGGCGAAGAAGAGGTTGTTCGAAGGCACCGGAGCGGGTGTGCCGGAAGTTGCTGTGGTTAACACGGATGACGAGTATGGCAAGCAACTGAGCGGACTCGCCAAGAAAACCGTGTCCTACGGCCTCGAGTCCGAGGCGGACATCACCGCGAAAAAATTTCAGTTGACCTTCAACGGCCTGGCGTTTACGGCGCAAACACCCGATGGCAAAGTGCACGTCGCATCACCACTGGTAGGCCGCATCAATGTTTACAACATACTTGCTGCGATCGGAGCGGCGCAGGCGCTGGGGCTTTCCACGGAAATAATTGAAACGGGGATCCGGAGCCTCGAAAGCGTTTCGGGACGCTTTCAGCGCATTGATCTGGGCCAGCCCTTTTTTGTTGTGGTCGATTACGCGCATACGGATGACGCGCTAGAGAATCTGATTCGAACCGCGAGAGAGCTGAATCCGAAAGGGCGAATCATCACTCTCTTCGGATGTGGCGGCGGAAAAGACCGGACGAAGCGGCCCGTAATGGGAGAAGTGACCGGGCGGCTGAGTGATTTGACGATTCTCTCGAGCGACAATCCGAGGACCGAAGATCCGCTGAAAATTATCAGCGACATCATCGTGGGACTTCAGAAAACCGCTGGGAAATATTTGATCGAACCGGACCGCGAAAAAGCAATCGGTGTGGCGATGGACGAGGCGCGCGCCGGAGACATTGTCCTGCTCGCAGGAAAGGGTCATGAGAATTATCAAATTCTCGCGGACCAAACGCTGGAGTTTGACGATCGCGACATGGCGCGCCGGGCTCTTCGTGAACGAAGTTACAGCGAACCGCAGGCCGAATTGGGTAACGCGGAGCCAAAAAACGGCTCAGGGTTTGGCACGTAGCGCGCTTGTCAAGAAGGCGTGGCGAGGGCGCGCGAGCCAGCTGTTAACTCGCGAAAGGAGGAGCCCTCAAAACACGGTGAAAACAAACCGATATGCGGGGTACCTGCGTAAAGCAAGCCCCTTGAGGCATTTATGCAGTGGACGATTGCACAGGTGGTTGACGCTCTGGCTGTTAAGGCGGGGCCGGGACTCGACCCCATGGCCCGGGTGGCCGGCGTCTCGATTGATTCTCGCACGGTACGTGCAGGAGAGCTGTTCGTTGCCGTCCACGGACCGCGTCATGATGGACACGATTTCGTGGAGAGCGCGCTCGGGCGCGGAGCGCTGGCGGTGGTGGTGGCACAATCGCAAATCGGCCGCTACGGGGAGGGCGTCCGGAATCGCAGCATCGTCGTGGGGGACACTTTCGAAGCCCTCAAACAGCTCGCCCGTGCGGTGCGCGAAGCCTGGGGCGGGAAAATTGCCGGCGTCACGGGCTCCGTGGGCAAGACCACAACGAAAGAGATCCTGGCGGCGCTGCTGGGCTCGAAGCTACGGGTCCTGAAATCAGAAGGCAATTTCAATAACGAGTACGGACTGCCGCTGACCCTTTTTCGTTTGGACGAAACGCATCAAGCGGCAGTGCTCGAGATGGGCATGTCGCGGCGGGGTGAGTTGGCCCGGCTCGCGGCGATTGCTCGCCCCGATGTAGGCGTGGTGACGCGCGTTTCCCCAGCGCACTTGGAATTCTTTGCGTCGGTCGATGAGATTGCTCTTGCAAAGCGCGAGCTGATCGAGGGGCTGAATGGGCGGGAGTCAACCGCAGTGTTGAACGCGGATGACGCGCGCGTTGCGGCGTTTGGTGCGTTTGCTCCTGGGCGCGTGCTGACGTATGGAATCGATGCGCCGGCTTTTTTTTCGGCTGCGGCGATCGAAGACCGAGGCGCGCTTGGCTCCGCATTTGACTACGTAAGCCCCGAAGGCCGCGTACGCTTGGAGCTTCCCGTGCCGGGCCGCCACGCGATCTACAACGCGCTTGCCGCGCTGGCCGCTGCGAGCGTTTGGAACATCGGGGCGGCGGAAGCGCAAAGTGTCTTTCGAACGCTGCGCGTGCCCTCGATGCGAGGGGAACTATTGCGATTTTCGAACGGAGCGGCTTTGATCAACGACAGCTACAATTCCAGTCCCGCCGCGCTGCACGCCATGGTGTCCGTACTGGCGGCGACGCCGAATTTTCGCCGCCGAATTTTGGCGGCGGGCGAAATGCGAGAGTTGGGGGCGGCTTCGCCCGTGCTACATCGCGAAGCGGGCATCTTCACGGCGAAAACGGGGAATGTCGATTGGGTGATTGGGGTTGAGGGCAATGCCGAACAAATCGTGGAAGGCGCGGTCTCTGCAGGCATACCGCGAGAGCATACGAGATTCTTTTCCTCGTCAGACGAAGCGGCGAAGTTTTTGGAGGAGCTCTTTGCGAAAGGGGATGTTTTGCTGGTGAAAGGCTCGCGCGGAGTGAAGATGGAACGCATCGTGGAAGCTCTCCTTGCTCGATACGCGGCTCCCGGCGAGGTTCCGCATCACGAGGTACGCCACTGACATGCTCTACTACCTCCTCTACCACGTCCTGCAGCCCTACTTCAGCCCATTAAACGTTTTTCGTTACATCACCGTTCGAACCGTCTATGCGAGCTTGACGGCCATGTTTCTCGGCCTCGTGTTCGGCCCCTGGTTGATTCAGCGGCTGCGCGATTTGCAAATCGGGCAGTACATCCGCGAGGAAGGCCCTCAAGAGCACCAAAAAAAGGCCGGCACACCGACGATGGGCGGCGTGTTGATCGTTTTGTCGACGGCCGTGCCCACGCTGCTTTGGGCAGATCTGGCCAATCCATTTATTTTGCTCTCTCTCTTTGCTCTGATCGGCTTTGCAGTCATCGGTTTCATCGACGACTACGCCAAAGTCTCGAAGCAACGGAACCTTGGGCTGACTGCGAAAAAGAAGATTTACTTTCAGGTTCTGGTAAGCCTGATCGTGGGAATTTCGCTGCTCGTCCTTGTCACGCACTATGCCTACTCGACGCAGCTGATGATTCCGTTTCTCAAACGTTTGCATCCTGACTTGGTTATCCACTCCCTGATGAAATCGGAGCATCTCTGGCCCTTGGCGTTTCTTCCGTTTCTGGCCTTTGTTTGCGTGGTCATTGTGGGCTCTTCGAACGCGGTGAATCTGACGGACGGCCTCGATGGTTTGGCCATCGGCTGCACTGTCATCGCGGCTGGGGCGCTCACGGTGTTGACCTACGTCAGCAGCAATTCGCGCTGGGCAGCTTATCTCGAGATTCAGTACATCCCCCGCGTGGGAGAACTCACTGTTTTTTGCGGGGCGCTGGTGGGCGCGTCGCTCGGCTTCCTTTGGTACAACGCGCACCCCGCGGAAATTTTCATGGGCGATGTGGGATCGCTCTCGCTAGGCGGGGCCCTCGGCACAATCGCCGTCATCATCAAGCAGGAGATCCTTTTGTTTTTCGTTGGCGGCATTTTCGTTATCGAAGCGCTCTCGGTGATCTTGCAGGTTGGTTCGTTCAAGCTGCGGGGCAAGCGCATATTCCGAATGGCCCCCATTCACCATCACTTTGAGTTGCTTGGCTGGAGCGAGTCGAAAGTCATCGTACGGTTTTGGATTGCCGCGCTCGTCTTTGCGCTGTTTGCGTTAACGACACTGAAACTCAGGTAGGCCGCATTTGAAGCAGGGCGGGTTTAGGAAAGAGCGATGCAACGTGGGATGGAGCTGCGAGGAAAACGCGTACTGGTTGTGGGATTGGCGCGGACAGGCGTGGCCACGGCCCTTTTTTGCGCCGCACGAGGAGCGCGCGTGACGGCTACAGATTCGCGCACCCAGTCTGAAATTGGAGAAATGGTCGCCAAGCTGCAAGACGCGGGAGTGGCGCTCGAATTCGGCTGCCATCAGGAGAAAACGTTTCTTGGACAAGATTTGATTGTTCCGAGCCCTGGCGTGCCTGCCGATGAAGCGCATTTGCAGGCCGCGCGCGCCAAAGGCATCGCCATCTGGAGCGAGATTGAGCTGGCCTGTCGCTTCCTGAGGGGCCGATTGATAGGGATCACCGGCTCGAATGGCAAAACGACAACGACATCGCTTGTCGACCACATTTTGAAGACGGCCGGAATGCAGACAATTCTCGCCGGAAATATTGGAACGCCTCTTATCGGATGCGTGGACGCCATGAAAGACGACACTTGGACGGTGGCCGAGCTCAGCAGCTTCCAATTAGAACTCATCGACACGTTTCGTCCAAACATTGGCGTGTTTCTCAATTTGACCCCGGACCATCTCGACCGCCATCACACCATGGAAGCCTATGGAGCCGCCAAAGCGCGCTTGTTTGAGAATCAGACTGGAGAGGATGCCGCGGTCTTGAACGCGGATGATGCGGCAACCACTCCATTCGCGCCTTCACTCCCGCGCGTGTACTGGTTCAGCCGGAAACAACGGGTAGCACAGGGCGCTTATGTGCGCGGAGGAGAAGTTGTGTTTCGGCGAGACGGCGCGGAAGAAGTCCTGTTCAAGCTGGAAAACATTCCTCTTGCCGGCGCGCACAACGTGGAGAATGCATTGGCTGCCGCGGCAGCGGCGCGGCTCGCCGGTGCAACCGTGACGGCCATCGTCAAAGGCGTGAGCTCGTTTGCGGGAGTCGAGCACCGCTTGGAATTCGTCGCCGAAATCGCCGGCGTGCGCTATTACAACGATTCGAAGGCGACCAACGTGGACGCCACAGTCAAGGCGCTCGATGCATTTCCCGGCCGTATCCTGATTATTCTCGGTGGAAAAGACAAGGGAAGCGATTACACCGTGCTGCGACAACCGCTGAGGGAAAAAGCGATTCTCGCGCTCCTGATCGGCGCGGCGGCCGAAAAGATCGAAAAGCAGGTTTCAGGAAGTGTCGCGCTGGAACGCTCGGATACGCTCGAGCGCGCCGTGGAAACCGCTTCGCACGCAGCGCAAAGCGGCGACGTGGTGCTTCTTGCGCCAGCTTGCGCCAGTTTCGATCAGTTCCAAAATTATGAGCACCGGGGGCGCGTCTTTAAGGACCTGGTGCGGCAACTGGAAAAGCAAGCCGCTGGCGCGAGTTCGGGAAAGGGGTGAGCGAAAGTGCCGAGACGTCTTGAACTGGACCGTTGGCTCTTTGGTGTGACGGTGGCGCTTTGCCTGTTTGGTGCAGTGATGATCTTCAGCGCCTCGGCTGTCACCGCGGATAAGGAATACGGCCACGGTTATTATTTTCTTGTGCGGCAAGCCGCCTGGCTGATGATTGGCCTTCTGGGAATGTTCGCTCTGATGCGTACGGATTACCGGCGCTTGCGCGAGCCCGCGGTTGTCTACACGACCGTCTGTTTGGTTCTGCTCCTGCTGGTCGGCACTTTTTTCCTGGACAAGGCGCACGCTACGCACCGCTGGATTCGCTACGGGCCCGTGGGGATCCAGCCTTCGGAACTGGCGAAGCTGGCGGTGATCCTCTATCTCGCCTGGTTTCTCGATCAAAAGCGCCGGCATAAGTCGGCAATGGAGTTCTGCAAGAAGGATTTTCTCGAGACGATTCTTCCCGCCGCCGGACCCGTACTGATCTGCGTGTGTTTGATCCTTGCGCAACCTGATCTGGGTACAGCCGTGGACATTGCTCTGGTGGCAACAGCGATTCTATATGCCGCTGGAATGTCGTGGAAATGGATCGCAACCGGTGCCGTGGCCTCCTTGCCGGCGCTTTATTTTCTGATCTTCCATGTTTCCTACCGCCAAGCGCGGCTGACCGCTTTCCTTGATCCTAATTCCGATCCACAAGGTGCCGGCTTTCAGTTGACGCAGTCGCTCATCGCCGTGGGCTCCGGCGGATTCACAGGCGTGGGCTTGATGGAAAGCAAACAAAAGTTGTTTTATCTGCCGGAAGCGCATACGGATTTTATTTATGCCGTGATTAGCGAAGAGCTGGGTTACATCGGCGCGATATTGGTGATTGCGCTGTTCGTGGTTTATGGCTGGCGCGGGCTGCGCGCGGCGTTTGCGGCTCCCGATGGATTCGGCCGCCTCTTGGCGCTTGGAATCACGGCAATGGTGCTCAGCCAAGCGTTGATTAATTTTGCCGTTGTGCTGGGCATGGTGCCGACCAAAGGCATTCCATTGCCGTTCGTGAGTTACGGCGGATCAAGCCTGCTGGTAATGCTGCTGGCGACGGGCGTGTTGCTAAACATTTCGCAACAGGCGACAGAGGCATGAGCCAGCTCTTTGAGTCGCAATGCGGCTTCAGTTGTAGGGGCGCGATAGATCGTGCCCCTACGCTCGAGCGAGCAATTGAGCCCCGGCCATGAAGCTGCTGATCGCGGGCGGCGGCACGGGCGGACACGTTTTCCCGGCGTTGGCCATTGCGCAAGAGTGGTTGTCGCGCGGCAAAGAAAGAGAAGTCGTGTTGGTGGGAACGGAGCGCGGAATCGAGATGAAGCTAGTGCCTCAAGCGGGGCTGCCGCTCGAAACGTTGCGCGTTGCCGGCTTGAAAGGGAAGGGCGGCGCGACGCTCGTGAGAAACCTCGCCATGCTTGCGCCTGCGATTCTGGATGCCCGGCGCGTTCTGCGGAAGCACAGGCCGATCGCAGCGTTTGGAGTCGGCGGCTACGCCGCGGGGCCGATGCTGCTGGCGACGTGGCTCAGCCGCGTGCCCAACGTCATCTTCGAACCCAATGCGGAGCCGGGCTTGACCAACAAACTCCTCGCCAAACTCTCCAAGCGAATCGCCACCGGCTATGAAATTTCTGCACGGGCCTGGGGAAAAAAAGCCATCGTTACCGGCTGCCCGGTGCGCCCGGAGTTCTTTTCGATTGCGCCTCGACGCCTCGAAAAGCCGTTTCGCTTGCTGGTAACCGGCGGAAGCCAGGGGGCGTTGCCCATCAACCGCACGTTCGTCGATGCCATGGACCGGCTGGCGGCACGAAAGAATGAGCTGTGCATCGTGCATCAGACCGGCGAACGCGACTATAGTGCGGTGCGCACTGCATACGCGCGGCGCGAGATCAACGCGGAGGTCGTCCCCTTCCTCACGAACATGGCGGAGCGCTTTGCCTGGGCAGACGTGATCGTTTGCCGGGCAGGAGCTATCACCGCGGCGGAAATCGCGGCCGCGGGCCGCGCCGCCATCTTCATTCCCTTCGGTGCCGCCACCGACAGCCACCAGTTGCGCAACGCGCAGGAGATGCAGCGCGCGGGCGCGGGCCGGCTGATTTCCGAAATGGAACTCACTGCGGAACGTCTGACCACCGAAATCTTCTCCCTCATCGACCAGCCTGAACAGCTCGAAAAGCAGTCGCGCGCAGCGCGGTCGCTTGCTCGCCCGCACGCCACGCGAGACATAGTCAACTTAATAGAAGAGGCCGCGAACGTGCAGGGAATTGGCCAGAGGGCAAATCCATGATGGTTTCTTTCCGCAATTTCCAGCGCATCCACCTGGTAGGCATCGGCGGCATTGGAATGAGCGGCATCGCCGAAGTGTTGCTGACGCTGGGCTACTCCGTTTCCGGCTCGGACACCAAACCCTCGAACATTACCGAGCGGCTTCAGAATCTTGGCGCCACGATCCACGAAGGCCACAAGGCGGCTCACGTCGAAGACGCGCACGTTGTGGTGACCTCCTCGGCAATCAAGCAGGACAACCCTGAAGTCGTCGAAGCACACAAGAGGAAAATTCCCGTAATACCGCGGGCCGAGATGCTTGCGGAGCTGATGCGCCTCAAATATGGCATCGCCGTAGCCGGCGCGCACGGCAAGACGACCACGACTTCGATGGTCGCCTCGGTTCTTGCCGCCGCACATCTCGATCCGACCTTTGTGGTTGGCGGCAGGGTGAACCAGGCGGGCACGACCGCGCGGCTCGGCAAAGGCGAATATTTTGTCGTGGAAGCCGACGAGAGCGATCGCAGCTTCCTGATGCTCGCGCCCGTCGTGGCCGTCGTCACCACCATCGATCGCGAGCACCTCGACCAATACACCTCGCTCTCAGACATTCAAGGCGCGTTTTTGCAGTTTGTAAACCGCGTTCCATTTTATGGCGCCGCAATCCTTTGCCTGGACGAACCCAACGTGCAAGCCATTCTTCCGGACGTGAAGCGCCCGATCATTACCTATGGCACCTCGAGCCAGGCAGACCTGGTCATCAGCGACGTGAAGCTCGAAGGTCTGGGAAGCGACTTCCGCCTCACCTTTAAAGGTGAGGACCTCGGCCTCTTCCATTTGATGCATCCTCCGGGGATCCACAATGTCCGGAACGCAGCTGCGGCGGCAGCCGTCGCTCTGTATCTAAATGTTCCAAGCGATTTGATCCGGGAGGGCCTGGCGAAATTCGCCGGCGTCGGCCGCCGCTTCGACATCAAGGGCGTCGTGAACGACATCACGGTGATTGACGACTATGGCCATCATCCGGCTGAGATTCGCGCCACGCTTGAGGCCGCCCGAGGCTGCAAGTTCAACCGCCTGCTCGTACTCTTCCAGCCCCACCGGTTTACGCGCACACAACACCTCTGGGACGAGTTCTGCCGGGCTTTCAACCAGGCCGATGTGCTGGTGCTGCTGGACATCTACGCGGCAAGTGAAGCCCCGATTCCTGGCATCACCAGCGAAGCTCTGGCCACCGCCATTCGCGACGCCGGGCACAAAAACGTTCACTACTTCCGCTCGATGCAGGCGGGAATTGAGTTCCTCCTGCGGGAAGCGCGGGCTGGCGACGCGATTATGACCATTGGTGCGGGCAACGTCAGCCGCGCAAGCAACGAATTGATGGTCCTTCTCGGGACGGAGCATCCCACGCACCATGCGCGTTGAAGATCCCAAACTCATCGCGGCGCTTCCGGAGTTGGGTGTCCAATGGAAGCCAGGGACTTCCTTGGCCGGACTCACTTCTCTCGGCATTGGAGGCACGACCGACTTATTGCGGATCGAGAAGCACGATGCCATACCGGACCTGTTGAACCTGCTCGACGCGCAAGGCGTTCCACACAAGTTTCTCGGCGGCGGCTCAAACTTGCTCGTTGGAGACGGCGAATTGCCCTGGGTCGCGCTGCAACTTGTCTCTCCGGAGCCGGCTATCGTGATCGAAGGCAATTCTGCCCAAGTCGACGCCGCAGCCGACCTCGGCCGCACCGTGACCTTTTGCGCCAAACACGACTTGGGGGGGATGGAAGGTCTCATTGGAGTACCCGGGACCGTCGGGGGCGCTCTGCGCATGAACGCGGGTGCTTACGGCATGCAAATCGGCAGTTACGTCCGGGAAGTGAAGCTTTACCGGGCGGACAGCCGCAAAATGGAAACCCTTAGGGACCATCAAATTTCCTTCGAATACCGGCACACATCTTTTGCACCTGATGATATGATGCTCGCAGTGAAGCTGGAATTACCCTCCAAACCGTATCGCGAAATTCTAAAAGGGATTCGTATCTGCAACGAAAAACGGCGCGCAAGCCAGCCGCTTGGGCAAAAAAGTGCCGGTTGCATTTTCAAAAACCCGCCAGGCGCTTCCGCCGGACGCATGATTGACGAGTTGGGGCTCAAGGGGCTGAGCGTGGGCGACGCCCGCGTCAGCGACCGCCACGCCAATTTCTTTGTGAATTCAGGTAAGGCATCGGCGAAAGACATGCTCGCTCTAATCGCTGATGTGCGCAATCGTGTGCAAAACTCATTCGGTGTGATTCTCGAGCACGAGGTGGTGGTTTGGAACGCGTGAAAGCCTTGCAACGGGGAACAGCCGCCGCAGCCTCTGAGCCTTACCGCCCGGAATTGCTCGCAGACGAAGAGCCGCGCTATTTGCGTCGTCAGAAGCCTCTCGAAATCCGCCGCAAAAAGTTTGCTGGGCGAAGCTGGCCGTTCTATCGCCGCGTGTTGGTGTGGACCATCGCAGGAGCAGCAGGCGTGGCCACGGCTATCGTCGCGGGCCGCTTCTTGCTGTATTCGCCGCAGGTGTTGCTTCTTAAGCCGGATCAAATCGAGTTGTTGGGAAACCACGTCGTGAGCCGCGAAGCCGTGCTCCAGCCCTTTGCGCGCGACCGCAACCGCAGCGTGCTCCGTATTCCGCTTGATGTCCGGCGCAGCCAGCTCCAGCAACTGCCGTGGGTCGAATCTGCGCGTGTGCTGCGTATCCTGCCAAACCGCATTCGCGTCGAGCTGACGGAGCGCACGCCGATTGCGTTTTTGCGCAATGGCAGAGATCTGGCCCTGATCGACGCGCATGGTGTCGTTTTGGACCGCCCCGAAGCCGAGGATTTGCATTTCCCCATCGTTACCGGTCTTACCGATAGCCTGCCGCTGGAAGAGCGCGAAAAACGCATGCAGTCCTATCAGGAATTTTTGAGGGACGCGGATTTGGTGCGCCCCGGATCGTCCGACCGCGTCAGCGAAGTGGATCTTTCGAATCCGAAGGACGTACGCGTTGTTATGACCGGCCTCGCATCCGCGGCCGATTCGCAGGCGGTAACCATTCATTTTGGCAACAGCGATTTCACGGGCAAGTACCGCATGCTCGTCGAGAATTTCGCGCAGTGGCAGGCGAACGCCGGGCGCGTGCAGTCGATTGATTTGCAGTATTCGCGGCAAGTGGTCGTGAACTCGGACAGCAGCATGAATTCGGCGAAGCTGAAAAACTAGAAGTTGAGAACGTAAGGGTTCCAGAGCGGGGGCGGCGGCTTGGCAAAAAAAGATCGTTACATCATTGCGCTGGACGTCGGCAGCACGAAAACGTGCGCGTTGATCGCGGAGGTGGACGAAGAACAGGTGAAGTTTCTATCTCTCGGCGCGGCGGAATCCAAGGGACTTCGCAAAGGGCTTATCGTCAATCTCGATTCCACCGTGAGCTCGATTCGCCGGGCCGTCGAGGAAGCCGAAGGCGTCGCCAATGTGCCGGTCGAGTCCGCCGTGATCGGCGTGGCGGGCAGCCATGTGCGCGGAGTGAACAGCCGTGGCGGCGTGACGCTCGGCAATCGCCCCCGCGACATAGAACGCGAGGATGTGCGCCGCGCCGTCGATGCCGCTCGCAACATTACGCTTCCGGAAGACCGCGAAGTGCTGCACGTTCTTCCTCATGAATTCATGGTCGATGCACAGGATGGAATTCGCGACGCCATCGGTATGGTGGGGCAGCGCCTCGAAGCCAACGTCCATCTCGTGACCTCTTCCATTGCGGCCACGCAAAATCTGGTGACCGCCGCGAATCGCGCCGGCATCCTCGTCAACGATACCGTGCTCGAACCGCTGGCCTCCGCCGAAGCCTGCCTTACGCAAGACGAGCGCGACCTCGGCTGCTGCCTGCTCGACATCGGTGGCGGCACGACCGAGTTGATCGTATACGGCGGCGGCGTGGTCCGGCATACGAGTGCGGTCCCCGTCGGCGGCGACCACTTCACGAACGATCTTGCTGTCGGCTTGCGCACGCCGATCCCCGAAGCCGAAAAAATCAAGCGCCGCCACGGTTGGGCTGCCTCCGCGCTGCTCCGCGAAGACAGCGCCATCGAAATTGCCAGCGTCGGCGATCGTCCTCCGCGCACCATCTTTGCCCGCATGCTCACCGACATCATCGAGCCGCGTGCGATGGAGTTGCTCGCTCTCATCCGCGAAGATCTCCAGCGCGCTGGCCTTGACAGACAAATCCCAGCAGGATTTGTGCTCGCCGGCGGCGGAGCGAGACTGAATGGCTTGGTCGAGCTGGCCGAAGACTCTTTCCACTTGCCCGTTCGTATCGCGGAGCCAAAAGGTTTGGCTGATCTGCCGGAGCAGGTAGCGCAGCCGGAATATGCAACCGTCGTGGGTTTGGTAATGTACGGCGCGAAAACGCGGCGAAATGCGCCGCCGCGCGCTGGAAATTTAGTAAACAAATTGAAGTCCATGTTCGCAGGTGCCTCGTAACCCTGCCCGAGCGCAGCATCGCGAATCTGGAGAAGGCTGAGGGACGTATGACAACGAAAGATGCAGGAATCCGCATGAGCTTCAGCGAGGAGCTGCAGCCCGCGAAGATTAAAGTCATCGGCGTGGGCGGCGGCGGATGCAACGCAATTAACCGCATGATCCGCGCCAAAGTCGAAGGCGTCGAGTTCATCACGGCGAACACGGACCTGCAAGCGCTCAAGCTCTCGCAAGCTCCCGTCAAGCTGCAGCTCGGCGCAAAGCTCACCAAAGGGCTCGGCGCCGGCGCGAATCCCGAGATCGGCCGCAAAGCTGCCCTCGAAGACACCGACAAAATTATTGAAGCGCTCGAAGGCTCGGACATGATTTTCATCACCTCCGGCCTCGGCGGAGGCACTGGCAGCGGCGCTGCCCCCGTAGTAGCTTCGCTCGCCAGTGAACTCGGCGCTCTGAGCGTCGCGGTCGTCACCAAGCCTTTCGCCTTCGAAGGCAAGCGCCGCATGCTCCAGGCGGAGCAAGCTTTGCAAGAATTGATTGGCGCCGTCGACACCGTCATCGTCATCCCCAACGAGCGCTTGATGGACACCGTCGAGCGCGGCACCAGTTTCTTCGACGCCTTCCGCATCGCCGACGACATCCTCCGCCAGGCAGTCCAGGGAATTTCCGACATCATCACCGTGCCGGGCATTATCAACCGCGACTTTGCCGATGTGAAAGCCATCATGCACGGTCAAGGCTACGCCGTCATGGGCACCGCCATAGCCACCGGTACGAATCGCGCCATCGACGCCGCCAACCGCGCCATTTCCAGTCCGCTCCTCGAAGACAATTCCATCCAGGGCGCGCAGGGCATCTTGATCAACATTTCCGGCAGCTCCAGCCTCACTCTTCATGAAGTTCACGAAGCATCGTCGGTCATTCAGAAAGCCGCGCATGAAAACGCAAATATCATTTTTGGGGCGGTCATGGATGACTCCATGAAGGACGCCGTGAAGATCACCGTCATCGCCGCGGGCTTTAAGGAAGCCAACAAAAAAACCGTCCAGCAGAAGCCTTCAATCCTGCCCAAGACGTGGAAAGCCGGCCGAGAGATGGAAGAGCCCCTGCCACAGCAACAACAGTTGCCGAACGTCGTTCATCAGGTGCAGCAGAACGTTCGCGACGTCAGCCGCGACGTTCCCGCCGACGATCTGGATGTGCCAACCTTCCTTCGCCGCCAGGCGCAAAAAGCCTAACCGCCCTTTGACTCATCCCGAGCTGTTGTAGGGGCGCGATACATCGTGCCCCTCTTTTTTTGCGCCGCAATCAACAGCACATTCGGCGGCTGTTCTCCGGCAGCCTCAATCTCAATGCCGCAGCGCAGCCGCAAGTTTTCTCACCTCTTCTTCAAACGCAGCGAGGTTGTCTGCAGGACTTGCAATCACGGAACTCATTCCGGCGTGGAATTCGTGTGCACCTGCCTCCCTCACCAGTTTTCGAATATTTCCCGCATGAATTCCGCTCCCCGGCATCACGATCAATCGGTCTCCCGCGATTCGAACGAGTTCACCAATCGTTTCCAGTGCTTCCGGCGCTGTCTGCTTCCCGCCTGAAGTGAGCAGCCGTGTGGCCCCAGTTTTAATGACATCTTCCAGAGAATGGCGCAAATCTAAGCATCCATCGAAAGCGCGATGATAAGTGACCGTGAGGGGCCTCGCCCGTTCGACGAGTTGCTTGGTGCGCTCAACGTCGATCTCTCCATCACTGTCCAGCAAACCCAGCACCAGCCCATCCATTCCCAGTTCCTTGGCCGTCTCGACGTCGCGCAGCATAACTTCGAATTCGGCATCGGAATAGACGAAGTTGCCTCCGCGCGGCCGGTTCATCGAGAAAATAGGCAGCCGCACGCGTTCGCGCAGAACTCGCAACAATGCGGGACTTGGCGTGGTACCACCTTCCCAGGCATTGCTGCAAAATTCGATCCGATGCGCTCCTCCGCGCTCGGCGGCCATCGCCGCATCGATACTCTCTACACTGATTTCTAGAACGTGCCGGGACTGCATCGAGCGGTAGCTTAGCAGAGGAAACGGCTTGAGAACGGCGAAGACTTACTGTCGGACGACGTCGAAGCGCGCGATAGCATAACCTAACGCCGCGCCAAGGAATGCATCAGCGGGGAAATGCGCACCGGTCGTCACGCGGGAAAAACTGATCACACTTGCCAGACCGTAGGCCACGAAGGGTATCCATCGATGCTGGCGATACCGCCGCGCAAACACCGTGGCCACGGAAAAACTCATCATCGCGTGCCCCGATGGGAAGCTAGACCCCGTGCCTAGTACGGATTGGTGGCTCCGGAAAAAGGTGTCTGAGTAATTCCCATTCACCGCGATCTCGTCTGGCCGTTGCCTTCGCGTGATGGACTTCATGACCACCATGAGCACGAGGTCATCCGCGACGGCTTCCCCGGCTAACAGGGCCGAACTCTGGTCGTAGGAGTTCTTGCGAATCAGGCTCGCCACATAAAACATGGTCGGAACTGCAGCGATCATTGCCTCACTGGAAGTGCCGCCGAAGACCCGGTTGAACCCGGAGAACGCATTCGTCTGCCGGAAATGAGGCATGATCTGCGGATCAGCAGCGATCAATCCGGCAGTACCTCCGACGATCAGAGCGGCGGGCAGCCAGTGATGTCCTTCTCCCAGCTTGAGGGGGAAGAGCCACATATTCTTTTGGTCTTGAAGGAAATTTCCTGGAAGCGTGCGCCAGGTGGCCTCACGGAGTGTTGGAGCCGGAGCGGGAACCGGCGCGGGAGGAGCAGTGGAATTTTCGTGTTGTTGGGCTGCAGAACCGTCGTCACCACATAGCGGAGGAGCGTCAGTTCGTTCCTGAGCGCCAGCGCGCACGGCATGCGACATACATAAGACGGCCAAAACCACGGCTGTTTCGAACCGCCGCCTGAAGCAGATCGCTTTCGGCACACTCGCGTGAATGTCGATTAGCCTTCTGAATTCCGAACTGAATTTCATGGAAAGCCCGTCTGCGCGCACTTCGAATCTAGCACTTAGATGATTTGGAGAGCCAGAAGGTTGGTGTCGCGGAGAAAGCAATCCACGCTCTTTCGAAGTTCGCTCCTTAGAGTATGCTCATAAGCCCGCTACATGCCGTGCATGTAGCAAACTGCCCCTCGTCGAGTTCCAGAACATTCCCGCAAAGGCGGCTGCGTTCCAACCCCACATAAATAGCCGCATTTCCGTTGGACTATATGGGCGATTCTTCCAAATCAACAAGGCATCCAGTAGAAACCACGCTGCTCCAAAACCAAGGAATACGGTGATCACCAAGTCGCCGAAGAAAACGTAAACCAGCGCGGTCTCGACAGACAAAAACGCTGCGATCAGCAGCTTGGAAGGCACCGGGCCGATCAAAGTTGCCGTCGTGCGTCGGCCGCTTAACCGGTCCGGCGCTATATCCATCACCTCGCCAAAGATATGCGAATGCATCGCAAACATTGCGCCAAACACAAAAGTCTGCCACGGAAGCTGCGGCACCTGGTTTAGCCAGCAGCTCAACACAAAAACCAACAGATAGCTCGCTTGAATCAGCACGTCAAAGGGAGGATGGCTCTTCCATCCGAAGCGCGGCGCATTGTAGAGGACGACGGCCAGCAGCAGCGCCGCGAACCAATACAAAATGCGCGGCCCTGTAAGCACAAAGAAAATAATCAGAAAAGGAACCTGAATGGCCGCGATTTTCCATCGTAACGCGGCAAGCTGGTCCGCGGCGCCCAGCGAGCCGAACAAAAACGTTCCTTTGCGCGGGTTTAGACGGTCCGCCTCGGCGTCCACGATATCGTTCACGCCGTACAATAAAAATCCCAAGGGAAATAATGCGTAGAGAAGCCCCAGCCAAACTGTTCGCGAATGCAGAAAGTCCGCGTGCCCGAGAGGCATCAGGTAAAACATCGCTGTCGTGCTCCAGAGCCCCGGCCGCGAGACCTGGAGAAGGAAAACCAACTCGGAGTGCCGCGCGCCTTTCTTCGCTGCATCAGGAAGGTCTGCACTCAAAGCTGGCGAGTTGGTTTCCAGGGTCGTCTCTCCTCGTGTTCGCAATTGTTTTAGCCCAGAACGGCAATATGCGGGAATCCCCATCAGAAGACTACAGAACGCCGATTCGTCACAGCGGAGCTTGTGCTTGAAGCGACCAAACGGATACCGCTCTTGCCGGCTCTGAGAGGCTTGCAACGCAGCCCCGCTCGGTGGATTTCTTCAGCAGGCGGCAGTTGTGCTCTACAACCTTTGTGATACCCTTCTGCGCCAGGAACTTCGGGTCTCTTGTCTTCGTCGATCCCGAGCCGCTACTTCTCTCAAAGGAGACCTTCCGTGAAACTTCATCCCAGAAGCACCGCGCTCTTGGCTGTCGCATTCTGCGCGGCGCTGGCCGCTTGCCAGGAACCGTACCATCAGAAAGATGAGCAATATTTTTTGATCTCCGCGAATATCAACTTGCCGTACTGGCAGGAAGCCGAGGCGGGTTTGCGCGACGCTGCTACAGGCTTAGGCGTCAAGGCGGAGATGGATGGCCCGGCCACGTTCTCGCCCAAGGAGGAGCTGGACGCCTTTCAAAAAGTGGCTGCCCTGCATCCCGCGGGGATTCTTGTATCCGTCACGAACCAGGAGCTTCTCAAACCCGCGATTGACGCCGCGGTCTCCCAAGGCATTCCCGTTATTTGCATCGATGCGGATGCACCCGATTCGCATCGGATTCTTTTCGTCGGAACTGACAACTTCCGCGCCGGTCAGGAAAGCGGGAAGCGCATGGCGGATATTCTCAGGGGCCAGGGGCAGATCGTCATCGTCACCGTCCCGGGTCAGTTGAACATGGACGAGCGCGTGCGCGGAGTGAATGAGGCGTTGAAGAAATATCCCGGCATCAAGATCGTTCAGACCATCGACGACAAAGGAGATCCCCGCAACGCCAACGACGGAATTTCAGCAATCCTCGCAAAAAAGCAAAAGGTCGATGGCGTGATTTGCTTGGAAGCTTCCGGTGGCTCGGGTACCGCGGAAGCGCTACACCGCCTGGACCTTACCGGCAAGGTCGCCATCGTTTCGTTCGACAAAGACCCGGAGACGCTCGATGGGATTGAAAAAGGATGGATTAACGCCACAATCGTGCAGAAGCCGTACATCATGGCCTATTACGGCCTGAAGTATGCCGACGACCTCCACCACAACGCCGTGCACGAGTTCAAAGACTGGCGCACCGCGCCCGCGGCTCCTTTGCCGGCTTGGGTCGACACCGGAACAGCTACCGTGGACAAGAGCAATCTTGCCTCGTTCCGGGAGGCTCTCGCGTCCCACCCGAAACCCCTTTAATACCCTTCAGACTCTAAAGAATGTGCCAGTGATCCCGGCTGGAGTGTCTAGGGTTATGCCCAGCCGAACGATGCGAAGGTTGTGATCGAGGCGCAGCCAAGCGCCACTCCCAGAACCATTCCTGCCAGCACGTCGCTCAGGAAATGCATTCCCAGCACAATGCGGGAAACGGCGATGCTGATGGCGAGAAAGAAAAGCGGCCCCTCCAGCGATGGATAGAAATAGCTCACCACCAGCGCAATAGAGAAAGCCGTCATCGTGTGGCCGGAGGGAAATGAAAACCGGTCCGGAGGCAGAACTTTCGACCAACAATGCGGCTCAAGTTGGCACGGTCGCGGCCGTTGGCTGAGTCTTTTCAATGCTTTAAAGACGAAAATGCCGAACACGGCGGAACTTCCCGCCACGCCGATTGCGGAGAATCGTTGAGGGCCTCCGTCGATGAGCAGCAGGATCCCAAGCCCATACCAAAGCCAGCCATCACCCATCCTCGTGGCCAGGATCATCCACAATCGCACCCATCGCGGGGCTCGCCAACGATTCATGCGGCGCATGACCCGGTAATCGCGCCGTTCGATGAACCCCCATAGAGTGCGTGCTACTGTCATGCGCTTAGCCCATCTAGCCCCAGTTTGCCTCGAGGCTGGAATCCATATCCCAAAACATGCGTTGGCTCTTCTCCCTGCCTTCCAAAGCCTCCGGCCACTTCCGGCAAAAGTGAATCTCATTCAGCCAATGCACAGCCGTGAATGCGGGAACCAACAGCGACAGCGGCATAAGCGCCAATGTCCACCGTTTTTCCATCCACAAGGACCTCACGATACGGAAGACGTCGGCAGTCAACTTCGCATAACTGCCATGTGCGCCATGGACTTGCCCAAGGCCAGCTCGCAGCCCGGCGAAGAATTCACCGGCCGTGCGCGCTAGCGGGACTTCCGTGAACGTGCGCCCAACTCCTGATAGAGTGTGGGAGTCGCTCCCGCCAACACTGATCTTTCCGAGCCGGGATGCCAGCCTGGCAGCGCTCTCGTTGGCCTGATTCCACATCTGACCGTTACGCGTCTCAAATGCCGGAACATAGGACGCCAACCAGCAAAAGTCTTCTTCGCTTCGTCGCCCCGTCAACCCAGAGAAAACATGATTCGCGCTAAAAAACAGTTTTCGCTCCGTGAGGAACATCATCAGCGAAATGAAGTCCTTACGGCGCCTTTGGATCTCGATATGGTCGCGTTCGGTGATTCCGTAGACACCCAGGTGTATCTCGGTTCCGCTGGGCATCTGCACGGTCGCTTCCTCACTAAGGAAAAAATCGGGGTATTTCCAAAGGGTCTCCCCGGCTTCGATGGAGTCATGGTCGGTGAGTGTGACGATAGACATCCCAAGCCGCTTGAGCCGGGTGTAAACTTCCCCGGGTTGGTTGTACGACTCGCGGCAGATCTGGCCAAAAATGGGAGTGTTGCACATGCCTGATGCAATCGAGTGAACGTGGAGATCGCAGCGCATGGGACTATTGTCAGCCTGGGATATGAACAGGCCATGAAGAGGTCGCTAAATGTAGGTGAATGTGCCCATGAAACTCATTGAGCACATTGGACTTCCTAGGTTATCCACATGGCATGGAGGTTGCTCTTCTCGGCGAACATTTGGTGTATGGCACAATCAAAACCATGAAGAAGATTCACGTGGTCTTCCACGATGGCGGAGGCGGACACCGTAACGCCGCTGTCGCACTCCAAACAATTGCGGCTCAACAGGGGCGGCCTTGGCAGGTGGAGCTCGTGCAATTCCAGGATTTGACCGACCGGCTGGACGTGCTTCGCAAGCTCACCGGCATTCGCATCCAGCAGCAATACAACATCATGTTGCAGAACGGCTGGACGCTCGGCAGCAAGTATCTCCTTCGCGTGCTGCAGCTTACGATTCGCCTCTTCCACCGCCCCCTGGTGCGCCTGCTCGCGGAGTTCTGGCGGAAGCACCCGGCGGATCTACTCATCTCCGTTATCCCTCATTTTAATCGCGAGATTTGCGAAAGCTGGAACGCTGTTTATCCTAGCCGGCCGTTTGTAACACTCATCACCGATTTGGCCGATTTTCCCCCGCGGTTCTGGATCGAGCCGCTGAAGGAGCAGTACGTTATCGCCGGCACGCAGCGTGCCGTCGAGCAAGCGCGCTCCTTCGGCCACGACGAAGCTCATATTCTTCAAGCATCTGGAATGATCCTGCGTCCTGACTTTTACTCGCAGCAGCATGAAGATCCGGCCCTGCTTCGCAAGGAAATGGGTTTGCAGCCCGATTTGCCGACCGCCGTCGTCCTCTTCGGCGGGTTTGGCTCCAAGGTAATGTACTATTTAACGCGCCGGTTAAATACGGCGGGTCTGCCCCTCCAGCTGATTTTGATTTGCGGGCGCAACGAAGAGCTGGCGGCTAAGCTGCGCGTCCCAAAATGGAAAATACCCGTGCATGTGGTCGGTTTTACAAACGAAGTTCACAAGCTCATGCGCGCCGCGGACTTTTTAATTGGCAAGCCGGGCCCGGGAAGCATCGCGGAAGCGATGGCGCGCAAGCTCCCGGTGTTGATCGAATGCAACGCCTGGACTTTGCCGCAGGAACGCTACAACGCGGAATGGGTGACGGAGAAACGCGTCGGCATTGTGGTAAAAAGTTTTCGCGAAGTTGCTGACGGAGTTCGGCAGATCCTGGAACCGGCCAATCTGGCGGAATTTCGAAAGAATGTCGCGGCGCTCAACAACCGCGCCATTTTTGAAATCCCCGAAATGTTGGCGCAGCTTTTAGGGCCGTCGGAGGAAGCCGCAGAGCCGTCCGCCAGCACTACACCGATCCAGTCAAGCTCTACGGTTTAACTGTTGGCGCGGGTTTCGAGAGCTGCGCTCTTTCGTTCCTGCCGGGATGCTCAAAACGGGGACCTGCATCGCGATTCTCAATGGGTATGTGCAGGCGCGGCTTTTCGCAGCGCTTCGCCCAATGACGTGAAGAATACTTCGGTATTTCACACATCTTGACGCAACTTCTGTGCGCGCGTGATTCCGCACATCGGCAATAGCAGGTGCCCACCGTGGCGGCTCGCAACTGCCCCGGGGTGTCCGCCGACAAAATTAGTGATCCGCCGATCAAACAGGTGAGTAGTAAGGTCGTACGGAGCATAAGGTTTTTGCGATGTGGGCGGTTGAGAAGCAGCGGGCGCATGAAGAGATTGTGCTGGTGAAGCTCCCCAAAACCGATAGCGCGGAAAGCCTGAAAAATTTGTTACCAGGGTCCTGGAACTGGGTACAAGGAGAAAATCCATGTGGGTAAAGGCTCAGCGTTCCCGATTCAGCTTTGGAACGGTTCCAAACTGAAATCGAGTACGGAATTGGGGCGGTGCGGGGAAGCCTACGCCTTAGACAAGTACTTGTTAATAGGTGACTTGGTGGAAAGTCAATTCAGAGCTGACATTGGCGCGGGCCGTGCATAAGACAGCCGCGTGAGTGCGGTTCAAATGACGAGTTGAGAAGAGCGGCGAGCGAGGGGGAAGGGGCTTGCTCGTCACTTTTCACAATTCGTTCCCACCTGCCTCTGAGAGGGAAGCTAGGATGGATGACCCCACGCGCCGGTGTGAAAACGACACTGGCAACGAATCGCACTCTCCGGGGCCCCCGATCCCAAGCGGGGGCCTCTTTTTTTGCCCGCGCATACGTTCGAGTGGGTAGATGTTTCTGAACGTCTCCAGCACCCCGAACTTATTCCAACCACAAAGGATCGTGCAAAGCGTTCGCTCACGCTTCCAAAGTGCGAAGGGCTGAACAGCTAAGTGTTTAATTGACCTTGCGCGTTACGGCAATCGTGGCTCGCCCGAGAACGTGCGCGATCTGCGTGTCGCGCAGCCGTGAAGCGTCGTACTCAAAAGAAAGATGCTTCTTGCTTTCATCAAAGCGGAAGCGCCGCAGACCATAGGTGTTCGAAAACTCGCCGAGAAGCCGCATTTGCTCCTGCGTTAGCGGGGATTGCAATTCGTAGGTAATTTCCACGAGTGTCATGCCCGGATTATACCAGCCCGTGCAAGAATTTAGTTCGTAGCCGCCGGGAACCACAAATCATCTAAAATAGCGCCATGTCCGGACAAAATCCGCCGCCCGATCCTCAAAAATCCGGCCTTCCGATTCTCGCTTCGACGCCGCGAGTGAAAGATCCCGTCTGCGGAATGATGGTGGATCCGCAAAAGCCGGCCGCCAAGGTCGCACGCGGCGATAAGACCTATTACTTCTGCTCGCAACGCTGCGCGGAAAAGTTTGAAAAAGACCCGGAAAAGTTTCTGGAGACGCCTGGGACAGCCGGAATGGAATCCAGTGCAATCTCCGGCCATGCCGCACTTTCCGGCCACCCTGCAACTATTACCGAGCAGCCTTCTGTCGGCACCAAAGACGTACGGTACACCTGCCCGATGCACCCGGAAATTATTCAGATTGGTCCGGGAGCCTGTCCAATTTGCGGTATGGCCCTTGAGCCGATGGACGCCTTTGCGGAAGTAGAAGCCGATCCCGAATACGATTCGATGTTGCGCCGATTCTGGGTGAGCGCGGCTCTGTCTTTGCCCGTGCTGCTGCTCGCCATGTCCGGGGATGTGCTCAAGCTCCCGCTTTCATCTGGCGCCCGCAACTGGATCGAATTCGTTCTCGCGACGCCGGTAGTTTTGTGGGGCGGCTGGCCATTTTTCCAGCGCTTCTGGGCCTCCCTCGTAAATCGCAGCCCCAACATGTTCACGCTCATCGCCTTGGGCACCGGCGCCGCATATCTCGATAGCGTTGCGGCGACCCTCTTTCCACAAATTTTTCCTGCTTCGTTTCGAGACATGCACGGCGCTGTGTCGACCTATTTTGAAGCCGCGGCTGTCATCACCACTCTTGTCCTGCTTGGCCAGGTGCTGGAGTTGCATGCGCGCCAGCAGACGAGCAGCGCCATTCGCTCATTGCTGAGCTTGGCGCCGAAGCAAGCGCATCTGCTTGGGGCTGACGGCACGGAAAGGGATGTCGCGCTCGACGTCGTGAAAGTGGGAGATCGTTTGCGCGTGCGTCCGGGAGAGAACATTCCGGTTGATGGCGAAATCATCGAAGGCGCGAGCGCCGTCGACGAATCCATGGTTACAGGCGAGCCTATGCCCGTCGAAAAATCCGTCGGAGACAAAGTCACCGGCGGCACGCTGAACGCAAGTGGAAGTTTCGTGATGCTCGCCGAACGTGTCGGCAGCGAAACGATTCTTGCGCAAATCGTCAAGCTCGTCAGCGAGGCGCAGCGCAGCCGCGCGCCGATGCAACGCCTGGCAGACAAAGTAGCCAGCTATTTTGTGCCCGCAGTCATCGTGGCTGCTGTGCTGGCTTTCGGCGGCTGGGCGCTCTTTGGTCCTGAGCCGCGTTTTGCTCACGCGCTCATCGCTGCAGTAGCCGTGCTGATCATCGCTTGCCCCTGCGCGCTCGGCCTTGCAACGCCCATGTCCATCATGGTCGCAGTTGGGCGTGGCGCTCACGTTGGCGTCCTCGTTCGAAACGCCGAAGCTCTTGAAACGCTCGCTAAAGTGGACACCCTCGTCGTAGACAAGACCGGCACTCTCACGGAGGGCAAACCGCAACTGGCTGGCGTGGAAGTCTTCGAGGGAACCGGCTATACAAAAGATACTCTACTGTCCTTGGCTGCGAGCCTGGAGCGTTCGAGCGAGCATCCCTTGGCCCGCGCGATCGTGCGTGCTGCCGAGGAAAAAAAATTGCCCCTCGCGCCGGTCAGCGACTTTCTCGCCACTGCCGGTGGAGGCGTAGAAGCCCGCGTCTTGAACAAACACGTTCTTGCCGGCACCGCCGCGTTTTTGAAGGGGCGGGGAATTGAAGTGACCGCGAAAGACCATACCGCTTCCCAAGAGCAAGCGGCCGCACCAATTACAACCGTCTACCTGGCGGTCGATGGAAAAGTGGCTGGGGCATTTTTCCTAAGCGATAAAATCAAGACTTCGACGCCCCAAGCGATTCACGCACTGCGCGACGAAGGCATCCGCATCGTGATGTTGACTGGCGACCGTCGCGCGACGGCAGCCAAAGTGGCCAGCGAACTCGGAATCGAAGAGGTCGAAGCCGAAGTGCAACCGCAGCAAAAGGGTGAAATCATAAATCGCCTACGCGATCAGGGCCGCATCGTGGCCATGGCCGGCGACGGCGTCAACGATGCTCCCGCTCTTGCCGCGGCGCATGTAGGCATCGCCATGGGCACTGGCACCGATGTGGCCATCCAGAACGCTGGAATCACCCTCGTGAAGGGCGACCTTCGCGGCATCGTGCGCGCGCGGAAGCTCAGCCGCGCTGCAATCCGCAACATCAAACAAAATCTGGTTTTTGCTTTTCTTTACAACGCACTTGGTATCCCCGTCGCGGCCGGCGTTTTCTATCCATTCTTCGGATGGCTTCTCAGCCCCATGATCGCAAGCGCCGCCATGAGCTTCAGTTCCGTCTCCGTCATCGCCAACGCCCTGCGTCTGCGCAAAGCTTCGCTCTGAGAAGAGACAGGCAGGAATATCTGTCCGACCGCTTCCGTTCAGCTCTTGCCGAGAAGCGAATCGAGATACTCCCGCATTTGCGGCGAATCCCATTTCTGGAATCCAATGATCTTGCGCGCAATCTTGCCTTGCCGGTCGATGATGTATGTTTCGGGGATCATGCTGGTGCCGTAGGATTCAGCGATAGGTGAGTGATTGTCCTTCGTTTTTGGATCGCGGTAGGTCGGAAAATTGACCCCTTGATCGCGGAGAAATTTTTCGTAAACAGCCTGGTCCTCATCGGCAGCAACGCCCAGAACAACCCCGTTGCGCGAATCGATGTATTTCTGCAGCCGGTTCAGTTCCGGAGTTTCTTCGACACAAGGCGGGCACCACGTGCCCCAGAAGTTCAGCACCACAACCTTGCCGCGAAGATCGGAAAGATGCGCGGGCTTTCCGTTGAAATTCAGCGCGAAGTCTTCGGCGCGCTTCCCGGCAACGGACGCTTCGCCATGACGGTAACTCGGCAAGGCGAAAACGACGACGATTCCCAGAAAGGCCGCCAAACCTCCCCAAGCTATGAGTTTCGGGCCGATTCTCATCAAATGCTATACTAGCTCATCCGCGCGGGATCGGAAACCGGTCCGTGTCCCCTTACTTCACCGTGACCAACCAAACTCCCAATTCGATGCAGGAGCAAGACTCCCTGCCGGCTTCGATCACCGCGATTGTCCCGGCAAGAAATGAGGAGTCTGTCATCGCCGCCTGCGTTGAATCGCTGGCTAGGCAGCCGGAAATCGTGGAAATCATCGTCGTAAATGATCAGTCCACGGACAAAACCGAGGAAATCGTTCGCGGGTTGATGCCAAAAATTCCGAATCTATGCCTCCTCGAGACACAGGATGTTCCGCCCGGCTGGGTTGGCAAGAATAATGCCGTCTTCCTAGGCGCGAAGGAAGCCAAGAGCCCGTGGCTGTTATTCACGGACGCAGACGCCGAGCTGCTACCCGGCGCCGCCACTCGCGCTCTGCAGATCGCGCAAGAATCAAACGCGGCGCTGATCTCCTTCTCCCCGGAGCAAGTTACGCAAACCTGGTATGAGAAAGCGCTTATCCCGTTCATCTACAGCCGGCTATCCAAACATTTCTCCTTCGACGCCGTGAATAACCCCGCCTCGCCTGCCGCGGCCGCGAACGGGCAGTTCTTGATGATCCAGCGCGACGCTTACAATGCTATCGGCGGGCACGCGGCGATTGCCGCACACGTGCTGGAAGATGTGGCCATCGCAAGGCGCGCGAAGGCTGCCGGATTTCGCCTGTGGTTCGGTTCAGGACAGGGAATCGTGCGCGTGCGCATGTACCGTTCCTTCAAAGCGATGTGGCAAGGCTGGAAGAAAAATCTCTACTTGCTGGTTGGCGGCAATCCGCGCGCTCTTTTCGGCGAGCTGGAGGCCACTATTCCATGGATTCCGCTTGCTCTGATACTTCTCGGAATAAAGATTCCCGTCGCCACATTTTTGGGAGTCTGTTTCCTGTTGTTACGTCAATTCAACTACGGGGCGGAGTTATCTCGTAACCGATACCCCTACAAATTCATCATCTATTATATGCCCGCAGTGGCGCTGTACGCGGGTGTGCTTTGGGCTTCGTACCGGAGCCACATGAAGGGTAAAGTCGAATGGAAGGGACGGGAAGTCGCGGTCACTCTTCCTGGAGCCCCGAGATAAGCGAAACGCCATGGTCCTCCTGACACGCAAAATCGAGTTCGCCGCCTCTCATCTTTATCACAATCCGGATTTCTCGCCGGAGGAGAATCGCCGCATCTTCGGCAAGTGCAATAACCCGCATGGACACGGACACAACTACACGCTCGAAGTGACCGTCGCCGGAGAACCTGATCCCGTTACTGGGATGGTTTTGGACCTGAAAGATTTGAAAGACATTCTGGATCGCGAAGTGATGCAGCGCATGGATCACCGCTTCTTGAATTACGAGGTTCCCGAGCTCGCCGGTCAAATTCCGACATGCGAAAACATTGCGCGTGTAATTTGGAACTTGCTCGATCCGCAGATCAAGCAAGGAAGGTTGCACCGAGTCCGCCTGTACGAAACGCCGGATCTCTTTGCGGATTGCTATCGCAACGGCCGAGAAGGAGCTAACGCGTGACGAGTTCGGGTGCACGGAATGATGAGATGAAGATCGAGCTGGGGCGGCGTTATCGCTTTGCTGCCTCGCACCGCTTGCACAATCCGGATCTCAGTGAGGAAGAGAATTACAGGCTCTACGGAAAGTGCAACAATCCGTACGGACATGGGCACAACTATGTGGTGGAAGTTCTGGTGTCGGGGAAAGTCGATCCGGCCACGGGAATGATCGCGAATCTCGCGGACCTCGACGGCTTTGTGGAACGCGAAGTCCTCGAGCCGCTCGACCACAAGTCACTGAATGAGGATGTCGCGGCGTTTCGCGGTACGGTTCCCACGACGGAAAATCTTTGCATCGAGATCTTTCGGAGGCTGAAACCGTTCTCCAAAGCGAAACTTGAACGAGTGCGCATTCAGGAGACGTCGAACAACAGTTTCGAGTACGCTGGAGACAGCCCAGAAGGCTTTGAGAGGTAAAAGTGATGGCTAAACCGACGCAAGAGATCATGTTGAACGATGAGCAAGGGCTGGACGCGCGCAGGATTGCGTGCCACGTTCGCGAAATCATTAAATTGATTGGCGAAGACCCCAATCGCGAAGGCCTGCGCAAGACGCCGGAACGCTACGAAAAGGCCCTGAAATTTTTGACCAGCGGCTACCACCAGAACGCGGAAAACATTCTCAATGGCGCGACGTTCAGCGTGGCCTACGACGAAATGGTGGTCGTAAAGGACATCGAATTTTTCAGCCTTTGCGAGCATCATTTGCTGCCCTTTTTTGGGAAGTGCCACGTCGCCTATCTTCCCAATAAGCGCGTCATCGGCTTAAGCAAAGTCGCGCGTCTCGTAAACATGTTCGCGCGCCGTCTGCAGATTCAGGAGCGCCTCACGAGCCAAATCGCCGCGGCCATTCAGGAAAAAATCAGCCCCGAAGGCGTCGGGGTGATCATCGAGGCGCGCCACCTTTGCATGCAGATGCGCGGCGTCGAAAAGCAGCACGGCCAAGCCCTAACCAGCGCGATGCTGGGCGGCTTCCGCCACAATAAGCAGACGCGGGATGAGTTTCTTTCTCTGGTTCGAACGAAGAATTCCTGATGGTGAGACAGACATTCCTGTCTGTCCCCCTCATTCTTCTTTTTAAAATTTGAGAAAACCGGACAGGCAAGAATGCCTGTCCCGCTTAGCTCTACTTTTTCGCAATCTCTACGGAAGCGCGCGTGGTCTCCCAATCCATCCGCAACGTGCAGCCCCCGCCGTCCTTGTCAAATCCAATCGTAAAGTTCTCAAGACTCGACGGCAACTTGGAGACCTTCATGTCCATACGCGCCAGGTCTTCTCCTGGACCAGCGTAAGCCAGCCCCCACTCTCCGGTTTTCTTGCTGATGATAAGCGTCCATTTGTCCTGCTCCGGAATTACAAATATCGTGTAGCTTCCCGCAGGCACGTCTTTGCCGCCGACTTTCAAATCCGTGGTGGTCACAAACGTGGTGGCTTCGTTGGCTCCCGCGCGCCACACCTTGCCGAAGGGGACTAATTCTCCGTAGACTTTGCGGCCTTTCGCTCGCGGGCTCGAGTAATCCACCGTAAGCGTCTTGCCATCCGGCAACGCACATGACGCCGTCGCCGGCGGACTGGGGCGCTTGCTCTTGTCCTGCTGGCCAGAGGCCTGCATGGCCAAGAAAGTTAAGGCCAGAGAAAACCCAGCAACCATTGCGATTCGTTTTTGCATTTGTCGTTCTCCTCTCAAAACTTTTACACTCGCTACAATCATTCAACCTAATTTGCCGTCCCAGCGCAACCTGTATGTGCAGCGAGACCACCCTCAGCCCGTGGACGTCCGCCAGCGCTCACGCGGTTTGCACCAGTCACGAGCCACTAGTCACCAGTCACGTTGCTCCTCCGCCACCCAACTTCCCAATTCCAACCAACTTAATCTGGCTCGAGACCAGGTTTACATTCCTTTACACTCAAAACAGATTTGTGTTAGCCTGAATGAGTCGAAGAGAAGAGGAAAAATTCAGGGGACGACGGAGAGGGGCACTTGAGCACAGCCAAAGCGGTGTTGATCGAACAATTCCGGCGGGAAGTGAAAGATACTGGCTCACCGGAAGTCCAGATTGCACTTTTGAGCGAGCGGATCAGCTACCTCACAACGCACCTCAAGTCCCACGTAAAAGACCATGCATCCCGGCGCGGCTTGATCATGATGGTCAATAAGCGCCGCCGCCTGCTGGACTATTTGAACCGTCGTGACCCGGATCGGTACCGCGAGATTGTTGAACGCCTTAGCCTGCGCAAGTAACTGCCCAAAATATAATCGTTGTCACGGGCAGAAGCCTCTGCGTTTTCACGAAGTGACAACTTCCACTCGAAGTCTGTCTGCCGACCCCGATGTCCTCTGGGCCGTCGGTGAAATCATCAGGGCCTCGGCTGCATTTCGGCCGGCGTTTCTCGTGGTGTAGTCCGGATCGCTTTGTACGTCTCCTATCGTGTCGTGGTTCTCGCCTCTTTTCTTTTCTGGGGTTATCCAGGCCAGGCTAGCGCCGACCTACTCGAAGCAGGGAATTTGTTTCAAGGCTGAAATTCGGCCATTCACTCCTGCAAGGTTGACTTTCCTGTGGACGCTCTGAACATGCCCCGTATGAAGCGGGGCCAAAGGAAATGATCACTTATGTCTGAAAATAATCACACTCCCGCACCACACCAGGTTTCCGTTGAAGTCGGGGGACGCGCCCTCATTCTCGAAACTGGAAAGATTGCCAAGCAAGCGAACGGCGCAATTACGGCGCGGTACGGCGACACCGTCGTGCTAACCACGGCTTGCATGTCGCCTACCGCCAACGACCGAGATTTTCTTCCGTTGACCGTCGACTATCGCGAAAATACATATTCCGCTGGGAAAATTCCCGGAGGCTTCTTCAAGCGCGAAGGGCGTCCCTCGGAAAAGGAGATTCTTACTTCGCGCTTGATTGACCGCCCCATGCGCCCGCTATTTCCGGAGTCCTGGCGCAATGAAACGCAAATCGTCGCGATGGTGCTCTCCGCGGACAGCGACAACGACCCCGACGTCATCGCCGTTACTGCCGCTTCCGCTGCTTCTTATTGCTCTGATCTGCCGTTTGAGAAGCCCATTGCTTGCGTCCGCGTAGGTTTGCTGGATGGCCAGCTCGTGGCCAATCCGACCGTCGCTGAACAGAAGAAGAGTTTGCTGAACATCGTGATCGCCGGCACGGAGGAAGCCATTGTCATGGTGGAGTCCGGCGCGCTTGAAGTCTCCGAAGAAGCCGTCGTCGATGCCCTGGAATTCGGCCATGCGCAGGTCAAGAAGATTGTCGCCGCCATTAAGGAGCTCCACGCGCAGCTCAAGCCGGTCAAGGTTGTCGTCCCGCCGCTCCCCTTCGACCAGGCGATCTACAAAGACCTCGAGAAAAAGTATGGCGCGAAGCTTCACGACGCCTTGAATACCGAGAAGCATCCCAAGAAAGAGAGCTATCACCTCGTTGATGAACTGAAGGACGAAATTATTAAGGCCGTCCCCGAGGAACCCAAGAAGGAGATGGACGAAAAGCGCACTCTCACCAAGCGCGCCTTCGAGCGCCTTCGCGAGAACATCTTCCGCGATGACGTTCTAAACGCACGGCGCCGTCCTGATGGCCGCGCCTTCGATCAGATTCGTCACATTTCCTGCGAAGTTGGCTTGCTTCCCCGCGTGCATGGTTCCGCGCTCTTCACCCGCGGCGAAACGCAGGCGCTCGCCACGCTCACTCTCGGCACCAAGGAGGATATGCAGCGCCTCGACCTACTATTCGAGCAGGACCAGTTCAACCGCTTCATGCTGCACTACAACTTCCCGCCGTTCAGCGTCGGCGAAGTGAAATTCCTTCGCGGCCCTGGACGCCGCGAAATCGGCCATGGCGCTCTCGCGCAGCGCGCGCTCGTCAATCTGCTTCCTCCCGAGGCGGACTTTCCGTACGCCATGCGACTCGTTTCGGACATTCTCGAATCGAACGGCTCTTCCTCAATGGCCACCGTTTGCGGCGGTTCGCTCGCTCTCATGGATGCCGGAGTTCCGCTGAAGGCGCCTTGCGCGGGAATTGCGATGGGCCTTGTCGTGGGCGATGACAAGAAGTATTCGATCCTCACGGATATCGCCGGCGCCGAAGACCATTACGGCGACATGGACTTCAAGGTTGCGGGCACACGCGCAGGTATCACCGCGCTTCAGATGGACATTAAGGTTCTCGGCATCAGCATCGCCATGATGCGCGAAGCTCTCGCGCAGGCAAAAAAGGCTCGACTGCAAATTCTGGACACCATGGAAAAGACGCTCAGCGAGGCGCGGACGGAAATCTCCGCGTACGCTCCGCGCCTCTTCAAGCTGAAGATACCGCAGGATAAAATCCGCGACCTCATCGGTCCGGGCGGCAAGAAGATCAAGTCGATCATCGAGGCCACCGGCGTCAAGATCGACGTCCTCGAAGACGGCACCGTCCACATCTTCTCGACCAGCGGCGCCGGCGGCGATGCAGCCCTGCAAATGGTTCGCGACGTCACCGCCTCCGCCGAAATCGGCAAAACCTATCTTGGCAAAGTCGTTCGCCTTGCGGAGTTCGGCGCTTTCGTCGAGCTCTTTCCCGGCACCGACGGCCTCCTGCACATCAGCGAAATCTCCGAACATCGCATCCGCGACGTTCGCGACGAGCTCAAGCTCGGCGACCAGGTTCTTGTAAAAGTGCTCTCCATCGAAGGCAACAAAGTCCGCCTCTCGCGCAAAGCCCTAATTAAAGAAGCCCGCGAGAAGCAGCAAAAAGCAGCAGCCAGCGGCGGCGGCCATCAGGGCTCAGGCGGAGAAGGCAGCTCCGGCGGCGATTCCGGCGGCCACGAATAGTTTTGTCGGGACTGATTCTTCCTATCCTCGAAAAATGGAAGAGGCCCCAAAAGCGGGGTCTTTTCCATTTGCACCAATTTTTCGGACTGAAACCAGAGCCGCGAGCCACTATTGCTTGCGGGTTTCAGGTGTATAGTGCGCCTGCAGATAGCGAACGATTTTGGAAGTAACCTCATCCGGGATCGTGGCGCCGAACGTCTTCTTCATTTTCGTCACTTCCGTTTCCCACGCAGCGGCGGGCAGTGGTGGTTGCATGGTGATGTAGCGCGTGCTGTGGCACATGCTGCAGTAGCCCTCGACCTCCGCCTTGCCTTCTCCTGCTACAAGCTCAGGCGGATACAGCGGATATGCCCTTCCTCCATATTGTGAGTCTGGCAAGCTCTCGCTCGGGCTGGTCTGCGGAAATTGGCCCAACGTCGCCGCCTGATATTGGCCCTTCTGCAGTTCGGCGTACACACCAACTCCCGCCAGCGTCAAGGCGAAGCAAAACACCAATACAGCTACGGGCACTCTTCTGTTCATTTGCATTTCACCCCTCACCCCGCGGTCCCTGCGACGAGTTCCTGCTTTTCGATGCGATTCCATAAGTAGCCGCCGGGATTCCATACCGGCTCGTCCGGCTGAGTGTTGCCTTTCTCATCCGTCGCGCGAACCGCTACGGTGTACTTCCCGGGCGATTTCGGCGTCCACGCCGCTTCCCATGTACGGAACGAATATGCCCCGTAATCCTCGCCCAGCTTCGCAGCCGACCAATTCTTCCCGCCGTCATCCGAAATTTCCACTCGCGTCACGCGCCCGTATCCGCTGAACGCTATGCCGCGCAACGTGACCCTCATTCCCGCTGGAATCTTCGACGAGCCGTCGGGCGATACCAGGAACGACCGTACCGGCATCTTCGCGATCGGCACCATATTTACTTTTCCTGCCTTCACGTCATCCGGCGTGGTGTTGCCCTTCGGCGTGTCTGGAATGCGGTAGCCCGGTTTCATCCAGAAATTTTCATCGGTCGCGTCTAGGACGCGAATCCAACTGAGGCACTTCATCCAGTATGTCGCAAAATATCCCGGGACAATCAGCCGCACCGGAAACCCATTGAGCATTGGCAGAGGCTCGCCGTTCATCAGGTACGCCACGACGCACTCGTCCAATACCGGGTTGGCAAGATCCAGGGATTTCAAGAAACTGCCGGACGCCATACCCTTCGGCCCCGATCCAGTTTCGAGCCCCTGAAACTGCACCTGCACGGAGCCCGTTTTCACGCCTGCCGCATCAAAAAGCTCCCGCAGGCGCACTCCTGTCCACATCGCATTCCCCATCGCGCCATTGCCCCATTGCCCGCCTGCGACACGCGGCTGGAGACGGCTGCGGCTGTTGCCGGAACACTGATTCACCGCTGCAATCGAAACCGCTTTGAATTTTTGTATTAATTCTGGAAGGCTGAACCCCAAGGACTTGGTGACATTTCCTTCAATCTGCAGCCTCCATTCCTTGAGGTCAACGTTATTGGGAATGCCATCAAGATGCCAGCGCACATAGAACGCGTCGTTTGGAGTAAACGCCGTCGAAAAATAATGCCGCGGCGTCTCGAGTTGTACGGGCCGATCCGTCAACAGCAAAAGCGGCGCTTTTTGCGGCTCCGTGACGTAAGGTCCCACGGAGTTCCAGCGCTGATTTGCTCCCGGTCCCGTGAAGGATTCGATCGCCCCCGAAGACGCCGGCTCCTGAGCCATCGCCGTGTCTCTCCCCACCCATCGGCTCAACGCCAGGCCTCCGCCCGCGGCCCCCAAGGCTTTGAGCAATCCGCGTCGTGAAAGAAATCGTTCTGTAGCATCCATCGTGCCGGCCTCCAACAACGTGCGGACTATCAGCCACACTCGCTCATCGTGTCAACCCACTTTTATCTGCATGTCTGTGAATGAAAAGTAAGAAGTCCATCTCGCGCTGGATTAAGAGGCCGTCCCATGAATCCGTTCAATGTCGGCGCCCACGCCGCGAAGTTTTTCGACAATGTGCTCATACCCGCGGTCGATATGATACACACGCTCGATCAGCGTTTCCCCGCTCGCGACCAATCCCGCCAGCACCAGCCCCGCGCTCGCGCGCAAATCCGAGGCCTGCACCGTGCTCCCGGATAACGCCGCCGGCCCGCGCACCACGGCTCGCGGTCCTTCGATCGAAATATTAGCGCCCATTCGAATCATCTCGCTCGCATGCAAAAATCTGTTCTCGAAAATTGTTTCAGCGATCACCGACATGCCTTCCGCCTGCGTCGCCAGCGCCATGTATTGTGCCTGCATGTCTGTAGCAAATCCTGGATATTCTTCCGTAGTCATGTCCGCAGCCACGAGTTTTTTTCCGCCGCGCACACGCAAGGTCGTTTTATCCACCGTTTCGATGCACGCGCCCGCCTCTTGCAGTTTTGCAAGGACTGCGCCCTGATGCCCCGGCTCGCAATTCGTAATCGTCAAGTCGCCGCCGGTAATCGCTCCCGCCACAAGAAAAGTTCCCGTCTCGATCCGGTCCGGAATCACGCTGTGTTCCGTCCCGTGCAATTCCCTTACGCCGCGAATGCGCAGCGTCGCCGTTCCATCGCCTTCGATCTGCGCGCCCATTTTCCGCAGCATCGCGACAAGGTCGGTCACCTCGGGTTCGCGTGCGCAATTTTCCAAAACTGTCTCGCCATCCGCCAGCGTCGCGGCCATTAAAATATTTTCTGTCCCGGTCACCGTAATCTTTTCAAACGTAATGTGCGCGCCCTTCAGCCGCCTGCCTTTCGATCCGTTCTCCGGTACTTTCGCCTCGATATATCCGTGCGACGTCGTGATTTCCGCACCCATCCGTTCCAGCGCCTTCAAATGCAAATCCACCGGCCGCGCCCCAATCGCGCACCCCCCCGGTAACGAAACGCGGGCCATTCCCATCCGCGCCATCAGCGGCCCCAGCGTCAAGATCGACGCCCGCATCGTCTTTACCAATTCGTACGGCGCCTCCGCATGATTCAACTTCGGCGCCTCAATCACATAATCGCTCGCGGGCACTTCCGTCACGGTGACCTTCGCATCCATGAACGCCAGCAGCTTGCTCATCGTGACTAGGTCGCGCACTTTGGGAATATTGTGGACGGCCACCTTCTCAGCCGTCAGCAAGGCCGCCGCCATCACCGGCAGCGCGGAGTTCTTCGCCCCGCTGATCGCCACCTTTCCCCGCAGCGCCTTTCCTCCCCGAATTAAGAACTTATCCATTCGTTCTTCTCTGTGCTTGCCGTGTCTCCGCGAACTCCGCGTTAATTCTTTCTCTTTATTCCTCCAGCGCCCTGCGCAGATCCCCCGGAGCCGCCGTCAATCTTTTCCGAGCCTCTCTCGCATCAACGCCCAGTTTCAGCATCACCAGCCCCACCCTCATATTGTGTCCCGCCGCCCGCAAAGCGTGTTCCGCCGCGGACACATTTTTCCCGCTCGCCTCCGTCAAAATCCTCACGGCCCGCTCATGCAACTTCTCATTTGTCAGCACCGCATCAATCATCAAGTTCTCATACACATGCCCGAGCCTCACCATCACTGCCGTACTCAGCATGTTCAAGACCATCTTCTGCGATGTCCCCGCCTTCAATCTTGTCGACCCGGTCAGCACCTCCGGCCCCACTTCCGTCGCGATGGCAATCCTCGCCAGCCGCGTCAGCGCCATCCGCCGGTTTGAGGCCACTGCCACCGTCAACGCCCCGCGCCTCCGTGCGTAGCTCATCGCTCCCAGGACGTACGGCGTTGTCCCGCTCGCCGCGATTCCCACCACCACGTCTTTCTTCGTGAGCTTTACGCGCCGCAGGTCCCGCTCACCGTTCGCCACCGAGTCTTCCGCGCCTTCCACCGCTCCCGTCACTGCGCGTCTTCCGCCTGCAATAAACGCGCGCATCATTTTCGGAGAAATCCCGAACGTTGGTGGGCACTCTGCCGCATCCAGCACCGCCATTCGGCCGCTCGATCCCGCCCCCACATAAAACAGCCGCCCGCCCCCGCGAATCGCCGCCACGATCGCATCCACCGCGCGTGCAATCGCCGGAAGCTCGCGGCCGACGACGAGCGCCACTTTGCGGTCCTCGCGGTTCATCAGCCCCACGATCTCCGCCGTCGTCATGCGGTCCAGGTTCTTCGACCCCGGCAACCGCTGCTCCGTCCTTCTTTCGTCTTTTGTTAGGGAACGCATGGGACAATTATAGCCGCCCCCGCCCCAGCTTCGTCGCCTGGCCGCCAATCGAAGACATAGACTGCCGCGTGATCGTTACTCCAACTTCCTGCCGCCTCGTCCGCCGTTTTGTAATTCAGGCGGCTATCATGGTGTCTATGCATAAGCCTTTATCCGGAATTTTGGTCATTTGCACCGTGCTTCTGGCCCTTGCCGGGTCGTCGCTATCCGATACACCAAAACCCCCCTTTTCGTTGGCCGTTGTTCCGACATTCAATGCCAATGGAAGCGGGAGCATCGAAATGGCCCGCAAAGACTCCAGGGATTTTTACCTTGTCCTCACGAACCTCTCAAACGAGCCGCAACCTATTTGGGAGTCTTGGAATAGTTGGGGCTACCGGGCAATAAGCTTCGAGCTCGCGACAAATGACGGGAAGAAGTACATAATTTCGAGAGGCCCAGAAGTGTTTACGGTGAACTTCCCCTCAACGTTTCTCGTGGCCCCCGGCGAATATCAGGTCTACGCGATTCACCTCGACAAATGGTGGGCGGCGCGTCCCGCATTTCCCAAGGCCGACGAAATGCCAATCACTGTGAGAGCCATCTACGAAGTGCTGCCATCGCCAGAATCCTCACAGCACAAAGTCTGGACAGGCCGCGTCGAGTCGCACTCTTACAACTTCACGTTGAGACAGTGGTGATTTTGAAGCACGCCCGCCTGTTTTGCCTTTGTAACACGCTGAATCGGCTATGCTAGAAAAGAATTAGCTGCGGCGATTCGTCAATCGAAAAGAGCTGGCCCTTATGTCCATCGACGTTCTCAAGAAGCTCTTTGAACAGCACTTTCGCGCGCCGGTCGAGCGCGTCCAGCCGCTCCAGGGCGAACTCGGCGGCTCGGGCCGAAAAATTATCCGCCTAAGCGCCGGCCCGCGCACTGCCATCGGCATTCTCTACAACGTCCGCGAAGAAAACGCCGCCTTTCTGGCCTTCTCCAAACATTTTCGCCGCCACGGCCTCCCCGTCCCGGAAATCTACGCCGAAGATCTCGATCACGGCTCTTATCTCGAAGAAGACCTCGGCGACACCACGCTCTTCGAATTTCTCTCGAAAAACCGCACCGGCGCCACCGTTGCGCCTCAAGTTGTCGAAGCCTATCGCAAGGTCGTCGCCGTCCTGCCGCGCTTTCAAGTCGAAGCCGGCCGCGACCTGGATTACAGTGTCTGCTATCCCATCGCGAGCTTCGATCGCCAGTCCATCTCCTGGGACCTCAACTATTTCAAATATTACTTTTTGCGTCTTGCTGGCATTCCCTTCAATGAACACGCTCTTGAGGACGACTTCAACCGCCTCACCGATTTTCTTCTCAGCGCCCACCGCGATTATTTTCTCTACCGCGATTTTCAGTCCCGCAACATCATGCTGCGCGACGGCCAGCCCTACTTCCTTGACTACCAGGGCGGCCGCAAAGGCGCTCTCCAATACGACATCGCCTCACTTTTGTACGACGCCAAGGCCGATCTTCCGCCCGAACTCCGCCAGCAGCTCTACTTCGACTATCTTCGCGCCCTCGAAAAATTCATTCCCGTCGACCGCGAAGCTTTCCTTCACTATTTCTACGCCTACGTGTACGTTCGCATCATGCAGGCGCTCGGCGCTTACGGTTTCCGCGGCTTCTACGAACGCAAAGTCCACTTCCTCCAAAGCGTTCCCTACGCTCTGAAAAACCTTCGCTGGCTCTTACATCAAACCGAACTGCCCATCCAGCTCCCCACGTTGATGGCCGCGTTCCAGAGCATGCTGGCCTCGGAAAAATTGCAAAGCCTGGCACACGACGCCGATAAGCTCGTCGTCCGCGTTTTCAGTTTTTCGTTTCACCAGGGCTTGCCGCAGGACGAAACCGGCAACGGCGGCGGCTTCGTTTTCGATGGCCGCAGTCTCCCGAATCCCGGCCGCGAGGAGCGCTTCAAATCGCTCACCGGCCAGGACGCTCCCGTCATCGACTATCTCAATCAACAGGACAGCGTCCATCAATTCCTGGCCAGCGTGCTCTCGCTCGTCGACGCCACCCTCTCCAGCTATCAGCAGCGCGGCTTCAAAAACTTAATGGTTTCTTTCGGCTGCACCGGCGGCCAGCACCGCTCCGTCTATCTCGCTGAGCAATTAGCCAGACGCCTCCGCACCAAAAACGGCCTCGAGGTAGTACTGCGCCACCTGGGCCTCGAGAACCTCCGCAAATGAAAGCCCGTCGATGAAGGCCCCTCAATGAAGGCAATGGTCCTCGCGGCCGGCCTAGGTACCCGCCTGCGCCCTCTCACAAACGATCGCCCCAAAGCCCTCGTCGAAATCAACGGCCGCACGCTCCTCGAAATCACCATCTCCCGCTTGCGCGCCTTCGGCGTCACCGAGGTAATCATCAACGTCCATCACTTCGCCGACATGGTTGCGAAATACCTTAAATCCAAAAATAATTTCGGCATGCGCATCGAAATCTCCCGCGAAGACGACCTCCTGCTCGATACCGGCGGTGGCCTAAAAAAGGCCGCGTGGTTTTTCCTCGAAGCTTCCGCTCGCCACGATTCCACCAAAGCGGACGAGCCCTTCCTCCTCCACAACGTAGACGTAATCAGCAACATCGACCTGGCTGCCATGCTCCAATTCCACAACGAACATCGAGCCCTGGCCACGCTAGCCGTGCAATCCCGCGAATCCGGGCGCCACCTCCTCTTCAACGATCAACTCCAACTCTCCGGCCGCCGCATCAGCAACCAAGACACCTTAGTTCCATCCGTGCGCGACGCTGTCATTCTGAGCGAACCAAAGAACCCTCGCGCGATTTCAACCCCACCCATCACCGATGAGACCGCCAAAATCTCCGTCCACTCGCCACTCGCCGCTCGCCACTCGCCACTTCCCCAGTCCAAAGAACCCTCCTTGCTCCTCCCCCTGGCCTTCTCCGGCATCCACGTCATCTCCTCCCGTCTCCTCCCCATGCTCACCGAATCCGGCCCCTTCTCCATCATCGATTCCTATCTTCGCCTCTCTGCCGAAGGCCAAAAAATCCTAGCCTTCCGCCACGACAACTCCTACTGGCGCGACCTAGGCAAACCCGCCGACCTAGCCCAAGCCGCCCGCGATTTGCAGAGTTTCCCAGTTGACGAAACGATGCGATAGCTTGTAATAGCGCACCATTATGGTGCATAATGGTGTCATGAGTTCCCCAAACAAGACTATACGCCAGAGCGTCAGCCTTCCAGCAACCACCGCAGCTAAAGTCCGTAGCTTGGCGAAGACTCGCAGGCTTAGCTCCAACCGCATGCTGGTGGAACTCATCGAGAATGGCATCGAGGCCGAGAAGCGCAAACAGCAAGAATTTTTCGAACTCGCCGAGCGTTTTCGCGACGCTACCGACCCAGAGGAAGCCAAGCGCCTCGGCGATAAACTGGGCAGAATGGTCTTTGGTAACTGATGCCCAGGGTCGAGTCCTGGGACAATCTACCCGCGAACGTCCGCCAGCATCTCGTTGATCGCATGCGCGAACGGGCCATCACTATCGCGGACCTCAACCAGCTTCGTCTTTGGATTGCATCGCAGCCGGAAGTGCCCGAAGGGGAATGGTACAAGGACTTCGGTTCATTCAAAATATGTGGCCGCGGCTCATATCCCAAAACGTTCTTACTTCGCGCCCAGGTTGCAAAGGGCCAAGCCCTTTGACACGCTAATTTCCGCGTCATGGCACCACAACTTCCGGTACTTACGACCAAAGAACTATCCAACAAGACCTGGCCCGATTTCGTAAAACTTTTCTCGCAAGGAAACGGCTGGGACCATTGTCAGTGCATGCATTTTCACCGGCCCTGCGGATTGCCCAAGAACAAGTGGCTGCACTCCCGCCCCGAGAGAGCCGTGAGGAACCGCCGGGAAAAGAAAGCACTCGTCGACAGCGGGCGCTCGCACGGAATCCTTGTCTATGCCAACGGTGGGCCTGTGGGCTGGTGCCAGTATGGTCCCAAGGAAGAGTTACCTCGCATCGACAACAGCCGCAAGTATCGCGTGCACGCCCCCGAACACGGCGCAGACAAGCTCTGGCGAATCACTTGTTTTGTTGTTCTCAAGAAATATCGCAAGCGCGGCGCAGCGAGCGCCGCGTTGAAAGCCGCTCTGGAATCCATAAGAAAAAAGGGCGGCGGCCTGGTCGAGGCCTATCCAATCTCAAGCTGGGAATCCCGCGCCTTCGGAAACGAATCCACCCACGGCACGGCATCCATGTTCAAGAAGGAGAGGTTCAAAGTGGTAGCCCATTTTGGCAGCACCAGGTTGAGCACCAGCGTGTTGATGCGACGGTCCATCTAAAGTGTGGCCCCAAAAAACCCGCTGTTGTTAGCAAATCGAGATGTCCGCTTTTGTTAGCAGGTGATGTGTCCGCTTGCATTTGGTTTCTGTTCTCCTCAAAGCGAGACAGTAGGGTGGTTGTTGGGACTGTGGGAAAGTGGAAATCCCGCGTCCTCTGCGGGA
>JBGPLB010000012.1:0-44913 GCA_041486245.1 Candidatus Acidiferrum sp.
GGCGCGCTGGAGACAGTGTTTGGAGTAGATAGCCGGCTGATTGCGGATGGGACGTATTTCGTCGCAGAGGTGAAGGCCGCAGGCAGACCGCCAGAAGCGGACCTGAACGCAAAAGCAAGGGATGAGGGGCCGGAATGGGTGATCGCCGGGTGCGGAGGTTGGAGCAAACGGAAGACGCTTTACGGAAGCGATCACTGGACGGGGCGAGAGGATGCGCTGCTGGACCCCAAGCACGACCCGGCCAAGATTCGGGCGTTCTTTGTTCATCCGGCATGGGCGCGACGCGGAATCGGCAGCAAAATACTTGAAGCATGCGAAATTGCGGCTAGAGCGGCGGGTTTTACGAGCTTTGAAATGGGCGCGACGCTGACGGGAGCAAAGCTGTTCGGAAAAAAAGGTTACGTTGCAATAGAGAATCTCGAAGTTCCGCTGAAAAATGGGCAGTCTCTGCCCGTGATTCGCATGGCGAAACGGGGTTAGGGCGCGGCAGCCAGGCCAAATTCATATGGGAAATAGGGATTAACTGCCCATGATAAAGAGAGGCTTGTTTTCAAAGCTGGAGAATTGCGGGCGGAGACGCTCGGTGTTGTAGTGCTCCTTGATATTCACGTGTTTTTTGGTGGAAGTAATCGTTTCTATGGGGATGTTGCCATAGCTGCCGTTATGGAGAACGACGAGGCGGCCATGATCGCCCTTTAGGAGCAACTCAAGAGCGATATTGCCGTAAGCCATGGGAACGATGGAGTCCACGACATCGGGGTCGCCACAGCGCGCAAGATAGCCGAGCTTCTGATTAACCACTTCAATGGTTTTGCCTTTGTTGAATTTGGCGGAGAGCTCTTTGACTTTGTCGGAGACGAGATCGCCGATGCCGCCTAGTTTCTTGTGGCCATAAGCATCCGTGGTATCGCTTTCAAAAACCATTTCACCGCCTTCGAACATAGCGCCCTCCGAGACGAGCACCGTCGAGTAGCGGCTGGGGTTCTTGTTACGGTCATGCACGAGAAGCTCGGTGAGGCGCTCGATATTGAATTTGTACTCGGGGATGACACAACGGTTTGCGGCGCCGGCCATGGTGGGGAGCATTGCGGTGTAACCAGCGTAGCGACCAAAGACTTCGATGACCATGAAGCGCTCATGAGAGCCAGCCGAGGTGCGGAGGCCGTTGACAAGCTGCAAAGTGCGCGTGACGCAGGTACTAAAGCCGATGCAGTAGTCCGTGCCGGGGACATCGTTGTCCATGGTCTTGGGAATGGCGATGACCTTGAAACCTTCTTTGTGAAGGCGGACGCCGTAGCTAAGCGTGTCATCACCGCCAATGGGGATGAGCGTGTCAATGCCGAGCCATGCCAGATTTTTGAGGACTTCGGAGGTGAGGTCATTTTTCTCAAAGTTGAAGGAATCTTTCAGATGGGCGGGCACGCTAGACTTGCCGACGCGGCCGGGATTCGTGCGCGAGGAGTGGAGGAAAGTACCACCGGTGCGCGCGGCGCGGTCGACGACTTCCTGGGTGAGAACCAGGAAATTGTCGGAATTGTCGTAATCTTTTTCGCGGACCATGTCTACGAGGCCGGCCCAACCGCGGCGGAAGCCGATGACCTGGTAACCCTCGTGAAGCGCGCGGACGGTGACGCCGCGAATTGCGGGATTCAAACCCGGGACGTCGCCGCCTCCAGTGAGGATGCCGATGACACCTTTTTTGGTGTTGATGTTAGCCATGTTGCAGAGCCCTCTTCGAGGAATAGTTAACCGACAATTATCCATGTACGCCGGATGTTTAGGAAGCCTGGATTGAAGTAGAAACTACAGCCAGCCCTCCGAAGTAACTCACGACACCCTTGAACTCAGGGTTGAATTTGAGTGCCGAGCACGCCGAGAAATTTGGCAAGCCAGGAATGGAGCGCGGGCCAGGCGGGGCCGGTGACGAGATTGCCATCGACGAGGGCGTCGGTCATAGGCAGATTGACGTAGGTGCCGCCAGCGATAGTCACGTCAGGGCCGGTGGCCGGATAAGCGCTGCACTTCTTTCCTTTGAGGACGCCTGCGGCAGCCAGAATTTGAGGAGCGTGACAAATGGCCGCGAGGGGCTTGTTGGCTTTCGAGAAATGATGGACGATTTCAATGACTCGAGGGTTGAGGCGAAGGTATTCCGGTGAGCGGCCACCGGGGAGGATCAGCGCGTCGTACTCTTCGGGCTTGATCTGGTCAAAGGTAGCGTTGAGTTCGAAATTGTGACCGCGCTTTTCGGTGTAGGTTTGATCGCCTTCGAAATCATGGATGCAAGTCGGCACGAATTCGCCGGATTTTTTGCCAGGACAAACGGCATGAACTGTGTGCCCGACCATTAAGAGCGCCTGGAATGGAACCATCACTTCGTAGTCTTCCACGTAATCGCCGATGAGCATAAGAATTGATTTCTTGGACATGTGGCCTCCGTGGGAATTGTAGCCGAGGAAGGGGCCAGGCCAAAGCGGGGCAAGAAAATGGGCGGGGGTCCTTCGCCAGGACAGCCGCCCGTTTCGTTTCCAATCGAAGTTAGTGCGCGTGAAGAGAAGAGGCCACGACAGGCTCCGCCGAATCCTGAATAGTGAGCATGTCGGTGCGTACTTTTTCCCACTCCAGCAGATTCAAGCCGTAAGAAGTAAACAGCTTCCGGATGTGCGCGGAGTCCCAGTTGAGGACTTTTTCGAGCACGGGGACGAGGACGCTCATGGCGTTGTCGCTGAGCACGGTGCGTTTCGCAACGCGAGAGATGAACTTCGCTTCGGAGACGGCGATGGTGAGGCCGTCGTGCTGATTGACATGCATCATCACGGGAAGATCGGAGCTGCCATCGCCCATATAGATGATGTGGTCGTGGCTGATGCTGAGTTCAGCGCGGCGCTCTTCGAGGATGGTGATTTTGCCCCATCCAGCAGAAGCGCGGATGATGGATTCGACTTCGCCGGAGGACTCGTTGTAGCGGAAGCGCGTGCCAAAGATATTTTGCGGCGGCACGATTCCTTCAAGCGCGGACTGTATGATTTCCTGAGGAGCCGCGGAAATAACGTTGAAATGAAATGTGTAGCCTTCTGAGAGATTTTCCAGCGCGCGCGCAAAGAGCGCAACGTTGTGCTTCAAGCGGATTCGCTTGCCGGTTTCAATCAAGTGCTCGCGGCGAACGCGGCGAAATTCCGGGTCGTGCAGAATCAGATAGCTGAGTTCGGCGCCCTGCTGGACGAGATTCATCTCTGCAAGGCCCTTGACCTTGTCATGGAAGCCGCTGAAGCCGATGAGCTCGGAGAGCACGACACCCGAGTCGTTGAAACTGAGAGTCTGGTCAAAATCGCTTGCCAGAAGATACTGCTTAAGCATGTTCTAGTACTCCTTCTTTCTTGTGCGCTCGCTTTTGTAGCGCTGGGCCCGCCCTGGGTGCGGTGGCAGAACCTCCCCACACCTCAACGATAGCGCTCTTCACTCGGAAGACTCCCACGAATTATTTTGATGGGTGCTATGCGTCAAAAGCGTGAATGACACATTATACCTCAATTAGATGCTCCCTCCCGTTAAAGGATACAAAGGAAAGGAGATGGGTACCATTTTGTGCCTCAAGTATAAGCAAAAGGCGTGTCTAGAAGAAGATAGCGGTGGCGAAGGAAAAGTGAAGAAAGTGCTGCAATCCATCAATCCGGCACTCTCTAAAGTCCCAGGGCGTTCATTTTGGCTTCCTCATAGACTCCATCCTCGCCGGGATAGCGCAGGCGAGTCTTAAAGCGGCCAGTCTCGGCGGCGAGGGCCCAGACGAGGCTCTCCCCGGCGGGGAGGGTCTTAGGTAGGCTGTGGAATACTTCATCCTGGTAGGCGAGGGAGGCGTCGATCCATTGCCAGCCTGCGGTCTCGAATGCACTCATAACTTCGGGGAGCACGAGGGCATTAAGAGAGTTGTAGTGGATGAGGAGGGTGTGGCGGATGTCGCGGCCGACGACGTCCAAGGCGAGTTGACGGTAAAACGCCGCTCGATCGAGAAGGTGGGCGATGAGGTAGTCCCGATAAGGCCCGATGCTTGCTTTGGGTTGCCTTGCCAAACGATCACCCATGCGTTCGTTGACGTACCAATCGGAGGCATCAATGGTGACGTGGCCGACGCGATAGCCGCTTTCCTTGAGAAGAGCGCGAAAACGGTCACGCTTGTCGACGGTGTCGCCTTCCTTGAGGAACGGATAGCGGAATAAGGGCGCTTTATGTTGATAGGGAGCGATGATCTTTTCGTCTTTGAGGAAGTCGACGGCGAAGTCGGCGTAGCTCGTGGGGCCGCAATAGTTCAAGTGGGAATAGGAATGATTGCAGAGCATATGGCCGGCGCGATCCCATGCGGCGAGGAGCTTGGAGCCGTCGGATTCGTCTACGCGCATGCCGCACACGAAGAGAGCGGCTTTGACGCTTCGGCTGTCGAGAGCCTTTAGGATGCGGGAATTGGCGTCCGGCCATTGGAGACCGATGTCCAGCGTCAGGCGGGGATCGTCCATAGTGATGGCCAGTTGGGGGCGCGGAGTGTTCGAGTGAGGCGCGGGAGCGGCGGTTTGGTGCGAAGTCAACGCGTGAAGTGAGTTTGCGAAGAACGGGGCGCAAGAAACGGCAGAAGCTGACTTAAGAACGCTAGAGAGGAATTTGCGGCGATTCATGGCATAACCTCAGTAAAGAAAATTGAGCCAGGTCCGGGCTCGAGCCAAGATAAGTTCGAACGACGTCAACGTGCCTGAAGAAGAAGATGTGCTGGACTGCGCGGGTTGGCGTCCAGCAGGCTCATCGGTGACGGAATAGAACGCGCCATTGCGGGAGTGAAGATAGAGGCGCTGCATCTCCATGCGATTGAGAGGGCGGGCGCCGCGCCGGCCGAAAACAGCGAGCTGGTTGCCGGACTCGTCGGCGGCGCGGTCGCGATCGATGCCTTTGGAAATGGCGAGAGCGGGGCCGCGAGTGCGCGCGGTGGCGATGAGCTTTGGCGTGGGTCGCGGGCTGAAGCCGGAAAAGTGAGCGGGATCATCCCATGGCGAGACGATTTGCAAAACGCGCAAGCCGTTTTTTCCATCGGCGACAAATGCAAACGCGCTGCCTGCGACCATGCCGATTTTTACGTCGTTGACATCGTTGAGCCGGCCCCCAGCGGTGAAGAGCCGATCGAGTTTTGGAGCGTCGGGCTTTTCCACGTCGATGATAGCGAGGCCCTGCTTCCCGGCCGATACATAGGCGTAGGTGCGAGCGACGTAAACATTGCGGGAGTCCTCCAGAGGCACGAGGGCGCTGGCGATGGGTTTGGGCTGCGCGAGGTCGGTGACGTCCAGTGTTTTCAATCCATACCGGTCCACAACGAAAGCATAACGGAACTGCACGGCGATACCGCGAGGATTGTCCAGCTCTGGCGCGCCGATGGTGGCCGTGACGCGCGGCGCGAGGGGATTTTCGAGATCGACGACAACGAGAGAATGGTCGGTGAGGATGTAGGCGTACGTGCCAGCAATGGTGATGCGTTGCGCGCCGGTGAGGATGCCGTTGGGATTGAAGGCCAGCGCGCGTTTAAGGAAATTGTTAGTGGGATTGCCGTCGAGGAGCGTGCCAACACCGGGGCTTTTGGATTTCAAGTCAGGATTGCCGATGACGACGAGGCCTTCCTGTTTGTCTGCGACGTAGAGAAAACCGTACAGAAGATGAATGGGCTGCTCTTCGTTTTCGGGAAGGGGCTGACGGAGCGGGTCGACACCAAGAGTCGTGGGAGACGCAATCGCCACGGCATTTTTCGACGGAATGAAAAAGCGCTGGCCAATGCGCGAGACAGAAGCAGTGGTGATGCGCTCGGAGAAATTCTTGTTGTCGATGTTGGCGATATCGTAGATGCGGAGGCCGCCGGGGCCGGTTGCGGCGTAGGCGTATTCGCCGCGAGCTTGGATGTCGAGGACATTACCTTCGTGGCTGTAACTGGTTGCGAGACCGCGGTGATGCTCGACGAACTTTTTGTAGTCGGCGGGGTAAGCGATGCGCTGGAGGTCGCTGCCGTAGATGGCCTCGGGCTCGTCGTGCTCGGCGACGGCGATGGCTTCGAGGCCTTTAGTGCCCGTCGCGACGTAAATGTAGCGTCCCATAAAATTCATGAAGTTTGTGCCTTGCAGGAGGAGCTGGGCCATCCAGGCGTTGTTGTCGTTGACGGCGGAGACGTGGCAATCGCTGCACTGCTTCGTTTCGGTGGCGCGGACGGTGTGCGGAACGAACGTGCTGAAGGCTTGCCCGGAGAAACCGGGAGCGGAGATGGTTTGTTGCGTGTAGTAGAGCCAGTCGCGATTCGCATTTTGCGAACTGACGAGGATGGCGCAGGAGGAGCGCGCGGGTGCGATGCGGTGGCCGGTGACAGTGCCATCAACGCCGAGCATGTAGATGTCGTCGCGAAGGACCTGAAAATTGTAGCTGGTGTAATTGCGCGTGGTGAGGCCTTCGTTGTGAAGCATGGGCTTGCGCGCGTTGGCTGTCATTTGCAAATGACAGCCGAAGCAGGTGGGAGTCCAAGAGGTGTGGCAGGAGTAGCAGGTCATGGAGGAATTGGCGTGGGCGAGGCGCTCGTCGTCTTGTGGCGTTTGTGAGGCGAGGCTGCCGTCCTTGGTCATTAACTTGGCGCGAAACGATTTCATGCTGAAGTGCGTGTTGCCGGGAGTGACGGAATCGAGCGTCTGGACAATCTCCCATGCTCTGTTTTCTTCGGACATGGAGCGCTGAATGACGGCCCCGTCGGCGCGCCATTCGAATCGGCGAAGGCCCCATGGAGTGCGCAGTGTGTCGAGGTGTCGTCCGCCTTGGGGAGCGGCGGGGCCCGAAGTGATCAGCGTGGCTTTGCTGCGAATCGTGCCGTGGCAATCGATGCAGTCTATTTCAACGGCAGCGCGAGGTTCGCCATAAATTCTTCCGTTGCCGTGATTGTCCTGCGAGAAGTGGCAGTCGTTGCACTGCATGCCTTTTTCGAGATGGATGTCCGATAGATGAACGGCTTTCCCGAAGCGGTCCGGATCATCGAACGCGATCTGCTGGCCATCTTTGTCGAGCCAGTTGCCTTTGCGGTCGTGATTGAAGACGGAGCGGAACACCCAGCCGTGGCCGTGGAAGTCAGCGAACTGCGTGGTCTTTAATTTCGCGTTGAATTCGGGGCTGCCGAGATTCTCGAGAAATTTCTCGTCGCTCCAGAGGCCGCGGGCGGCGGCGGCTTCGGGATTACGCAAAAAGGATTGATAGCGCTGCTCTTCCGTGGGGTTGCGTTGCTGCGGCGGATACATTCTGTCGCCGTCAATTTCGTTGTCCCACCAGGTGAGGCCGAAATAGGTTGTGAGCATGTTGGTGCCGGGATGGATGTGGCAGACCATACACTGGCTCGAAGGGATGGAGCGTGTGAATACATGCTTGATGGGATGGCCAGGCTCGTTCTTGGGAATGGCCGGATCGGACGAGGAGCTGAAACCGGAGTGGCCGAATTGCGCGTAGGAGCCCGAGTGCGCTGGATCGCGATCGTTAGCGTAGACGACGTGGCAAGCGGTGCAGCCGCTGGCGCGATAGTCGCCGGGATGATCGTTGGTGCCAGGCAGAGACATGACAGGATCGACGAGACGAGTTTTCTGTAAGCCGAGGAAGACGGGATCAGTGCGGAGTTCCGTGCCAAAGCCGCGGTCGCTTAGTTTGTCGTCCGGTTTGCCGGGATCCTCTTCTCGATTGGGATTGCCCAGCTCGGCTTTCTTGTGGCCGCTGCGTTCAAAAACGCGAAGGACGTTTCCCGGTTGAGAAATTTCCCAACGAAACAGCGGATCAAGTTCGGGGAGGACGCCTTTGGTGCGAGTTTCCTCGGGGGTGGGTGGCGGAAACGTTTTGATGGATTGCGGTTTGCCGTCGCGGTCATAACTTTCGCCGAAGCGCGCATTTTTGGTGGGATAGCCGCCATTGTTGTAGAGCGCCGCGCCCCAGAGAAGGCCGGTGTGAGTCATCATGCTCGTCGAAGAAGAGCGGACTTCCTTGGCGTGACAGCCGGAGGCTCCGCAAGTTTCCGGCGCCACGCGCAGATCGCCAGGATTTCTGAATTTGACGTACTCATAGGATTCTTCGAGCCATCTCGTGTACGTGCGTTCTGGCAAGGCGGAACGGTCCTTGAAAGCAGGATCGCGCGGTTGGACATGAGCTTTTTCTTTAGCGGCTTTGTACTCGGCGGAGTTTGGCGCGATGCCATTAGCAAGGGAGATGGAAGAGTTGCCGCCGTGGCAGTCGGTGCAACCGAGAAATACGGTTTTCGTTGGGTGCATCGTCGGCTCATCCGTTGAGGTGTGGCAGGAAATGCAGCCTGATGATTTGCGAACGCCCTCATCGTGGGATTGGCCGCGAACGGATTGAGCATCTTGCTTGGCGTGGGCTGGAAACGCCCAGTCAGCACTGAGAGCAAGGAAGAAAGATAACGCACAGACGCAGGGAGCGCAGAGGATTCGCAGAGAGAAGCGTTCGAATGTGCGCGGCAAGGTCATAAGATGCGTCTCTCAGAAAGTAAACTTCACGGAGCCGAAAAGCGAGAAGAGTGTGCGGCTCGTGTAGATGTCTTTGAACCCCTCGCCGGGCTGCAAGGCTGATGCACCGCCGGTAAGAACGATGTTTTCGGAGAGCGGAGGGCGATACGTCAGGCCGATGCCGAAGTCTTCGCCGATGCTGTGGCGGATCGGGGATTGGAACAATAGATATTCGAGCGCCTCGGTGCGTTCGAAGCGAAGGTAGTTGAAATTTGCAAAACCTTTGAGCTTGGGAGTGATATCAAAATCCGCGCCGGCGTTTGCAAGGAAGATACCGGGATTGACGAAATTGGCTTGGCCTTCTTCTTTTGTGGAACGAAGTGACGGAATCAGACTTCCGTCCGTCGTAAGCGAGACGCCGGAGCCCAGCAGGCGAATCGCTTCGCGATTCCAGAAGCTGAAAATGCCGCCGGCGAAATTCGGGAGATCGACAATCGAATCAAACCCGCGTGCGCGGCCGTCGCGCGGGCTGGCGTCGCCGGATGTGTAAAACGTGGAAACGCGATAGCGAATCCAGTCGCGGTCGTAAGAGAGCTCGACAGCGGCCATTTGTGCATTGACGGTGACGCGCCTCCCTGGGATGGGGTTGAAAGTGTCTTCGCCGACAGCCTGATAAAAAGCGTGCGTGAGATTTATACGGCGGATATGGCCGCTGCCGAGCCACCCGAAATAGCCAGCGCGAATGCCGTGCGCGAGAGGGCCGCCTCCGGGGCCTTGATTGACGATGCTGCCGATGGGTGCGGGACGCACGAGAAAGCCGTTGTCGTCGTAATGAACGCTCGGATCATCCTTGTTCCAGGCGACGACAAACTCCGCGGTGTAACCGGGAAAGAAAAAGTCCTGCAGATAAACGTTCGCCAGCACAACCTGCTGGTGGCGGCGCTCGAAAGTGTTGAGGCCGCTGTTGGTGTTCTTTTCCAGGAATTGGAAATAGGCGGCGTTGTATTCGATGCGGTCACTGTGCAAGCTCCCGAAGATGCGCAGGCCGGGCTGTTCGTCGACGAAGAGGAACCCGCGGAAATCAGCGTTGAATTGCTGAATGCCGACTCGAGCGGAGATGAAATCGTAGTTGTCGCTGAGATCGCGCAACTTCACTTCAACAAAGGCTTCCTGCAGGCCGAGATGGTGGTCGAAGCGGTTCGTGCCGTGGCGCACGTCGGGGCTGACGATGCCAAGCTCGCGAACGTCGAGATCGTTGAGACTGATCTGGGGCGTGATGCGGATGCGCCAATCGACCGGTTTGAAGGATGCGTCGCCGTGGAAAAGGTCGAAGCTGAAACGCAAAGTCTGATCGAAGAAGGCTTGTTCCCCCCGTCCAAAAAAACCAGAGCTGCCGGGCTGCGCAGCGCTGACGCCGCTGGGCGACGGAACTCGGCGGCCATCGAAGAATGTTTCGGACGAAGCGGTGATGTTCAAGAAAATCTGCTGGCCCAGCCGTTCTGCCCAAATGGGCTCATCGCCTTTTAAGCGATTGCGATTGAACGGATCGTACCAATGCGGCTTGGTGTAGAGATACTCGTCCTTTTGCGGATAACGGCGGTAATCCGGCTGATCGAGGGCCCAGCGATTGGGCACCACGTTGAATACATCGGCAACGGGAGGCAGGTATTCCGGCGCGAGTTCCGCGATGTACTTGGGATCGGAATCGAGACGATGGCGAAGTTCACGGTAGCTGCCAAGCATGGGAGGGGGACCCGGCGGGAGGGCGGGACCAAGCTCAGGAAGCCGAGGAAGAGGCGAGCGAAATTCGGGACTGCTGGTGCTGACCAGAGATATCTCGAGCGTGGTAGCTTCGTCGGCATCGAGCTCAAGGTCGGGAATTACGAAGGATGCGAATCCCTCTGCTTCGACGCGAAATTCGTAATGGCCGGGGGGAAGCAGAAGGATGCGGAAAACACCTTCGACGCTGGAGGCCGCGCGCACGATCTGTCCGGTCTGCAAGTGGCGCAGGATTAGTTGAGCCGAGGCTACGGGCCGGGATTCGTTCTGCGAGACTGCTTCGCGCAACACGCCATCAACGGCCGCGGTCATCAAAGCCTGCTGGCGGGGAATGCGCTGCGGCGGCGCTGCCTGAGTGGACTGTTGGAGTGTGGCCTGTCCCCCAGGCGCGGATTGCTGCCCGTCGGATGCACTCCCTGCACTTAAAAACGCGAGCAGAACCCCCAGCGCGGCGCGAGCCGAGCGACAGACGCGTCGAGAGCTTCTCGAAGTGACGGAGAGCATGCCTGCGGCCTGGAAGAATTTGCGCAAGTAAAAGGGATCGCATTCTAGATAACAATATCGCGCCGCAGCGGGCAACCCATTTCCGCGATGCATGGAGACAGTCGATAACACCACGAGCAGGGTGAAAACGTTCACCGATAGGAATCGCGCGCGTCGCGAACGATTGAGAGGCGCGACGAGGCGTGTTACTAAGGAAGGTACCCTTCATGCAAACGGAGCACTCCATTCGTAAGCCGGTCGCGGCGCGCCAGGCCCTGCATCGGCGTAAAAGGACGCTGGCGCTGGGCATTCTTTTGGCGCTGGGGATTGCCGGAGTTCTGGCGCTGCTGCTCGTAAGTTGCGGAGGCGGGGGCAGTACGACCGCGCCGCCGCCAGTCATTCCATCCATGCAGCCGCTGCAAATCCCCGATGTGCAGAAGATCGTGCAGGCCGCGGTGAATTCCGTGAATGCCGATATGATCGTTGCGGTCGTGAACCGGGCCGGATTCGTACTTGGAGTATTTCGCACGCAAAACGCGCCAGCCATGGCGCTTGGGAATTTCGGACAAATATTGGACGCGAATGACGTGGCTGTGGCTCTGGCGCGGACGGGAGCGTTCTTCAGCAATGATCAGGCGCCGCTATCTTCTCGCACGGTGCGGTTCATCAGCGGAATTCACTTCCCTCCTGGCGTAACAAACCAGCCACCAGCCGACCTGTATGGCATCGAGAACACAAATCGTGGATGCGCGCTGGTGAACAGCACTGGGTTTCAAAGTCAGATCCCGCCATCGCTCGCGCTTGGTGGAGGATTTGGTCCTGGAATTCTCACGGGCAAGGCCGATGCGATGGATTCGAACCCGCTGGCAGTGAATCCCGGCGGCGTGCCGATTTTTTATCAGAATGTCGTCGTTGGCGGAATCGGCGTGGTGACGTCTTCGAGTGATCCCAATGTCGCGGAATATGCGGCGTTCATCGGTTCGACAACGCAACGCACAGGACCATCGGACTCCTTTGGGCCGACGCCGACCGCTCCGGGAGTAGTCATCATCGGCGGAATCGCGCTTCCCTTTGTCACGCAGGCAACGTTGCCCGCCGGCGTTTCCGCAGGACCGGTTGCCGGAGCAGGAGCGTTTTTGGCCGCGCCTGCCAACAGCGCGGGGCAGCCGCCGGAAGGCGATTTGATTCCGCCTGTGGCGGGACCGCTCGGGGGGTTGAGCGCCACGGATGTTCAAACTATCTTGGACAACGCGGAAGCGACAGCAAACGTCACGCGCGCGGCAATTCGATTGCCGATTGGCTCGCGAGCACGGATGGTGATTGCAGTTGCAGACCTGGACGGGACCATCATCGGCTTGCGGCGCATGCAGGACTCCACGGTGTTCAGCATTGACGTGGCGGCGAGCAAAGCGCGAAACATGGTGTACTTCAACAGTTCCGCGCGGGCCACGGCGGATTTGAATCAGGTGCCCTTGGGCACGGCTGTAACAAATCGTACGATCAGCTTTGGCTCGCAGCCTTTGTTCCCGCCAGGGATTGATGGCTCGACCACCGGACCTTTTTTCAACATTTATTTACAAGACCTGGCCAACCCCTGTACGCAAGGAATGCAGGCAGGGCCTCCCAACGTCAACAAGAGCGGCATTGTTTTCTTTCCGGGCAGCGCGGGCCTCTATCGCAATGGCACGCTGGCCGGCGGGTTGGGCGTGAGCGGCGACGGCGTGGATCAAGATGACTATGTGACAAGCGGGGGGACGAAAGGATTCGAAGCCCCGGCGAATATCCGCGCGGATCAGATTTCGATCAGCGGTGTGCGGCTGCCCTACTTCAAATTTCCGAGAAACCCGACGGACTGAACGGAAAATTCAGCGTTTGCGCGGCTCCATCTTGCCACGAGCCATTCGCGCGAGGGCGCGCGTGTAAGCCTGCACCACTTCGGGTGCCGTGCGGCTGTAAACAAATTGGCCTTCCCGGCGGCATTCAATTAGCCCCGCTTCATTCAGGATTTTCAGGTGATGCGAGACGGTGGCCGGAGTAACCCCTTGCAGCGACACGATTTCTCCACAATTCATTTGCTTTTTGCGGGAAATAGCCTCGAAAATCATGAGACGGGTCTCGTCGGCCAAAGCCTTTGAAATCTTTTCGATCTGGGAGCGTTCCATATCGTTCGGTTTAGTTTAGCGAACTTTCCGGCCCGCCTGCCACAGAAGTATCAGCCGCCAGAACCACACCTGAAATAAGCTGCAACCAATCGTTTCGACATTCATCTAAGTATCGAAACCTAGGGAAAGGCGAAGCAACCTGATCCCAGGTCAGATTTCATAAATGAATCGACAGAAACGGAGAACACCATGAAACGACTCGAGGGGAAGGTAGCCGTTGTGACCGGCGGCAACAGCGGCATCGGGCTGGCGTCGGCAAAGCGTTTGCAGGAAGAAGGGGCTCATGTCGTCATTGCGGGCCGCAGCCAAAAGACGCTGGACGAGGCCGCCAAGGCCCTCGGCGATGGCGTGCTGGCCATCCGAGCGGACGTTTCCAAGCTGGAGGACATCGATAAAATCTACGCTGCAGTCGAAAAGAAATTCGGAAAGATCGATGTGCTCTTCGTGAACGCAGGCGTAGCGAAGTTCGCTCCGTTTTCAGGGACTACCGAGGCCATTTACGACGATAACTTTTCGACCAACGTCAAGGGTGCGTACTTCACAATTCAAAAAGCTCTGCCACACCTCAATGACGGCGCTTCGATCATTCTGAATACCAGCGTAGCCGGCATCAAGGGTGCAGAGGGTACAAGCGCCTATTCGGCAACCAAGGCGGCGTTGCGTTCCCTGGCGCGCACAAGTGCGGCTGAGCTGGTGGGCCGCGGCATTCGCGTAAACGCCGTTGCGCCCGGGCCGATTGAGACGCCGATATTCGGGCGGACTGGCCTGCCGCAAGCTGCGGTCGACGAGTTCGCAAAGAACATTTCCGCAAGAGTGCCGATGAAGCGGTTTGGGCAGCCGGATGAAGTCGCCGGGGCGGTGGCCTTTCTTGCATCTTCTGATTCGTCCTATATCACCGGCGAAGAGCTGCACGTGGACGGCGGGATGGGGCAAATCTAAGCAGGCTGCAGTTCGAATCGATAAAAGAGGGCGGCAGCGGGCCGCCCCTTTTTGTTTTGTGGCTAACGGCCGTTCGAAGGATCGGGCGAATTTGCCGTGCTCACGTCGAGAAACCACGCATGGGAACTGTCGCCGGGGGCGTAACAGTTGCCGTCCGCGTTGTAGCCCGGCGCGCAGTGTGCGGTGAATTCCATCTGGCGCGGAGATCGCACAAACTGCCAAATTGTTGCATGGGGAATGCCGCCGACTGCCGGGGCCGGCGGATTTTTCGGAAATGTGCAGCCAGGTGAAGGAGGACAAGCATCGTTGTAAATGAAATAAACAAAATCCCGTGAAGGCGCGCGTGCACTAATGTCGTCCGCGGTTGTGATGGTGACGCCCGCTCCCTCTTTGACACGCATTCCCGAACAATAAGCCCCGGAACGATAGCCGGCTTGTGCGAGTCCTTTCGCCCAAGCGTGCAAATAGGAATGGTATGCGGCGGGAAGGCGGCCGCCTTCTTCGATATCAAGAAAAATGATCGCCTTCGCTGGAAAGCGTTCCTTTTTTGCGGCGAACGCAGCATCGCCCGCATCGTGAGTTCCCTTCTCTACCGCCGCAGCTTCGTTGTTCAGGTCTCGGGTTTCAGGGCCGCGGTACAGCAGCAAAAAACCAAAACCTTGTGAGAGTAAAAGTTCGCGCTGGCCGAGCCACGTGTTCGCTTTCTCGCTCGGGGGCGGACTGAGCCAGTAGCCGCTGAAGGCGAACGTTTTTCGCAAGTTCGGAAGTGCATCCTTGCCCGGGAATATATTGCGATCGAAGCCGAGATAAGCGGCCGGTGCTTCTATCCCCCTCGAATCCGGCCGCGGGTTGGCTTGGCACGAAAACAAAATGATCGCAGCGGCGATTGCAGAAATAGACAGGAAGGACAAACCGGACTTCATTTTGTTCACAGCGTAGAGAATGCCAGAAGACGGGTGTAGCAGCTAGCCTTCGCGCAGCTTATGCCCTGCGAGATTGCCCAGGCCGTCGTAGGCCGCGTACTTGTACATTTCGCTGAGCGTGGGATAGTTGAACACTTGCTGGATGAACTCGTCGATGGAGTGGCCGCTGTCGAGAATCATCAGGCCAATGTGGATGAGTTCCGTGGCGCTTTCGCCGATCACGCTCACGCCAAGCAGTTTGCGATCCGCGCGGGCGAAAATGAGCTTGAGCATTCCGGCAGTGTCTCCGATTATATGGCCGCGTGCGTTGTTCTCATAGTGGGCGCGTCCCACGCAATAATCGATGTTCTTTTCCTTGCAGGACTCTTCCGTTTCACCCGCCGCGGAAATTTCTGGAATCGTGTAAATCCCCATTGGGAGCATGGAGGCGACGCGCTGCTTGTACTTGAAGCCAAATGCGTGGCAAACGGCAACGCGACCCTGTTCCATGGAAGTGGAGGCCAGCGCGGGAAATCCGATTACATCGCCTGCGGCATAGATATTCGGAACGAAGGTTTGATAATTGTCGTTAACCGGGATGTGTCCGCGGTCGTTGAGAGCAAGGCCTGCTTTATCCAGAGCGAGGCCGTCAATCGCGGCGCGGCGGCCTGCGGCAAATAGTGCGGCATCGGTCTCGAGTGTTTTGCCGCTCTTCATCGAGAGGCGCACGCCAGCCGCCGAGTTCTCTACTTTTATTGGGCGTTCGTTGAAGAGAAAGCGCATGCCAAGAGCCGTAAGGCGATCGCGAAGGCGATCGGAGATTTCTCCGTCGAGAAAAGGCAGGAGGCGGTCGCGGCCATCGACGAGCGTGACCGCAACTCCCAGAGCAATGAATATCGAAGCGTATTCGCATCCGATAACGCCGCCGCCGATGACCGCGAGGCTCTTCGGAATGCGGGCCATCTGCAGAAAAGTGTCCGAATCAAATGTGTGAACATCGTCGAATGCAATCTCAGGGGGACGGTGAGGCTTTGATCCGGTAGCAAGGAGAATGATCTCGCCTCGAAGATGACGCGTGCCGTTTGCGCCGGCGACCGCAATGGTGTGCGCATCTTCGAAGGCCGCCTGGCCGCGAACAAGTTCGATGTGATGCAGCTCGAGATTTTTAAGGATGCGGCGGCGCTCCATTTCTACGACGGCGCGTTCGTGGTGCATGAAATCCTGCACGGTCAGGTTTTCCTTCAGCGAATAATCGATGCCATAGAGGCCGCGCTGCCTAAGTCCTGAAAAATAGAGCGCGGATTCGCGCAGAGTTTTGCTCGGGACAGTGCCGGTATTGATGCAGCTCCCGCCGACGTCAGGTGAGCGTTCGATGATGGCGACGCGCTTGCCGAAATAGGCGGCTTGAGCGCCGGCTTTTTCTCCAGCAGGGCCACAGCCGATCACAATCAGATCGAAGTTTTCGCTAGTTGCCACACAAACCTCCCGCAGCGCGCCGCTGAAGCCCTCAGCAAGGCAAGCCAGCCAATCTGGGCCAGTCGGATGAAGACCAGTTGGATCAAAGAGAGCGTAGAAGAAGTGTCTCACCGAGAAAGCAAATTCCTGCTGAGACTGTGCTGAAACGTGTCTAGCCGCCAACATCGGCCACGAGGCACGGCAGCGTAAGGCCCCTTTCGGCCAGTGTCCAAAATGCAAGAATACCGATACTATGTTGGGTCTTGACAGCAGGGTTCCGAGAACGTTGGATGGAGGTTCGCATGGCGATCGACGATGTCCCCATACTCTACCGCCTCCGTTTTGACAAAGACCACGCCAATGTAAAGGTAACTTACGACTTGAGCGTTCCGGTCGGAGGTCCCGCGCTCATCGCAGACTTTCAAGCCACCGTTGACGGAACGGATCTGATCAGCGGCTTCCTTCCAGGTCAGACTGCCTTCAAGGGCGCGAAGTTTCACACGCTTGGTGATCCAAATAAAAACGCCACTGTTTCATTCTCCATTGCTTCGAACCAGGGTTGGACCGCCAGCGATGACGATATGCTGCGCGGCGATAAGGTTTTCGACGACGCGGAGTTCTCCAACTAATACAGCCGACAAGCCAAGATACTTTCAGGGTGGCTGCGGCTTCGCGGCCGGAGCTCACCGCCAGTTGGATTGCCCCTCGATAATTGTGATGTATCGATCGATGGGGAGACTCGTGAGCCTTTGCACGAGTCCGCTGGGCTGAGGCCATTTGACCTCGAGCCAGTCCACTTTCTCGTGCTTGCCGAGACCGAGAACGATGCGCGGGTCGTGAGACGAGAGATAGCTGCCGCCTCCCACCTTGAAACGCGTCTGCTTCAAATCGCCTGCTTGATAGGAAATGTGCGCGCCGATGGCGTCGGGGTTGGATTTTTTGCCGATGAGATTGAGGCCAACCCAGTGGTTTTGGCGGCCGGCATTGTTGCGGAGCAGAACGGGCGCAGCGTCGTTGAGCGAGATAAGAACATCGATGGCGCCGTCGTTATCAAAGTCCCCCAAGGCAAGACCGCGCGCGGAAAGCTGGCGGGAAAAAAGCGGGCCGCTTTCGCCACTGATATTTTTCAGACCCGCACCCGTATTCTGGAAGAGAAGCAGAGGCTCGCTGTAGGTCACCCCGGGATTGATCTTATCGATCAAATCGTCCGGATGACCGTTGGCGACGAAGAGGTCCAGCAGGCCATCGTTGTCGAAATCGAAGAACTTGGCGCCCCACCCGCTCACCATTTGCGTGGCGCGGGCGATGCCGGTGGGTCCGGCAGTGTCTTCGAAGGATTCGTCGTGCTTGTTTTGGTACAGGCCATAGAATTCGTGGTCCAAGTTGGTGACAAAAAGATCCATCCAGCCGTCCTGATTGAAGTCGGCGGAATCCACCCCCATGCCCGAACGGCCTTTTCCGCCGGGTCCATAAGCGACGCCGGCGGTGAAGCCAATTTCTTCAAATTTTTTTCCCTTGCGGTTGGCGAACAGAAAATTCGCCGTGGTGTCGTTGGCAACGAAGAGATCGAGGAAGCCGTCGTTGTTGATGTCCGTGGCGACGACGCCCCAAGATTTCCCCGGATTATCTGTGATGCCCATTTTCTGGCTGACATCAGTGAAGGTGCCATCACCATTATTGTGGAAGAGCCAACACGGCATGGGGTTGAAGATGCGCGGATAGCAGTACTCGTTGATGCCGGCAAGAGCCGGAATGTTTGGCGCATTGCATACGTGATGCGTGAGCTTTGTGAAATCCACAAAGCGGCAGACGAAGAGATCGAGGCTTCCGTCGTTATCGTAGTCGAACCAGACGGCGCTCGAGGCCCATCCAGGAGCGGCGACTCCGGCTTTTTCCGTAACATCAGTAAAGGTGCCATTGCCGTTGTTGTGATAGAGGATGCTCCGGCCGTACTGCGTGACGTACAGATCGGGGAATCCGTCGCCGTTGTAGTCGCCGACCGCGACGCCCATGCCATAGCCGCCGCCAGGGACGCCCGCCTTCTCCGTGGCGTCGCTGAAGGTTCCGTCTCGATTGTTGCGATAGAGCGCGTTGCGGAGCGGAGATGGTGGCGTCCAAAAGTCGCTGGGGCCGCTGTTGACGAGATAGATGTCCATCCAGCCATCGTTGTCGTAATCGAGAAACGCACAGCCGGCGCCCGTGGATTCAGGAAGATATTTTTGGGACGACTTTCCGCTCGTATGGGCGAAGCTGATGCCGGAATCGGCCGGAAGAATTTCCGAGAAAGGGAATTCAAGCTTAGTCTTATCGGCCGCACAAAGGAATCGCGGAAGTCTCGCGGCAGCGGCCGAGCCTGCTAAGAGGCGGAGGAAATCGCGCCGGAGATGGAAGCCGGAACGCATGGAATCATTCTGGATACATGCGATATGGACTGGCGACCGGTTTCAAGTGATCCCGTGACCCCAGCTGAAAAATGGAGTGCGTACCTTTCACCGCGGTGGCTTTTGATGCTCAAGGCCTTCTGCCACGCGGCGTTTGAGCTGTTCGAGAGACTTGGCGGTATCGCGCTGCAGTGCCGCTTCGCGGTTGGCATCTTCCTTGCGCCCCACGCCATTGTAGGCGAGCGCTAATTGATAGTGCCCTGTGGGGCTGTCCGGCGCCAACTTTTCATAAGTCTCGAGAGGCGGGATGGCGTCAGCAAATTGCTTGCGGTCAACTAGCGCGGTACCCAGACCGAGATACGCCTCCGTAAATCCAGCGTCGATTTTTGTCGCGCGATTGTAGTGCGAGATGGCGGAGGACAAATCGCCGTCTCGATTTGCAAGGTCGCCCAAAACATATTCCGCAGTAGCATTGTTCGGATCGATCTCCAGTTCATCCTCAAAGGCTTTCCTGGCTTTTGCTACGACTTCGGGCGAAGGCTGTGGAGCCGAAACTAAAGCCCGGCCCAGTCTGGCGTGAATGCCCGGCAGCGTCGGATTGATGTCGATAATCTTTTGATACTCCGTAGCGGCTTCCTGCCATCTGCCCTGAGTTTCAAGAGCCTCCGCGTTCAACTCGTGGACCTGGTAGGAGAAGGGCGCTTCACCAACCAAATCCTGCGAAGTGCGAAAGGCGAGGTCGGAATAAGCGTGCGTGGCCGCGTAAAGCACTTCAGGGTCGTGAGGAAATTCGCGGGTTAAGACAGCCAGAAAATCGAGCGACTCGTGCGGCTTGTTATGGGTCATGGAACAATTCAAACCGAGAAGGCCAATGCGTTTTTTTAGGTCGCGATCCGCGGTATCACGCATTGCTTTCTTGAGAAGCGGTATTGCTTCGGCGCACTTTCCGGCCTGAGCAAGAGAAACGGCGCGCTGGGTGATGGATTGCGATTGCGTCGCGGGAGGGGAGTTCTTCGCTGGACCCTGGGCAGCGGCGATGAAGCAGAAGAGAAACGAAGCTAAAACACCGGAACACAGTGGAAAGATCCGAGTCATAAAGAAATTGTACATCGAACCGCCACCGAGAACCCTGCCGTAAGAGAAATGGCAGGCGCTGAAACGCCTGCCATTTCCCGGGGGGTGTTGAGGTGGAAACCTAGAATATGAACTTCAGGGCAAGCTGAATGTTGCGAGCACCCTGAGAGCCGGTAATATTACCGAAGTTGCCGTTGCTGGTGCCGACGCTGGGATGGGTCGGATCGGGGCCTATCACAGGCGTCCCCGGATCGAACGACCCACCTGCCGGGCCACCCGAGAAAGTCAAGAGATGACGATTGAAAGCGTTTATGGCTTCCAATCGAAACTCCAAGCGCTTCTTCTCGGTGAGGGGGAACTCTTTGTGAAGGCTGAAATCCAGCTCGGCGAGGCCGGGACCGCGGCCGTTGCCCACAGAGCATGTTCCGAAGGTACTTGGTGCAGCATGAGAAACTACGCTGGTGTCAAACCATTGGATATACGCTGGTGTCTGTGTGGCAGGGTCAGCTGGCACAAATTTGTCCACCTTGCGAAGCGGACCGCTGCAGCTCGGCCGTTCGCTTAAGAAGTAATTGCCGATTCCATTGGTTCCGGAAGCGTCGCCATTGAATGCCCCCCATCCTCCGAATTCATTTAGAGTCAGAGCGTTGCCAGTATGGAGGGTGATGATTCCTCCGATTTCCCAGTTGCCCACGATCTGGTTAAGAACCGGACTGAGGTCACGGCCAAACTGCTTGCCTCGGCCAATAGGAAGCTGGTAGGTCACGTAGCTACTAAGGATTTGTTTCTGATCAAAGTAGCAGGGGCCCCAATCAGAGCGAGGGTCATAGATATTCTGCCAGCCTGGTTGACCGCCGGAGCTCATGGCCCGACTGCTGCCCCAACCGGTACCGAAGTAACCTGGCGAATTGCTGAGGCACTTTGAATAAGTGTAGGCCACCTGAGCTTGCAGGCCTCTGGCCATCCGTTTTTGCAGAACTGCTTGCAGCGCGTCGTAGCGCTGGCTGGCGTCGGACCGATTTGTCCCGGCGATGTTGCCCGTCAGATAGAGCGAGCCTGGTGTTCCGCCCCCGAGAAACGGACCTGGAACTGTTTTAACAATCAATTCACCGGGTTTCGCAATTTTGCCAGCAGCGTTGAGCCCCTCGAGCTGCTTAATTTGCTCAAAGTTCAGCAAGTGCGTACCGTGTTGGCCGACATAGCCGATCTGGGCGGTCAACGAGTTGCTGAGCTGATACTGCAGTGTGAGATTCCACTGCTGAGCCAGTGCTGGCCGGAAATTCGGGTCGGTCACCCTGAGTCTGTTGCCTGCATAGCATGCGAAATTGATGGCAGCGCAGGGTGGTATCGAGGGGCCAAACCCCGCGCCGATATTGACCGTTCCGGCCGGAGCAGCCTCTGTTGCACCGAAGAACGGCGGGTTTTGCGTGAGCGCCTCGTTGGCCCCGCTCCCTTCCATATACTCGGAGATGGCGTAACCAGCGCGAACCACGAACTTGCCTCCTAATGCTGCGGGTGACCAAGCAAGTCCAATGCGAGGCAGCCAATCACCACGGCCCAAGTAATTGTTGTACAGTGCCCTATTGTGGCCTCCTTGGCCGGGCAATTCTATAGCGCCGGTGTAGAGGTCAAAGTTGACCATACGGTCTTTGATTTCATAAAAAGGCGTGTGGTCCTCGAAGCGCCCCCCGAGGTTTAGAGTGAGGGTCGGCGTGATTCGCCAGTCGTCCTGGACATAGAAACTAAAGACATTGCCGCGAAGGCCGAAAAGTGTGTTGGTATTGCCATCGCGGAAGCCGCCGCCCACATTGCCGAGCCAGAAATCCGCAACTCCTTCTCCAGTCAGACTGCTGATGCTAAGTGCACCCAGCTGACCATTGTTGCCACCGTAGTCGTAGTTCTGGCGTTCGCGCCAATACTGGAAACCAGACTTGATGGTGTGGCGACCACGGCTGTAGATGACGTTATCTTCCACCTGCCCTTCGGTAGTGTGGAATATCTGCACGGCGCCGATGTTTCCAAGAGAGGCGCTGCTTCCAACGCCAGTGCCTCCGATTTGCAGATTCAACAACCCCGGAGCAAGGTCATTGGCGCCTGAGATGCCCAGAGCCACGCCGAATTTACCTAGCACGTCGGTCGAGGTTCCTGTCTGAGTGAAGTGGACAGCGCTGAAGCCGATGCGCGCCTCGTTCACCAGATTGCGGCCGAAACTGTGCGTCCAGTTGAGAGCAGCGTTTCTGACGGGCTCATCGATATTGGCGCCGCTGCCAGCTGCGGCGACCGGGAGGCCCGTAAAAGCGGGATTTCGCAAGCTCATCTGGGACCAACGGAAGAAGATGCGATCCTTAGCGGACATGACGTAATCGATCTTCAGGTCGCCCTGATCGTTGTCGAGCCGATTCCCGCTATTATAAAAATAATTGTTAGAAGTGACGCTATCGATCTGCGGTAGAGGATAGTTCTTGGAATTGAACAAAGCCTGAGCAACAGGGCTGATAGAATCAGGAGTGTTAGCAAAATTATTGAAAGGAATTTTGGCGTTTCCATGGAGCGGGTCCACGAGCTGAATCCCCGATGTTCCCGCGCCATTGATGCAATTCCCGGAAGCGTCAAAAGATCCGCCAAAAGCAGTGCAGATCTGACCGAAGTCCCCGGCACGCTCCTTCGAGGTTAAGAGTTGCGAGCCAGTCGCTCCAGCGTTAACCAGACGCTGCCCTTGATAATCGGTGAAGAAAAACAGCTTGTCTTTCAGGATCGGTCCGCCGATGGTGCCGCCGAAGACGTTGTAACGCATTTCGGGGATGGTGGTAGAGCCATCTGCGTTGTGTCCTAGAAGTTTAGCGAAACTGGTAAGACCTTTTGTCCAGGTATTTGCCCACTGATTGCTGTTGAGGGTATCATTGCGGAAAAATTCGAAAACGTCGCCGTGAAAGCTGTTCGTCCCCGACTTGATTGAGGCGCTGACGACGCCGCCCTGGTAGTTGCCAAATTCGGCTGAAGCGTTCTGCGTGATCAAGTTGAATTCCTGGATGGCATCCACGCTGGGAGTGTAGCCAATTTCGTTGTTCTTGCTCTCGCCGTTGAGGATCCCATCAAGTAGAAATTCATTGGCTTGCTCGCGGTTCCCGTTGATATACGGTCGGCCCGCCCCGATCATATTCTGCGGATACTGCAAAGAAGTTGGATCGACATGGGTTGCGCCCGGAGACAACAGCGTCAACTGAACGTAGTTACGCGCGGCCAGCGGTAGTGAAGTAACCGTGTTGGAATCTATGAGCGTGCTGACTTCAGTGCTCTGCGTTTGGAGAAGCGGGGCCGCACCAGTGACCTCCACTGTGGCGGAAACCGCGCCGATGGTCATGGCCACGTCGATGCGCGCTGTCTGGTTGAGGACGAGTGTGAAGGACGCATGAAGCGCCGTCTGAAATCCGTTCGCTTCCACTTTGAGATCATAGTTTCCGACGGGAACACGAATAATATTGTAGATGCCGGCCTCGTTCGTCACAGAGGTCCAGGCGGTTCCACGATCGGTATCGTGGGCCGTCACGGTGGCGCCGACAATAGGCGCACCGCTTGGATCGGTAATGGTTCCTGTAATTGTTGCGGTCACGTCCTGAGCCCATGCCGCATTCGCGCCGCACAGAAGCGCAAGCAGCATCACGCACAAAATACTCAACCCCACAGACTGCAGTTTTCTCATGTCAATTCCTCCAAAGCGAGACTCCGGCCATTCATTAGCCTCGCCTCAACTGTCAGGCAATTCCTCGTTGGCAATCAGCACCCCGGATGAGCTATATGGCCGAATGCCGCATAGCTATATAGCACGACTTTATGCTTGTCAAGCGAAAAATAATGTTTTATAAGGATTATGGATATAGGGACGTATAGCAGTCGGTTGTGGTGATGTATAGCAGCTTGGTTCCGTGCTCTATATCGCTGTGTCGCACCCGGCAGACGCTGCGTACACTCCTGGCTATATGTCCCACGCAGATTTTTTTGCGCCTGCCGACCCGGACGCGCGATTTGCATGCGAGGGCGCGGGACTGGAACACGGAAATTCAACGAAAGACACGGGTTCCCGTTTTTCCATGATACGGAGCCTGCAAGATTTCGATGATTCGTTGTAGGCTGTTCGTAAATTCCAGGAGCGGGAATGCCTACTAAAAATAGAAGCAATGGGTTGCCTGCCTACCAGAGAATTCAAGGCAGTCTCCGGAAGCGGATCGAGGCCGGGGACTTGCGCACTGGGGACGCAGTACCCTCGGAACGCGACTTAGCCAAGATTCACCAAGTCAGTTTGATGACCGCGCGTCACGCCCTGGCCTCGCTCGAGCGAGAAGGAGTCGTGGAGCGCCGGCGAGGGATCGGCACGTTTGTCTCAGCCCCGAAGATTCACTTCAACAAGCTGATGAGCTACACAGAGCAAATGGCCAGCCGCAGCATGACGGCAGCCTCAAAAGTGCTCTTCGCAAAGATTATCGATGACGAACAGGAGGCTAACGCCCGGCTCTCTCTTTCTCCGAAAAGCGGCGTCATTAAACTGGAGCGCTTGAGACACGCCGCAGGAGAGCCCTTTGCGCTCGAGACCTGCTACCTTTCTGCAACCCAGTTTCCTGGTTTGCTCTCAACTCCGCTCCAGAGGGAATCGCTGTTCGGCATCCTCGAGCGTGATTACAAGATTGAAATCGGATATGCGGACGAAGAGGTAGACGCGACCGCAGCGGACCCCCGTACGGCAGATCTTCTGGATGTGCCGCGGCGAGAGCCGCTTCTGCGAATCCGTCAGGTCATTTTTTCCACCAACGGTAAGGCGGTCTTGTATGTTCTGGGTTTCTACCGTTCCGACCGTCACAATTTGGTGATCCGGCGTTTCCGGTAAGACGAAAGTTCGAGGAGCGCCGCGCGCGACCGGCATGTTAGGCTCTTTTTAAGTAATTAAGTTGAAGTCAATTGGTAGCTCACGGCCACCCAGCCGGTTTGCTGATGAGTTGGTGGCCGCCGAAAGGGCGGAATGATTCTCGCGGGAGACATTGGCGGTACTAAGTGCAATCTTGCCCTGTTTGAAGAGGGCGGACCTTCTTTGCATCTTGTCGCTCAGCGCCGTTACGCTACGGGTGAATTTGCCAGCCTCGAGGAATTGACCGGGAGGTTCTTCCAAGAATGCGAAGCGGATAGCGGTACGACCCTCAAGGGGAAGGTTGCCGCCGCGGGATTTGGTGTTGCCGGGGCCATGGTGGAGGGCCGATTAGTTTCGAACAATATCCCCTGGGAACTCACTGCTTCCGCATTGGCGGACAGACTATCCCTTCATCCCGATCAATTGGTTTTGATCAATGATCTGGTAGCCACTGCGTATGGTTTGGCGCACCTCTCTCCACAGGATTTTCTGGTCTTAAACCCTGGCGCTCCCCAATTCAATGGAAACCAGGCGTTGATCGCCTCGGGCACAGGCCTTGGCGAGGCCATGATCATCTGGGATGGCCACCAGCACCGCGCTTCTCCCTCCGAAGGTGGTTCAGCCGATTTTGCCCCGCGGACTTATCGCGAAATTCAGCTTCTGCAATTTCTGAAAACCCGTCTGCCACGAGTTTCATGCGAAGAAATATTTTCCGGACGGGGTTTTCGGAAGCTGCATGAATTCCTCGACCCCGCCGTTGTTCATCCCACGTTTCACGAACCGGAAGCCGCCTCTGCCTGTGAAATCACGCAGAACGCACTGTCAGAGACATGTCCAGTCTGCGTCGAAGTGCTGGATTGGTGGATCGACGCGTTTGGTGCCGAGGCCGGGAATCTGGCGCTGCGGGTCCTCGCGTATGGCGGCGTATACTTTGCGGGCGGAATCGTTCTCAAAATACTTTCGAAATTGCAGCAGAGCAGCTTCTGCAGGTCATTCGCGGATAAAGGAAGGCTAAGCGCTGTGCTCTCGAACATCCCGATCTCTATCGTCTTGAATGAGGACGCGCCGCTATTGGGAGCTGGCCATCAAGCGCTCGCCACGATGCCCGCCTCTCGACTTGAGCGGCACGAAATCTTGTTCGAACTACACCCGGAGCGCGAGGGTCTAACCCACTAGTGCGATCCGCATTACGGAGTTGGAACACTAATGGTGCCCAAGTGGGAGTCGAACCGAGCGTAGGTATGGGAAACGCGTAAATTGCTCATGATCGGTTCGAGACCCTTGTGTTATGACGGAACTCGTCTACTTTAAGCTTTACCGTAGAGCATACGCCACAAGCTCTTGACAGGCGAACCTTCACTTTTTCCTCCATCGGCATTTTCTTCTCCGGAGTGAGTGAGGTCTTCAAGCAGAATCGCGCGGGACTTGGGAGCTCAATCGCCCGCCCTGTTCAGTAGACGATCTGAGACATAGATAGGAATCGGACCTCTTGCTGTGCTTCCGTGCTTGCCATGGGGGAATAATAATAAAGAAGGATAGCCTCAAGCCTGGCACGCTTACCAGAAGCTAAGTCAAATGTAAAAGTTTCGGTGCGAGTTTCCTTAGGGGCCAGTCGTGTGTCTTTCACAACCTTGGCGGCTTTGACGAATGCAAGATGTTCGCGGTCCAATACTGCACCTTTCTGATCGACAACTGTGCGCGCATACCTGCGTTCTTCACGAAATGACTGGCCGCCACCATAGGGTTCCAGCCGGACTTGGAGTATGAGTTGCCGCATGGGCGAACCCGTGGGTACATAATGGCCAGCTCCTGCATTCGTTAGCTTCACGGTCACTTGGATGTGATCTCCTTCACGAACCGCGCTCATCTGGCCACGAATGGCCCTGTTGAGCTGTTCGACGGAATGGCTGCCAGGCATCTGATGGAGGTTGATGCTCTTCTCCGCAACGGTTTTGACCCGCGGATCGACAACATCACCCTTGGCTGCGAACATATGACATGACTGGCACTGCTGTCCCGCTTTTGAATAGGGGCTAACTTTCCATTCGGAATAGGTCGTAAGCACGGGAAATCCTAGCGTATTCTTGTACTCATGGCAGGAGATACAGACCAGCGAAGTTGTATGAACGTTTGAGAAGGCTGTGCCGTGAGCCGGAGACACTACGTCCGCATAAGGCCCGCTTTTAACCCCGGTGAATTCTACGCGAGCTACTGGATTTGTAGCTGTCGTGGTGACGTCGCGGATGGAATGGCAGTAGTCACAGGTAATGCCCTCCCAGCTGACCTTGCGCGTGAGCGCAAGGTCAGCGGTGAGCACGCCCACAGGAGAATGACAACGCAAACAAACTTTGCGGGTGTCGCTACCAAGGTCGGAGGCTGCTAGCTTCAGCGCGTCCTGAAAGAGCCGGCTTTCCATCGCTTTGGCATGCACAGATTGTCTCCAGCCGTCGTAAATTTCACGGTGGCAATCACCGCAGTACTCGGCAGACTGGGGGGAGTGTGATTGAGCAACGAGGGAAACCGGAGGCGTAAGCAGCACCAGCAGGACAAGGGTTCTACGCATGAATCCTACCTTTGCGAAGACCCAGCACGCGCCCGGTCTTGCATCGAGTTTGGCGGCAAGAAGCTCGTAAAGAAGGTCCGAATGTGGAGAATTTAGCAGACACAATTACAGCCGGGCTCGATTCTCGTAGCTACATCAGGGCTGGGTCTGTGATGGACATCACGCCCTGGCGTGACGGGTTCCACTTTGGGTTTGGTCGGGATCCAGGCGTAAGCACCGCCAATGAAGTGTTCAAACACAGGTCTATGGAGTCCAGTCGTCGCGAGGTAGCGTCCAGCCTCAACCAATGCAAACTGAAGCGGAAGAAATGGTGCCCGGAATGGAGTCGAACACCGCCTAGGCACTGGAAACACGTCAGTTATTCATTGGATGACACGCTCGAAACGTTAGAAACGTTCAAATCCCCCATTTGGCTACGTGGTGGAACGAGGAGGGAGTATGATTTGGGGGCATTATGCAAGTGCACGGGTTTTAACAACCTTGTCCTTTACAATTAGGCGAAATGATTGATTTTTTTGAACCCGGTCTGAGACAACATGACCCGCCCGACCGATTGCCGAGCAACAAAAGGAGGTCGCAAGGAGGATTCAATAGAGGCCTAGTCGCGAAAAATAAATCTCAAGCACTAGGCGTCGCGACAGCTTACTTGTTGTGAACTCTCTCTTATCCTCATACTTAAAGACTGCTTGTAATCGCTTCGCCGGAATTCAAATCGTTGCGGTGTGAAGCCAAATATCGAGATCCTTCCCTTCGCTGGGACAGATAGCAAAATGCAGGCCTATCTGCCCGGCACAGCATATTGTGGAAGCTTGAAATCAACCCGAGGTCGCCCGTCAGGCGGGGGCTTCGCGCTTAGTGCAACCCTACCGCTCCACGAACGGACTCGATCAGCTTCTGCGAGTCATATCCAATCCCATCCTTGAAGACAAGCTCAACATTTTCGATGTCTTCAATCTCCTCGCTGGGGTTCCCGTTGATCACCACCAGGTCGGCGATTTTCCCCGGCTTCAATGTACCAATACGGCCAGCTTCGCCCAGGAATTCCGCACCGTTTTGCGTCGCGATGTGAATTGCTTCGAGCGGAGAAAAACCCGCTTCCACCAACAGCTCCACTTGCCTTTGATCCCCGAACCCCGCCAGCGCTCCTCCATAACCGGTCGGATCTTCCCCGGACAAAAGCAAGCCGCCGGCCTTCACAAAGTCGTGCTCGAACTCCATCTCCTTCTTCAATAGATTGTCGCTGGCGCCTTTGTCTCCTGCAATCTTTGTCCGAACCATGAGGTAATCCGTTCTCGAAGGCGAGGAAAGCGCCTCCATCACGCGGTTTTGAATTGGAGGCCGATTAGGCGCAAACGTCTCGAAGATCACCAGCGTCGAAGTAATCGCCACATGGTGCTGCACCAGCTTACGTATAACTGCTTGGACTGCTTCGCCCTTCACCTCGACCTTTTCCATGCTCGGGTGGTTGTCCGCATCAGCAGGGCACACATCCGGCTGCTTGTTGGGATTGAATTCTTGATCCACCACCAAGCCGTGTTCCAGGTCGTCGATTCCCAGATCCGCGGCTTCGCTGAATCCCACGGAACACAAGTGGCCCGTGACCTTGATCCCCCGCGCGTGCGCCGCCTTGATTGCCGCTCCCAATTCGGCTCGTGTGATGTGCATGTATGCCTTAAACGACGTTGCCCCTTCATCGATCCAGTAATTCACCAACCGCACGGCATCCTCCGACCCGTTCAGTTCGTGCAATTGCGGTGTATACGATCCCACTCCCTCGAGATAGGGGCCTGTGACGTGAATTTTCGGCCCAGGGATCTTGCCCGTGTCGACCATTTTCTTGATGGCCAGGTCCGTGTATGGTTCGAGGCTGCCTGCAGTCCGAATGGAGGTCACGCCGCCCGCAAGATATAGCCGTGGGAAGCTAAATCCCATTTCGCCGTAAAGCGCGGGCGCACCGTCCACTGGCGCCTGTCCCGACGCCGTTGGATAGAACAAGTGATCGTGCATCCCGACCAGGCCAGGAATTACCGAGCGTCCAGTCAAATCGAGCACGCGCGCATGGGACGGGATCGAGACGGAACCAGCCGCTCCAATCTCCCGAATCATGCCATTCTCAATGAGGATCGTTTGATCCGCCTCGGCCGGAGACCCCGTTCCGTCGATGACGCGGACATGTACCAGAGCCGTCACCGGCGCATCCACGGTGACGAAACTCTTCGTGACCGTAGAGAGTGTTGGCTTCTGCTGCGCTGCCAGTGCGGTTCCTAACGCGCTGAGAAGAAGCACTCCAGCCAATATTTTGTGCATCGCAGCTCCGTTTTCACAAAAGGGGGAACGACGTGTTGTCGCTCCCCTCCTCGGTACACCACTAATCCAATCGTTATCACTAAAACGTGTATTTGAGGCCGAATTGGATAATGCGTGGCGACACCGTGGTTGCCGTAATCTGCCCAAAGCTCGGTGCGTGCAATTGAGTAATCGCCGTCGAAAATTGAGTTGTCGTCTGGCTCGCGAACTGCGGCGTATTGAAAGTATTAAAGAACTCGGCCCGGAACTGAATGGTTCCGGCCTCGCTCAATCCTCCGACTTTCGTGTCCTTAAATATGGACATGTCCATATTGTGCTGGCCGGGACCATATACGATACCGCGACCCAGCGTGCCGAACCCGGTGCCATCACCAATTTGCGGAGGTGTGCAGAATACGTTTGCGTTGAAAAAATTATTCAGATTCGCCTGCACCGGACCAGAAGTCAGGATGTTGGCTGCCGTTTGGCCGGGACAGAGTGTCGCCCCAAATGTGCCGAAGGCACCGGCAAGACCGTAGATACTGCCTGCAGCCGGATCCGTAAACGTCAGCGCGGGTCCCGACTGCACAACGATCACTCCCGACACTCCCCATCCACTGAGCATTTTGCCCTCGACTCCCTCGTTATGATGAAAGTTCGGCAAATCCCATAGATAGTTCGCTACGAAGCGGTGCCGAGTGTCAAAATCGGCGGGGCCGTAACCATTCATCGGATTCAATTGGTCGTTGTAAGCGCCTCCGCCGAGCGGGAAAGTGCCAACGCCTGTTACGTCGGTCAGCGTCTTGCCATAGGTATAGGCGAGCCCGAATTGAATTCCGTGGCTAAATCTCTTTTGCAGATTTGCCTGCAAACTGTTGAAGTTCGAAATTCCAGTCCATTGCGCCTGGTTTAAGCCGCTGGGCGCAATCCCAAGAATCGGCACGCGTTGGGCCGCATTTTCAAATGTGTTCGTGATGATCCCGTTGACCGGGTTCGCAGCACTGGCTAGTTCCGCTTGATTGATTTGGTTGGTCGTTTCGATCCGATGGCTCTTCGTTCCTACATAACCGATCTGGATTGAAGTCGTGCTGTTCAAGGCGTATTGAATGCCCAGGTTATATTGCTGCGTTATCGGTGGTTTCCAGTCGGGGCTGATGGAATTGATCGTAAGCGCTGTATTCGGAGTGCGCTGAACGAAGTTGGGAAATACTTCGTTCGAGGGAGGATTGAAAGGGACCTGCAAAGTGGCCAACGCGTTCAATGCTCCAACGTTTGTCTGCCTTGAGAAGAATGGCGGATTGACGATTAGCTGAAACGCGTCATTCACCGGCGGATGGGTGTAGTAAATTCCATATCCACCGCGCACGACGAGCTTGTCATTGAACCGAGGCGGCGTCCACGCAAATCCGAGCCTCGGCCCAAAATTGTTCAAGGCCCAGGCATTGGCTGCGAACGTCGGGTTCGTATTTCGCATAATTCCGGCCGGCAAAGTGCCGGGAAAGTTCGAAGCAGCGACGAAACCTGAGAATGGTTTGTTCGCCAAATCGTTAGAAGCCGCTGACGGCCAGAAATCCACAAGTTTCCCTTTTCCATCAGAAGTCTGGCCCAGACCTTCCCAGCGCAGCCCGACGTTGACGGTCAGGTGCGAATTCACCTTGATGTCGTCCTGAGCAAAACTGTACAAGCTCCCCACGTGAAATGCTCTGGTTGTGTCCCCGCAAAGATCATCCGATACGTTGATGTTGCTCAATTTTCCGCCATTCTGCGCCGCGCTCATTCCGAGGAGGAAGTCCTCAAAGCTCAAGAACGAGATATCGCCGCGCGTTACTTCTTGATCCGCCGAATCGGCAATGTCCCTTTCCCAACCAAAGCCCGCGCGAAAATTGTGCTTTCCGTGCGTCCATGAAATCTGATCCTGCGCCGCCCACGCTGTCGGTGCCGTAAATTGACCATCGTTGAAGTTGCCGCTCAGCTCCATCGAACCGATGACCATGATTGGCATGAACAGGCTGGTGCACCCAGGCGTCAGCCCGATGGATTCATTTGTGATCTGATTCTGACTGGTTACTCTGCCGTAATAGCGATGGTACGCAACACTGAACTCGTTGATAAGAGTCGGCGTAATCACATAAGTATCTTTGATGTTGCCATTCCAGTTTTTGAACAGGTCATTCGTGCCCGAACCGGGAACATTCGAAGACGTAAACGCCAAAACTTCCGGCGACTTTGCGTAGAAAAACTTCTCCGAAATCGTTTGTTTGTTGCTCGGGGCGTAGTCCACGTTTACGATGTACTGGTCCTCGTTAAATTTGGACGGAATACTGAATGACGATTGCCCCTGCGGACCTCCTTGCGAGTCCGCTCCAGTAATCTTTTGTGGAGTAGGAATGAGAAAGCTCCCGCCAGCTACCTTGAGATTGAGCAGTTTTAATGCCACTGGATTGATATTCGACCCATCGGGCGCAATTGTTCCGCCATTAGCACCCTGCAGACCACCGAACAGTCTCGCGATGCCGGGAGCGGAACGGTCGTCCGTCAAGCCCGCCAAAATTGCGGTGGCCACAGAGTTCGAGCTCACCCCATTGATCTGTCTCGTTCCCTGATACGAACCAAAATAGAAAAGCTTGCTCTTTATGATGTGCCCGCCAATCGTTCCGCCAAATTGATTCTGCTTGAGGGGAGGCCGTGGCACGCCGTTCAGGTTCAGGAAAAAATCATTCGCGTTGAAAATATCGTTCCGAAGAAATTCAAAAAGCGCGCCATGGAGGCGATCGCTGCCCGATTTGGTCACGACATTCACGTTTCCACCTGCCCCGCGCCCGTACGATGCGTCGTACAAACTGGTCTGCACCTTGAACTCTTGGATCGCATCCGGGTTGGGAATCGAGATTCCTCCGATCGACAAGATGCTTCCGGTGCCCTGAGTCTCCATATTGCCCGCGTCTTGCCCATCCATCTGGTAACTGTTGTCCATGATTCGACCGCCGTTGACAAACACATCCACGGAGTTCTTTCCCAAGCTCGCCGCGTTCGGCACGGAACCCGAGACTCCCGGCGATAGATCCAGGATCTGCGTGTAGTTTCGGCTGCTAAGAGGCAAAGCAGGAACCGTCTTGTCGTTTACTGTGCCGCCGTTCGCGGAGCTATCGGTCTGAAGAATCTCTGCGGAGGCTTCCACGACCACTTTCTCGGCGGATCCGCCAAGCTGCAGGCGAATGTTCACCGTGGCCGTGCTCGCGACTTGCACAAGAATGTTTTCAGTTGTCTGAGTCTTGAATCCTGTCGCCTCCACCGTAACTGAATACGAGCCCGGCGTCAGTAGGGGCACTACATAATCGCCGTCAGCATTGCTCTTGACCGTTCGACTGATTCCGGTGGCTTCGTTCGTCACCGTAATAGTGGCCTGACCGACTGTTGCTTTGGATGGGTCAGTAACCGTTCCGACGATCTGCCCCGTGGCGGCTGTTTGTCCCCATGCCAAGAAATTACGTGAGAATGAAATCAGTACGAGAAGAAGAACAAAAAATAAAGCAGCGTGGTTTCGAAACTTCAAGTAACACCTCCCTATTTCGCAAAACATGACGACCCCGGCACGACTAGGTCACAAATGGAACGCTGTTCCGTTTGCGCGTGATGTAGTTTGCTAACACCAGCGGCACTGAGTGTCAAGATTTTTATTGGAACATCATTCCGCATTGCGGAACAGCTGGTTAAGCCGCCCCTATTTCCTGCGAAGTGCCCGTCATTGTTTTGCCGGCCGTAAAAGGGGCCCAGCCTGAATTTTGCATGCCTTGTCTACTGGGAGCTTGAGCGGGAGTTCCTCGCGCCTTGCCGGAATTCGAGGCGGACAGAACTTAGAGCCGGTTAGCTTTGGACGCTGGAAGGAATCCGAGCTTTTCAGACAACTCCGCGCTTGCCCGAAGCAGCGCTTCCTTGAAAAATGCTCTCCGCGCGGCCGTCATTTTGTGCTTAAACATCGAGAGGCTAGTCGCCGCTACGATCCGCGACGAAAAGTCACGTATCGGTGCCGCCATGCAGCGCAGCCCGGTCATGTACTCCTCGTTGTCGTAAGCGATCCCTTCCCTTCGCACCATCGCGATTTCGGCCAGAAGGTCTCTCAACGAAGTTTTTGTGCGCGAAGTAAGCCGGTCGAGCTTTCTTTGATTTTTGTAAAGCATCAAAATGTCGCTGTCAGTGAGTTCCGCCAGAAACGCTTTGCCCAGCGCCGTGCAGTGTGCCGGGGCCCTATGTCCCATTCCAAAACTGATCCTAATAGGCTCCTTACTCTCCTCATGCGACACATAGACGACTTCAGTTCCTTGCATAATCGCCAGGTGGCTTGCTTCGTGACATTCTCGCGTAAGCTGTTCCAGCATCGGCATCGCAAACGTCAGCAGGGAAGATTGATGATTAAGTTGCTCTCCCAGCTTAGCCACGCGGTTTCCCAGGCTGTATTTTGAGGTCGGAGGATCAAAAATCACGTATCTGGCCGCCTCCAGCGTAGACACCAGCCGATGCACTGTGCTCTTTGGCGCTTTCAGCGCAGTGCTCAGATCCGTGATCCCCAGTCCTCCCGGACAATCGCCCAGCGTGTCCAGCACCCTGAGCGCTTTCAAAAGCGATTTGACCGGTTTCTTAGTTCTGACGCCAGAGTTTCTGCCCTTCACCTTCATCGCGCCCCACACGTGTTCCGAATTTCTTTCTTTATTTCGCCGTTGCACGAATTGTGCCGTTCCTCTTTTCGTTTCACAATTCGAATTCTTCGGACTAAAATTATTCACTCAACTAGTCCGTAATGTATATCAATCGACCCACTTCGGCAAATTGCTCTTCATCACTAACTTATTTACTTCCTGGGTGACAATCCTAGAATCCGTTCATCAAACTTCTCTTAACTCTATTTGTGTTATGGAAATTCCCTTCTTTCGGGTTCCTTCTGTGGTCCGTCAGTCCTGCACCGAACCCATGTCATTCCTCGATAAAGCCCTGTTTCATACATCCACCGCCTGCCTCGCTGGACTTTTGAACATGCTCTTGTCGGCGATCGGTGATCGTGAGCGCACCGAACCGGATTTCCCGTTGCTACCTGCATCCACCTATTTTTCTCTTATCCGCATAAGCCCAACAGAGGCATCCTCGCAAATCAAATGCCATTCGATCCAAGGTTTATCAGCTCTCAAGCCCTATCAACACCTGCCATCCCAGGCAAATCGGCAGCAACAGCCCCGGCTTACATCGCCCCTCTCTGCCTCGCGACTTCGCCTCACGAGATCTCGAAAGTAGCGAGAAGTCGTGAGTTACTTCACATATCCTGTTGAGCCAAATTGCTGAAACTCAAGGACTAACGAAAATCCCAGAGCTGGCCCCCTGCGTGCCCTTCACCATCGCAGGAACCAAAGGCTCTGGTCGTAGTCTTGAACGGCAGCAAAATCCATCAAAGTGGAGAGAAAAGACAATGAATGGTAGTAATTCTCGCGAATCAACAAAACAGAATATGAACTGGTACACGCTAAGCATGATCGCCGCTCTTCTCATTTGTCCCCTGAAGGGCGCTGCGCAAAACAATCCGCCTACTCCCGTACAAATCGTGGCTCTGGACGAATGTGATCCAACCACCTTCAACGCCGATCCCAAGGCTAAAGAAAATCCCGGCCTCGGCCCTGATTTTTGCAAGAACATCACCATTGGAGCTTTCACGACTCTCCAAAAACTATTCGATGACGCTGGCAAGGGCACTCCCAATCCAGGCTGGGACTTCGAACCGGACACTCTCAGGGTCCAGCAGGGCACGCCGATCGTCGTAGCCAACGAGGGTGGCGAGCCTCACACCTTCACAGAGGTTAAGCACTTCGGCGGTGGCTTCATCGACGGCCTCAACAATGGAGAGCCGACCATTTCCGAATGTTCTGAAGGCTTCAAGAACGTCGCCGTCGCACGCACCCGCATCCTTCAAGGCAGCCAGTTCCTGGTCGGTAATCTGTCGAACGGCGACCACTATTTTCAGTGCTGCATTCATCCCTGGATGCGCGTGAAAGTGGAAGTGCAAAACCACGAAACACGGGAGAAATAAATACCGAGCGGGCACGCACGACCCCGCAATTGCCCGGCAACGCCTGGCCCATCGCAACTTGGCGAACCGTTTTGCCTGGATTCCCTGGCAAGCGGTTCGCCAACGCGCATTGAGCTCGCGGCACTCCAATCTGGACGGGATGAACCTAACAAGATTGTTGGGGTGGAATAAAACCAGGCATTCGCGGGGTCCAAAATGGCTCTCTGTAGGTCGACTTGAGTGACCGGGAATCCGCCTAAGACCTTCGTGTATCCACGACCCAGGGGAACAAGTCTTACCGTTGTTTACGAGCGTGTCGGCTCACAGATGTTTCGACAGCGCGTCAAAGAGACTTGGGTATGATGACAACCTCCGTGCAGAGCCGGTCAGAAGCACTGATCCGCTATCTTCTTGAAGGCACGTCCTCTCACACGGGTCAGGAATTCCTCCGGGCCTTGGTGCGTTCAGTCGCACTGGCCATGGATGTCGCCGGCGTCTGGGTCACCGAATATCTGCCGGAGCGCAACGTTCTGCGCTCGCTGGCATTCTGGATGAACGGCCAATACATCCCCGAATACGAATACAACATTGCGGGCACCCCATGCGAAGTCGTTGTCGAGGAGGCGCGGCTTGTTCACTACCCCGAACGCATCATCGAACTCTTCCCAAACGACGCGGACCTGACGACATTCAATGCCGTAAGTTATGCAGGGGTTCCTTTGCTCAAGTCGGATGGCACGGTTTTTGGACACCTCTCCGCCCTGGACACCAAATATCTCGAACTGCCGCCAGATCTCGAGTCGGTATTCCGCATATTTGCGGACCGGGCCGCAGCGGAGCTCAATCGGGTTCGCGCCGAATCCGGGATTCGCGAGAGCGAGATGCGCTTCAGCGGAGTTTTCGAGAGCGCCATGGACGCCATCTTTGAGATGGACGATCAATTCCGGATCCAGCGCGCGAACTCATCCGCTGCTTCAGTCTTCGGTTTTACAGCCGCGGAGCTGGTGAATCGCGAATTAATGGCATTGCTCACGCCTGCGAGCGCTCAGAAGTTGGGCGATATTGCGCGAAAGCTGGATTCACAGAGCCGGCAATTCGCGTGGGTGCCCGGGGGACTCGACGCCGTCCGCTCGGACGCTTCGACATTCGCAGCCGAAGCGAGTGTTTCCCGTTTTAATATCCAGAGATGCTGCCGGTACAGCCTCATTCTGCGCAATGTACAGGACCAGCTCGCAGCAGAGAACCGCCTGCGCGAACTCGAGCAAGAAACCGCGTATCTGCTCAGCGAAATTGCGGAGCACCAGAATAGCGGGGAGATCATTGGCAACAGCCAGCCGATCCGGGCAGTCGTTGACTCAGTTTGCCAGGTTGCGCCAACTCCGGCGACCGTGCTCATCACCGGTGAAACCGGCACGGGCAAGGAGCTCGTTGCGAGGGCCATTCATCAAGTCAGCGAACGTGCCGCGCGGCCCTTTGTCCGGGTCAACTGTGCAGCTATTCCCGCGGCATTGTGTGAAAGCGAGTTTTTCGGCCACGAGCGAGGCGCCTTCACCGGCGCCGCCACTCGCAGGGCCGGCAGATTCGAGCTGGCGCACGGGGGAACTATCTTCCTCGATGAAGTGGGCGAACTTCCGCTCGAGCTCCAGCCCAAGCTACTGCGTGTTCTTCAAGAAGGCGAATTCGAACCGGTCGGCAGCTCGCAAACTCGCAAGGTCGACGTGCGAGTGATCGCAGCTACGAATCGAGATTTGTCCGCCGACGTCAACGCAGGGAAGTTCCGGGAGGATTTGTTCTACCGCCTGCACGTTTTCCCCATTGCTGTTCCTCCGCTCCGCGAGCGCGGCGGCGATGTGGAGCTTCTGGCGCGGCGATTTATCGAGCGTTATTGCGTAAGGAGTGGGAAACCTCCCCTCGATCTCACCGCTGACTGTCTGAGGCGCCTGCGCTCTTATCACTGGCCAGGAACCGTCCGCGAACTGGAGAATGTGATCGAGCGCGCGGTTATCATCGCGCGTGATGACCGATTGCCCTTGCGTGAAATTCTGCCGGTTCACAACCTCCATCCTGTTCGCCAGCGAATGCATGCAGCTGCCGAGCCCGTGCTGCACACCAAGGACGAACTCCGCAGGTTGGAAAAAGAGACGCTGGTTCGTGCCTTGGAGCAGGCCAACTGGAAGGTTGCCGGTGCTCAGGGCGCTGCCCGCAAGCTCGGCATCCCCCCCTCGACTCTCTCGTCGCGGATTAAAGCTTTGCGAATTCAGCGCCCGAGGCCGAATTCCGCCGCCATCTAGGCGTCTAAACTCGCCACGAAAAATCGTAAATAACGAAAAATCGTAAGCGGTTCCGCAACATTTCCCTCGAAATTGCAAGCAAATCCAGCAAAAGCGCCGTCGTGCATTGGCATCCTGGTTGCATTCCTTGGCAGGGGCAAAGGCTCCTCGATCAGTTGAGCAGAGGTATGGAACTGGAATGAACTGCAGATTCAGTCGGACGGCCGCTACGGATGGCGGTCGGTCCACGGAGAAAAACCGCGACATCGAGACATTGGCGAATCGTGTGCCCGGCTGGCGGAAGAGACGTCAGCTATTCGGGCCGCGCCAACGAATGATCGCTGGTGCCGCACTTTCATGCGTATTGTTTCTGTCGAGTCCATCTCATTCAGAGAGTAATCCAGACCACGACGAGCGCGTTGTGCTGGAGCTGTCGGCCTTGGGCAAACAGGGTGACAAGATCGCGCGAGCACGGGGACAGGTTCTTGAGATCCTGCAACGGGGTAATGCGTGCACGGCTTGGTTCAAGGAATCTGATCCGGATCCCGCCGAAGTGTTCCGGTCGTTGCACTTCGAGTTGGAGAGGAGCGGGCCTTCGCACACTTACGGCAAGCGAGACCCTGATCGTGGGCTGCTCTTCAAACACCCCTGGGGAGCCAAGTCGTTTGAGAGCGGGGGCCGAGACTCCATCATTCTACTAAATGCCAACGGAGCGTTCTTCAACCGTACTTCGATTGTCATGCAACAGGACACCGGAGGAATCTTGGCTCGGCCTAGCGGCAATCTTCGGCTGTCGGTTTCTTACTACACCGGGAACACTCCGGAGGCACAAATTGTGATATTGCTTCACGAACTCGGCCACATCACAGGGCGTTTACCGGAGGACGACGATTCGTGGGACGGTCGATCTTCCCAAAACACTTCCGAGGTGTTGCTGCATTGCAAGACTGAGACTCAGGCGGCTGCGCGTAACAGCTCGAGAAGCAACAACTAGAAAACCGAATCTCAGTGGCTTCTGTGCGTATCCGGATCTGATCGAGAGTATCTGTCTCGTCCTGCGCACAGTTTATCTCAAGAAATGGCAGTGCGGCTTGGCGTCGCTTTCGGCGATTCCACCTCTTACCACGAATCACGAATCAGGTTCACGAGAATTCGAGAGTAGCGAAAAGTCGTCAGTGATTCTGGCTTCGCTGCCGGGTCGAAGTTGCTGATCGACAAAGACTAAGCATATTCGCGACGCTGGCAATTTGGGTGCTTCTTGTAAGGACACGGAACGAATGTTCCAAGATCACGACGAGGAAAAACGACAACAATGCAGACCAAACTCATCACCGCAGTGAATGGCGTGGACCTGACCCGGCTGACGGAAACCATCGAAGCTGTCAAGGCCGAGCCGGAACTTGGCCGCTTCAAGTTCCGCATCCAGAACCGCTGGATCGGCGGCGGACAGAACCGATCGAAAGTAGAGCAATTCTCCGCGGGCGGAAAAGAGACCCAGCATATGACCGAGTTTAGTCTGGAAGCCGACGAGCCCGATGTTCTGCTTGGCACCGACATAGGAGCAAATCCAGTCGAGCACTTGCTGCATGCGCTGGCCTCCTGTGTTACCACCTCTATGGTTTATCACGCCGCAGCGCGCGGCATAGCCATCAAGCAGGTTGAGTCCTCTCTGGAGGGCGATCTGGACCTGCGCGGGTTTCTCGGGCTTGCCCCCAGCGTGAGGAAGGGATACCAGCAAATTCGACTGAAGCTGAGGATCAAAGCAGACGTCACTGATCAGGAGCTTCGTGATCTCGCATCGCTTGGCCCCAATTTTTCACCGGTGTTCGATTCCATTACCAAGGGAGTCCCGATCTCGATGTCAACCGAACGCATCGCGTAGTCTCGTCGCCGAGATTCAAGTTGAAGAGCATGGCGGAGTTCACGAGTTGCTGGTGATCGTAGGTGCAGCTCAGAATTGGCTAATTCTAGGAGGAAATGAGCTAGGAGATCGCAGTTCACGGAAATCAGAAAGCAATGGCTGGGAAGACTGCGACGATTGCCGGGAGCGGCATCAGACCGGTAACGGGCCGCGGCCGACATGTTCCGGAAGCTGGTTGAACGCTGCGGATCGCTTGATGCACGCAAAGTGGCTTAGGGAACGCCAAGTCTCCCAACGTTAAACACAACCGAATCATGGCTAGCGAAGCCCCGGGGCCTCTGTGGTCTTTCTGGGAGCAGAAAGTGCACGCGGCGCGGCGCGCGGAAGACAGAAACGACAGAGACTTGTAACGCAGTTTCGCTATCGAGTAGCATTCTACCGTTGCGAACCAGATGACGACAGAAGCCACTCGTGGGCAATCGAGTTATGTCTGTGGCGCGTCGACCTCCACATTGATCGGCCGCTGCATTGGGCAAGTCCTGGACGATACTGCTGAACACTATCCCGAACGAGACGCTCTCGTCGTCAAACATGAGAAGCGCCGCTTCACCTATCGGCAGCTAAAAACGGAAATAGAACTTGCCGCGCGAGGTTTTCTCAGCTTGGGCGTCAAGAAGGGCGATCGGATCGGCATCTGGTCAACCAATTCATCAGAGTGGGTCATAACGCAATTCGCTACCGCGAAAATCGGCGCAATCCTCGTCAATATAAATCCTTTGAACCGTGCATTTGAGTTAAACCATGTCCTTCGGCAGTCCGAATGTCAGACCTTGCTGATGATCGACGGTTTTCGCGATGCCAATTATGTTTCCATTCTTCGCGAAATCTGCCCGGAAATAGGATCGTCCGCTCCCGGCAACCTCCAATCAGAAAATCTGCCGGATCTGCGAACGATTGTCTTCGTTGGAGACGCTGTTACACCCGGAATGTTCTCTTGGGAAGACCTGCTTCGCCGCGGGCAGACAACCTCGCCTGATGAGTTACGCCAGCGCGAATCCGAGTTGGAGTTCGACGACCCCATCAATATCCAATACACCTCCGGAACCACAGGGTTGCCGAAAGGTGCGATGCTTTCGCACCATAACATAGTCAACAACGCGCAATTCATTGCGGCGGCTCTCCGCTTGTCGCCGCAAGATCGTCTTTGTATTCCAGTGCCTTTTTATCACTGCTTTGGCATGGTGCTCGGGAATATGGCGTGCGTGGCCAGCGGCGCCACTATGGTCGTTCCTGCGGCCCATTTCGATCCCGAGGCGACCTTGCGAGCGATTCACGAGGAAAAATGCACGGCCTTGCATGGCGTGCCTACGATGTTCATCGCTGAGCTCAGTTGCCCGAACTTCAAGGATTTCGATCTCGGCTCGCTGCGAACCGGGATCATGTCAGGATCGCCTTGTCCGATAGAGGTTATGCGGCGGGTCGTCAAAGAGATGAATTGCCAGGAGCTGACGATCGCATATGGGCAGACCGAGGCGTCACCCGTCATCACCCAAACCACGACCGCAGATCCCATCGAGGTTCGCGTTACAACTGTCGGCAAGGCGATGCCTCATACCGAGGTAAAGATCATCGATCCGCTGACGAGCAAGATCGTTCCGCGCGGCACGGCTGGCGAACTGTGTACGCGCGGGTACCTCGTGATGAAGGGTTATTACAGAAATCCGGAGGCCACTCGCAAAGCCATCGATGATGACGGCTGGTTACGCACGGGCGATTTGGCGATGCTCGATGATTGCGGCTATTTCAAGATTGTCGGCCGTTCCAAGGACATGGTCATCCGCGGTGGAGAGAATATCTATCCACGAGAGATCGAGGAGTTTCTCTTCTCCTGCCCAAGGATACTCGACGTTCAGATCGTAGGGGTTCCAGACCTCAAGTACGGCGAAGCGGTTGCTGCCTGGGTAAAACTCAAGCCAGGAGCGGCTCTCACCCTCGAAGATCTGAAACAGTTCTGCAAAGGCAAGATCGCCGAATACAAGATTCCCCGTTATCTCAAAGTGACCAACGACTTCCCCATGACCGTGTCCGGAAAAATTCAAAAATTCAAGATGCGTGATATTTCGATTCAGGAGTTCGGACTGCAGCAAGCTGCCGAGACAGAAACGGCGTGATTTCCGTCCCTTTTCAGCTAAGAAGGAGAAATATGCCCGTACGACTGCCCTCCCCAGACCAGCTCCTGGAAATCGCCGCGTCTTTTGGTATGAGACTCGACGTGAAAGATGCAGAGTCTTTTCGCGGCCTCATGGCTGGCTCGATCGCTTCGTACAACCGTCTCGACCAACTGCCGGAGCCGAAGCTCCCCGTGAAATATCCGCGCACACCGGGCTATCGGCCGGGTCCCGAGGAAAATCGCTTTAACGCTTGGTATTGGAAGACCAAAATTGTTGGCTCTGCGAACGGCATTCTCTCTGGGAAAAAGGTCGCGGTGAAGGACAACATCTGCGTCGCGGGCGTTCCGATGATGAACGGCTCTCGCTGGCTCGAAGGCTATGTGCCGGACGTGGATGCGACCGTGGTGACGCGCGTTCTGGAAAACGGCGGCGAAGTGGCCGGAAAGGCGGCCTGCGAAGACTTGTGCTTTTCTGCTGGAAGCCACACTTGTGCTACCGGTCCCATTCGTAATCCACACAATCCCGAGTACAGCACCGGCGGTTCCTCGGGAGGCAGCGCCGCGCTGGTGGCCGCTGGCGAAGTGGAGATGGCTCTTGGTGGAGACCAGGGCGGTTCCATTCGCACGCCGTCGGCATGGTGTGGCGTGTACGGATTAAAACCGACCTGGGGCCTCGTGCCTATGACCGGCGGCATGCCCATTTCTTACTCTGTTGACCATTGCGGTCCAATCTGTAACAGCGTCGAAAATGTGGCGCGGCTCCTTACGGCCATTGCTGGCCATGATAGTCACGATCCCCGCACAATCAACGCACGTTCTGGCGATTACATGGCATCCCTTGGGCAAGGCGCGAAAGGGCTGAAGCTTGCCGTTCTCCGCGAAGGCTTCGGTCATCCCACGGGGGATTCCCGCTCACCGGTAACCGACGCCAAAGTTCGCGAAGCCATCGACGAGTTCAGGGCGCTGGGTGCCTCCGTCGATGAAGTGTCTGTGCCCATGCACTACGATGGGCCGCACATCTGGACCGGGGTAATTTTGGAAGGCGCTGCCGAAATGATGCTCAAGGGCTTCGCGATGGGGAACAATTGGATGGGTTACTACACGACTTCGTTGCAGGAAGCCTTCGCCCGCGGCTGGAAGGCTCAGCCCGATGACGTCTCGGAGACCGTGAAGCTCGTTCTTCTTCTCGGCGAGTACATGCACCGGAACTATCACAATCGCTATCATGCCAAAGCGCAGAACCTTCGTGTGTTGCTGCACGAGGCATACGACACCGTTCTGAAGGACTATGACCTGATGGTGATGCCGACCATTCCTTTTCCGGCTACCCGTATCCCGCCGCCGGATGCGCCTCGCGAGGTCTACATCGACGCAGCCCTGAATATGCAGCAAAACACCTGTCCCTTCGACGTGTCGGGCCACCCTGCATTCACGATTCCTTGTGCCAAAATTGATGGCTTGCCAGTCGGCATGATGCTGGTCGGCAAACATTTCGACGAGCCAACGCTCATCCGGGCCGCCAAAGTCTTTGAGCAAGCCACGGAATGGCAGAAACGCTAGGTCGCGTCAACGACGAGTGCCTCTCGCTGCGATCGCTCTGAGAGACTTCGCCGGGAATAATTGGCGGCCATTTGGTGTCTAATGGATACGGCTCAACTCCAGACCGGATCCAATCATCGGGAGGCAATCATGAAGTGGAGAATTTTCACCGGTATTTTGTTACTTTTTCCTTTGGTGGCTTGTGTTTCAGCCCGTGGCGAAGAAACCCGCGCGACCATCATCTACGAAGATCATTCAACCGCGATCAGCGCTGCCAACGAAGATGCAGGCCAACTGTGGGTCACTACAATCGACCTTATGCGTGGCACGGGTTTTGAGTTGAAGCCGCAAGGAGTCTGCCGGAATGAGCTATGCTTTCCGCTACCCAAGTCCCGAGAGCAGGAGTTCGTGCGCAAGAGCACGGGGAAGACTTGGTTCAATCTCGTTGCCTTCGCGCGGCTCGTGCATCAGCCGGTTGCCCATGACGTAGCTCTCGCCACCTGGTACTTCGGGTTGCGTGCCGACCAGAGACATGCTTTGTCTTCCCTTGAGGCTCCGGATTTCTCTCTTCCAGACATGAACGGCAAGATTCACTCGCTCTCAGATCTTCGCGGGAAGAAGGTTTTGCTGGTCACCTGGGCTTCGTGGTGAGGGTGCCGCCTAGACTTGCCAGGCTGGCAAGCAATTTATCAGCAGCTCAAAGATAAGAATTTCGAGATTGTCTCTGTTGCCCAGGATACGAACGGCGTCAAGGACGCTGGTCCGTGGATTACCGCCGCCAACCCTGCCTACATCGCCTTGATTGATGAAAGACATCTCGTTTCCAGGCTCTACAACATGGTCAATGTGCCCACTGGAGTGTGGATCGACGAGCACGGGAAAATTGTTCGGCCAAACGAAGTGGCTTTTGTTGACGATCGGTTCAAAAACTTCAGCGGCCTCGATTCCGCTCCTTACCTCAACGCTCTGAGGGATTGGATTGAAAAGGGTGACAAGAGCGTTTACACCATGAGCGAAGAGCGGCTTCGCGAAAAACTAACTGTCAACGACCCCGATGTCCTTCTAGCAGCGGCCGAGTTCGGGCTCGGCGAGCATCTCTATAAGGCCGGACATTTAAATGAAGCGATCCCACATTTCAAGGAAGCGCAGCGTTTGAATCCGAAGAGCTGGAATTACAAGCGGCAAGCGTACGCGCTGTCCGATGCCAAGCGCGACTATGGCACTACCTTTACGGACGAAGTCGAGAAGGCCGGTGGGAGCAAAGTCTATTATCCCCCTCCCGATCTGAACCCCGGCACCACCCGAAAAGACAAGAAGCCTCAAGAATAACGGCAATCGGAGGAGCTACGTAAGACCTGTGCGCAATACGCAAAATTCACCGTTCAGCACCGCTCACGCAGCCTGCCACAGCCGGCCCCGTGCATCCCCTCGACGGTTGGGAAGAAACAACGGTACGAGCAACGCTCATCGGGCGTCGATGATGTCCTTGCTACCGGTGCATGCCATTCGTCATAAGTTTCAACCGCTCAGTGCGTTTAAAGAGCTTCCGCGATAACTTCTAGTTCAACACAAAAAATGAATTGGTGCCCGGGGTGGGAGTCGAAC
>JBGPLB010000013.1:0-43217 GCA_041486245.1 Candidatus Acidiferrum sp.
CGTTCAACGGCGGTCAATGCGATCAATACGATTTCACGGGAACATCCGGCGGACCGAACGGTGTGCCCGTCAAGAACACGGATTACAAGGGTTTGATTACGCTGACGCTGAGCTACGTCAATTCCAGCGACTTTACCGTTCATACGCCCGCGTTCGGCCACGCTCCCGGTGACATCACCACCTTTACCGAGAATATCCTGACGAGCTATTCCGCGAATCCACAGTTCACTGACCCGACCATGGGCGGGAAAATTCCTGGCCTTTCGAGCGTGGGGGCCTTCGACGAACCCCTGACCGACAACGGCAACGACACGGCATGCGCCCTGACGCTCGCTCCGACGAATAACCCATCCGGACAGAAGTCTCAGATCGAAGTTACGCTTAAGATAGTAAGCGGCTCGAACTGCGCCGGGACCGGCCTTCGGGATAAGACGGCGAGCCTATCGTTGTCGACAACCGATGGCAGCGGAAATGTTATATTCCCGGCGCTCAAAAACGTCGAAGGGAACAAATTCCACTGGGATAACAAGGCGGGACTGAATGAATACGACATCAGCATCGAGGGCCTGCCAAACGGAACCTACACGGTTACGGTGTTTTCGAGCAAGGTCTCCCCGCCAAACGCAGACTTCTGCTTGCTCAATGGCTCCGTCGTCCCTTGCTCGTAAACTAGTTCGTGCAGGCGGCAAGGCAAGCCAGCCTGAAAAGGGTCCGGCTCCTGGTCAGTTGAAAGAACCTATGGTCGCCCGCCGGGTTGCGCGGAAATAGCGGTCAGGTCTTGCCGTTTGAGGATGGCGTCACTTCCTGATTCCTGGCGAATGGTTTCTAGAGTTCGCTTTGCGGTGGCATAGTGGGGCGCTGCTTCGGCTGCGCCTCCACTTCCCGATAGCTCTAGGGTCCGACCAAGAAGGTACTGGCTTCGCCCGAGCAGAGCCTGCAGGCCCAGTTTTTCACTCATGTTCAGCGAAGCATCGAGTTCCTTTCTAGCCGCAGGGTATTGATGGCTGTTCAGGTAAACCTCGGCCAAGGCAAGCGTAGCTTCCGTGGAGATGTATTTTAGCCCGACGGCATCCGCTTCCTTAACCACGGCTTTCAAAGGGGCCAAGGCCGCCTGGTATCGTTTCTCTTCCACCGCGCACTTCGCCGCATTGAGTTTCGACAGAAGCACCATTTCCTTCTCTACTTCTCCCGAGCTTGCCGCCACGGCCTGCGCAAACAAGTCAGCGGCGGCTTTGAGGTCGCCTCGATAATAGAAAGTGTCTCCCTGAAAGTTTAGAATCTGTGCGATCAGCGTCTTGTTCTGCAGTTCCCGGGCCAGGCTCATGGCCTCAGTTAAATTCTTCTGCGCCTCATCGTAACGTCCCACTTCACTCAGTGAGTTTCCATATCCGCTCAAAATTTCCGCCATCCAGAAGCCCCGGTCCTTCAATTCCCGGAATGTGTTGAGCGCCTCTTCTTTGGATTTGAGCGCCGCACCATACCGGCCCTGATACTCAAATATGGTACCCATGCTGTACGACTGGATGGCAGCACCGTTCTTGTCCCCGGAGCTGCGAAAGAGCTCCAGCGCCTTGAGGTGGTAGTCCAGGCTTTGACCATAGTCGCCGGCCTTCAACGATGCTTCCGCGAGATTGTGCAGCGATTCTCCGACTTGAGCAGGGATGTTGGCCTTCTTGCGGAGATCCAAGGCCCTTTCATAATAGGTGAGGGCATCGCTGGACTGGCCTTTCGCCAAATAGACGTCCCCGATGTTGTTCAAGCAGATGGCCTGATTATCCTCGTTGCCGACATCCCGCTGGATTTGCAAGGATTCCTTGTAGGCCTTCAACGCCTCATCATATCGGCTGCGTTCTCTGTAGAGCTCGCCAAGATTGTTCAGTGTGACGCCGAGTCCCTTCTTGTCGCCGATTTCCCGCTGTAATGTCACAGCCCCCTGGTAACTCTTGTAGGCCTCCTCTGGTTTTCCGAGGCTGGCCTGAACGCGAGCGATATTGCCCAGGGTTAACGCGATACCTGGCTTTTGGCCCAAACTCCGCTTGATAGCTAAGGATTCCTCGTAATTTCGCATCGCCTCGTCAGGCTTCTCCAGCTGTTCGTAAGCGGCTCCGAGTGCATTCAAGATCGTGGCTTTTCCGTCGGGGTTGTCGAGCTCGACCGCCAGGCTGAGTCCGCGATTCAGATAATCGAGCGAGCCCTTTGGGTTGTTGCTCTTGATTTCCACGCGCCCAGCGGCCAGCAAAGCGTCTACATGTTTTGGATCGAGCGCCAGCACTTTCGCAAGCTCAGCGCGCGCCTTATCGTATGCTCCCGTGGATTCGTAGAGTACGCCGAGATGAAAATGGACATCGACATCATCTGGGGAAACTTTCTCCAGATTTTCGTAAGATTCGATCGCTTTGCGGTAATCATTCGTGACTCTAGCGTAGTTCGCTTGAATCAGATAGCGCTCTGGCGCCGGAAGTGTGGCGCTCAGATCCACGGCTTTCCGCGAGTACTGCTCGGCCTTATCGTCATTTCTAAGATTGCTATAGGTCTGCCCCAGTTCGGAGTAGCCCAGCGCGAACGTGGAGTCCGCCTGCACGGAGGCCTCAAAACGCTTCGCGGCTTCGAGGTGATTTCCCTGGCGCTCTAGCTCCAGCCCTTCGTGGTAGTTCCGAAGAGCCTGCAAGGAGTTGGAAGACGGCTGAAACGACTTGGCGCGGAGCTCCTGTAGAACATCGGTAGAAAGCGAGAGGTTTTGCTGGATGGTCTGGGCGAGCTGCGCGATGGCCGGGATGAGAGCATTTTGGTTGGCGGCCTCAGCTTTTACGGGAATTGTGCGGTCGTGCTTGAGGTCTCGAAGGGTGGCGTCGATGCGAATTTGGTCGCCGAACTTTGCGTATTGTCCCCAGACCACCGTATCGGCAGTGCTGAACTCGGCGATGCGCCCCACAGTTGTGGGATCGATGCTGGTGCCAGGCGTGATCTGCAAATCCGAGAGCACCTGATGCAGGCGGTCCGGTGAAATCGTGCGCAGGTGCGCCGACTGTCCCACGTCCGTGCTCAGCATATCCGCCAAACTCGGCCCTAGCCAATCGAGCCCCGCATCACCCGAGCCGTTGCGAAAGGGTAAAATCGCCAGCGATACTTCCGGGCCGGCGGCCGGCTTGGTTGCGGACTTGGAGGTCAGCTTGCCCCTTGCTATCCAGCCGCCGAAGGCCACGGCTACGGCCAAGCCACCCACAGCAAGCCACTTCCAGGGAACTTCGCGGGTGGGGGTGAGCGTCGGCTGAACGAAAGAAGCGGAAGTCGGACGATGCCCCTGCCAGGCATCGAGATCCGCCAAAATTTCCTGAGCGGTCTGATAACGCAAATTCAGATCGCGCTCCATGCACTTGCTCACGATGTCGCTCAATGCCTTGGGGATTGACGCGTCGAGCTCCGTGGCCGGCTGCGCGCGCTCCTGGTTCCGCATCAACAAGCTCGCCACCGCCGTGTCCGCCTTGAAGGGCATCTTGCCTGTTAACAACTCGTAGAAGATCAGTCCTACAGTAAACAGGTCGGACCGGCCATCGAGGTGCTTCCCCAGCGCTTGCTCGGGGGACATGTACTCCATCGTTCCCATGAGCGCGCCCGTCTGGGTCATGCCGCCCGATTCCAGCGAACGCGCCAATCCAAAATCCATTACCAGGATTCGCCCTTGCTTGTCCTTCATGATGTTCTGCGGCTTCAGATCTCTGTGGATCACTCCGGCGCCGTGCGCCGCCTCCAATGCCAGGCACACCTGGCGAACTATCTCGACGGCTTGCTCCGGCGGAAGCTTGCCGTTCTCCAGCAGCAACTGGCGCAAGTCGCATCCCTCGACGAACTCCATGGTGATGAACTTCACGCCGTCCACTTCGGACAAGTCGTGAATGCGGATCACGTTCTTGTGTGTAACCTGGCGGGCTGTAAGGAGTTCCTGTTTAAAACGCGCGAGAATTGCCGGATGGGCCGCCATCTCAGGGCGGATCAGTTTCAGCGCGACGACATGATCCACTTGCCGGTCGGTGGCTTTGTACACCGTGCCCATGCCACCTTCACCGAGAACTCCCAGGATTTCGAATCGGCCGCCGAACACATCACCAGTTTGCAGTTCGGTTTGTTTTGGAAAGAGCTCGGAGAGCCGCGGCCGCCTTGCTCCTGGCGTCGCGGGTTCGCCAGCCAGGGTCGCATCCGCCTGGTCAGCGCCCGGATCGGCGGGCGGCGCGGAGGAATCGCCGAGCAGTGTCGCGTCGGCCTGGTCAGGAACAAAATCGCTGGACGAACTCTCCCCTTCGACAGGCGCGCGAAGCCCTGCCGAGCCGATGTTTTCTGGGCTAGCCTTCTTGGGTTTTGGCTCTTTCATTGGATTACTAAGCATTGAATTGCCGCACCGCAACTCACGCCAATATTGAGGACGCTATGCTCCGGTTCAGTGAAGTATATACTGTCGAAATTTAGGCGGAAATGTTTGTTTTGACTTCGCGTTACATCTGAGAACTGCAGAGCGGATGTTTATTTACTTTTCGCCACAAATTATCGCTCGCCCAAGGCGCAATTGCTCGCCTGCGGCTGTGCCTCATCCCAAAACCCAAATCATCAAACGCGCCGTCCTAAACCATCCTGACACGTCGATGATCTCGGATCTGGCGACTCACTCCACGTCATCGGAATCGTCTGGTTCGGACGACTTCGATTCCAATTTGATCTCAGGGAGGCTTGCGCCGTGAAGCTGTCTGTTCAACGCCGGAAGATCGACGCTCATTAACTGTTTCCACTGACTCGAGACGGCTGCGAAATCCTTTTCCGTTACTGCCGTTGCGCTCATTTGCGCGGCGGTGGGCGCCGCATCCGCGCGTCCTATCTCTGCATAGAGTGTGGCCGCTTCGCCATTCGCCCGGCTGAGCGTTGGCTCAGGCGAGGGAGGCGCGAAGAAGCCCCCGCCCCCGCCGAGAAGTGCAGAAACTTTCTTGTCCAGCGTGGAGATGGCATCCGCCACGGACCCGCTCGCCCCTGGTGTGAGCTTCTGCAACTGTTCGTGCGCGGACCGAGCTTGCGTAACGGCCTCGGTGCTTTTCGTCATCATGGAAGCGAGCCGGCCTTGCAGCTGAAACATTTGGACCAGTCCCTCGTGAGTGGTCTTGACGCGCGGATCCATTTTTACAGTCAGGGGCGCGCTAAAGGTATGGCCGCCGACGGTGAGCCGAACCGTGTATTGTCCGGGGAGGGCGCTCGGACCTTGGGGCTCTCGAGGAGTGTCTCCCGGCACCGCGGCTATGGGATACCCGCTCCGTGCGGACTGCGGCGTTGTGTAATGAAGGTCCCACACCCATCTGTGCATCCCAGCCGCGGTGGATAGAATTTTCGGCATGCGAACCCAGTAAGGAGGGATTAGCTGCCTGGCGAGTTCTTCCTCAGTCAGGTCCGGCTTATCCGTGCTCGCATAGCGGCGTACCACCTTTGATTGCGCATCGAGAATCTCCAGCGTGATGGGACCCTGCGTCGATTGCGCGAGAAAATAATCCACGATAGCGCCATCGGGAGGATTCTTTGCCGTCGGTTCATCGGGTGGAATTGGGGTGTCGGTGTTGGTATCGCGCATGACGCGGTAGGCCGCAGCGGGCTTGAAAAGAACGGCCGGCGAGTTTTGCATCGATTCGGTGATTTGGCGGAGCGGAGTGATGTCGTCCAAGACCCAGAACGAACGTCCGTGCGTTGCTACGAGCAGGTCGTCGTCGTGAATCCAGAGGTCACGCATGGAAGAATGCGGCAAATTGAGTTCGAGGCTTTGCCAGTGGTCTCCGTCATCGAAGGAGACCCAAACGCTCGTTTCCGAGCCCGCAAACAGGAGCCCCTTGCGGACGGGGTCTTCACGCACGGTGTTGACCGCTGAATTATTGGGCAGGTTACTCGTTATCAAAGTCCAGGTTTTCCCGCCGTCGTGCGTTCTATAAATGTAAGGACGCTGGTCATCAATTCGGAAACGACTCACCGAAGCGTAGGCCGTTTCGTCATCGAAGTGCGAAGCGGCGATCTGCGTCACCTTGCTCCACGGCGTCAATTCCGGCGGTGTTATGTTTTTCCAATGAACCCCGCCATCACGCGTAGTCCAAATCAATCCGTCGTCGGTCCCGGCCCACAGCGTATTCACGGATTTGAAAGATGGCGCCAGAGAATAAATGACGCCGCGGGCTTTTTCAGCGTTTGGATCCTTTGCGGCGGTATTTCCAAGGCTCGCCGGAACCGCGTTGTGCTCACGCGCGAGGTCGGGACTGATGGTCTGCCACGTATGCCCGCCGTCGGTCGTTTTGAACAGAAAATTCATTGTGGTGTAGAGAATATGGGGATCAATCGGCGAAAAGAGGATGGGCTGCGTGCGATCGGCGCGGTACTTCGTTCCGCCGACAGGGACGGGCGTGACGTCTTGCACCTGGCCCGTCTTGATCGAATACTTTGAGACTTCCCGCCGCCCCGCTCCATAAATAATATCCGGGTTCAGCGGGTCAGGCGCGGCGTATCCATATTCGATGACGCCAACAGGATGCCAGTCGCGATACGTGATTTCACCGTCGTTCCCGCGGCTTGAAACGCAAACCGAACCGCTCTCCTGCTGTCCGCCGCACACGAGATACGGAAACGAATTGGTGGTGGCCACGTGATAAAGCTGCGCGGTCGGCTGGTTGTACCACGTGCTCCACGACTTCCCGCCGTTCACGGTCACGAGCGCGCCCTGGTCCCCGACCAGCAAAATGATGTTCGGATCGTTGGGATTGATCCACATGTTCTGATAGTCGTCTCCACCCGGCGCCCCGCGAAAACTCATCCAAGTTTTCCCACCATCCGTCGATTTCATCGTCACCGTGCTCGTGCTATACACGATGTCTGGATTTTTCGGGTCCACCTTTGGCATCGGCAAATCGCCTCCACCGATCCGCCCCGCAGGCCTTGGGTCCGTGGTGATGTGCTGCCAATTCTCGCCGCCGTCATCGGAGCGATAGATCCCGACTTCCGAGCCCATCCCGGCCTCCCCACGCGCGCTTGCCACGCTGGCGTAGAGTCTACTTGCCTGGCTCGGTGCAATTGTGAGATTGACTTGAATGATTCCTTTCGGCAGTCCATTCGTCAGCGGATGCCAGGTCTTGCCTCCGTCGGTGGACTTGAAAAGTCCTCCCCCCGCGCCCTGGTATTGATTCCCGTCTTCCCACGGGCCGAGGCGCAGTTCCCACATTGATGCGTAAACGATCTGCGGATTCGCCGGATCAATCTCCACATCGGATCCGCCAACGTTCGCGCCTTTCGAAAGCACCTTCTCCCAATTTTGTCCGCCGTCGGTCGAAAGATAAATTCCGCGCTCTTCATTGGCACCATAGGGATGTCCTAGCACCGCAGCGAAAACGCGGTTCGCATCGTGCGGATCGACCGCCAATGCAGGAATGCCCTGACCGTCGCGTAGACCAGCGAGATGCGTCCACGTCTTGCCCGCGTCGGTTGATTTGTAAATTCCGTCACCCACGGCGAGATCGGGCCGTGCCAGCCCTTCCCCGCTCGAAACGTAAACAATATTCGGATCTGAGAGCGCCACAGCGATGGCCCCGGTGGCTTGTGTCGGCTGCTCATCAAAAATCGGCGTCCAAGTCCTCCCAGCATCGTCCGTCTTCCACACGCCCCCGTTCACCGCGCCGACGTAAAAAACATTTGGCTGGCTCGGCACGCCACACGACGCGCGCGTACGCCCGCCGCGGGTGGGCCCGATCATCCGCCAGCGCATCTCCTGGTACGTGCTCTCGGGATACTGCTGCGCTTTGACGGTCTCCGCGATTGGGAATAGACACACTCCGGCAAGCACAACCATCGAGAGACGTTTTATTCGAATCACGTTCCACCTCAAAAAGTAATTTGATTGGCGCGGCAGAGACCAAATCGCCTGCGGCTCATGTCTGCCAGATTCCGGTTACGATCCGCATCGAGGGCTTTATTTCCAAGTATCAAGCGCCGGGCAGCACTATGAACCCAATCGGGACAAAACTCAATCCAAGCTTATCGATCAACGAGTCTCAATCCGCCGTGCCTTCTTTCTCGACGACGCGCACTCATCTCGAGCCGGCCAAGCAAGATACGATCCTTCTTATCCTTGTGGGCTTACCGGGCACGGGGTAAACTTTCGCAAGCATTTCGTGAAGAAGTTCGTGGGAGGTATGCCATGGCCCGTGTCGTGCGTTGCGGCCTCATCCAGGCCAGTTGTGAATGGTCTCCGGAGAAATTTTCTCTCGCGCAAATCAAGCAAAAAATGATGGTCAAGCACGAGCAGCTGATCGCCTCGGCCGCGAAGAAAAAAGTACAAATCCTCGGTCTGCAGGAACTCTTTTACGGCCCCTACTTCTGCGCCGAGCAGCAGACCCGCTGGTACGAATTGACCGAGCGCGTCCCCAATGGCCCCACCATCGCACGCATGCAAAAACTCGCCAAGCAGCATCAGATGGTCCTGGTCGTGCCCGTTTACGAAGTCGAGATGACCGGAGTTTATTTCAATACTGCCGCTGTGATCGACGCCGACGGCCGCTACCTCGGAAAATACCGCAAGCACCACATCCCGCATTGCCACCCCGGCTTTTGGGAAAAGTTCTACTTCACTCCCGGCAACTCGGGTTATCCCGTTTTCCAGACGCGTCATGCGCGCGTCGGCGTCTATATCTGCTACGACCGCCATTTCCCAGAGGGTGCACGATGCCTTGGATTGAACGGCGCGGAGATTGTTTACAATCCCTCCGCGACCGTCGCCGGACTTTCCGAATATCTTTGGGAGCTCGAGCAGCCCGCCCACGCCGTTGCCAATGCCTATTTTGTCGCCGCTATCAATCGAGTGGGTACGGAGTCGCCCTGGAAAATCGGCGAATTCTACGGCAAGAGCTATTTCTGCAATCCGCGTGGAAAGATTGTGGCCCAGGCCAGCCGCGACAAAGACGAACTGCTCGTCGCCGAACTGGATCTGGATGAAATCCAAAAAGTTCGCGACACCTGGCAGTTTTATCGGGACCGCCGCCCGGAATCTTACGGAGAGATCACGCGCACACGCGCCGCCGAGAGTTCCGAGGCCGCGGACTGAGCGTCTCGTTAGCGTTCAAATATTCCCATGCCCGATTCCCATCCATGCTGACGCCCACGGACACTCCAAATGAGTGACTTCGAAGCAAGCTCGCTCGCTGCCGAAACAATTCGCAGCAGCGGGCTCTATAACAAGGACCTGGCCCCCGTCTCGCCGGAGCGCCGCACCTGGGGTACCTACGCCTACGCCGCTCTCTGGATCTCCATGAGCGTGAACATCCCCACGTACATGCTTGCGAGCGGCATGATTGCCGGCGGCATGAACTGGAAGCAGGCTCTCTTCACCGTTTTTCTCGGCAACGTCCTCGTTCTCATCCCCATGTTGCTGAACGCGCACGCTGGAACGCGCTACGGAATTCCCTTCCCTGTTTTCGCACGCGCCTCGTTCGGCGTATTGGGCGCCAACGTCCCCGCCGTCTTGCGCGCGCTTGTGGCTTGCGGCTGGTTCGGCATTCAGACGTGGATCGGCGGCGAGGCCATTAACGCCATGCTCATTGCCCTTGCCCCAGGCTGGCAGCATGTTCATTACGGCCCGGCTGTCTGCTTCGGTTTCTTCTGGCTCCTGAATGTTCTGGTCATCCTGCGCGGCATCGAGACTATCCGCTTTTTGCAGGGCGTCTCCGCGCCTTTCCTGTTGCTCATCGGACTTGCGCTTCTGCTCTGGGCCCGAGGAAAAGCAGGTGGTTTCGGCCCCATGTTGGCCACGCCTTCCAAGTTCCACAGTTTCCCAGAGTTTTTTCGCTTTTTTGTTCCCTCGCTCACCGGCGTCGTGGGCTTCTGGGCTACCGTCTCTCTCAACATCCCGGATTTCACGCGTTACGCCCGCAGCCAGCGGGACCAAATGGTTGGCCAGGCTTTGGGCCTTCCCGCCACTATGACGTTTTATTCCTTCATCGGGATCGCTGTAACCTCCGCAACGCTCATAATATTTGGCGAAGCTCTGTGGGATCCCGTCGCTGTTCTCTCCCGTCTTGGCAATCCTTGGGCCGTCGTGGTCGCCATGCTCGCGCTCCTCATGGCCACGCTCAACGTCAACGTCGCCGCAAACGTCGTCTCTCCAGCCAATGATTTCTCCAATCTTTCTCCGCGCCGCATCAGCTTTCGCACTGGCGGATTGATCACCTGCGTAATGGGCATCGTCATGCAGCCCTGGAAGCTCATGGCCAATTACGGCAGCTATATTTTCGGCTGGCTCGTCGGCTATTCCGGATTCCTCGGCCCCATTGCGGGTGTCTTGATCTGCGATTATTTTGTGATTCGCCAAAAGAATCTTTCGGCACAGGATCTTTACCAGCGTGGCGGGCTATATGAATACTTTCACGGCATCCATTGGCCGGCCATCGTGTCTCTCGCCGCTGGCGCCGGTGTCGCTTTCGTAGGTCTGTTTGTTCCTGCTTTGAGAGTTCTATACAACTACGCGTGGTTTGTCGGCTTCGCGGTAAGCTTTTTCAGCTATCTCGCCCTGACGAGCAAAGCTGAGCCGGTCGCCGAGATAGCCAGTTGAGGAGGGCCAAATTCCATGGATTTCGGCATCACGATTAAACCCGATATCTCCATCGACCGGATTGTTAGCCTGACACGGCGAGCCGAAGCCACTGGCTTCACCTTTGGCTGGATTTTCGATTCGCATGTAATTTGGAAGGAGCCTTTTCCGCTGCTGACGCTGATGGCCTCCAACACTAAAAACATGCACCTCGGGACGTGCGTGACAAACCCGGCAGTGCGCGACGTTACGGTTTCAGCCAGCATATTCGCGACGCTGAATCTTGCTTCAGGCGGACGCATGGAGCTTGGCATCGGCCGTGGCGACAGTTCGCGGCGCGTGCTGGGAAAAAAGCCCACCACACTTGAGAATCTCGAGGCGTTTGTACAGGTGTTCCGTGATTTGAATGCCCGGAAAACAGTCGTGCTGGATGGAGTCCCCACGCACTTTCCATGGACGAGCGGCAAAGTGCCGCGCGTGTGGGTCGCCGGGTACGGGCCGAAAGCGCTGCGGACCGCCGGTCGCATTGGTGACGGAGTGATCCTGCAATTTGCCGATCCTGATTTGATTGATTGGTGCCTGGGCTTTGTCCGTGAGGGTGCGAAAGAGGCCGGGCGCGACTTCAGCAAGTTTGAAGTAATGTCCGCGGCGCCGGTGTGGGTCTCGGATGATTTGAAAACTGCGCGAGAACACGTCCGCTGGTTTCCAGCGCTGGTCTCGAATCATGTGATGGACTTGATCTCGAAATACAAACCGGAGGAACTCCCGCCGGCGCTCACTTCCTTCGTAAAGGACCGCGGCAATTATGACTATCACCACCATTGCGAGGTTGGGAGCAACAACGCGGATTTCGTCAGCGACGAAGTAGTGGACCGCTTCTGCCTCGTCGGGCCCATCGAAGAGCACCGCAAAAAACTCGAGCGCCTTCGCAAAGCCGGCGTCACCCAGTTCAACATCTATCTGATGTCCGGCGAGGAAGAGCAAACATTGGATGTGTACTCGCGTGAAGTACTGCCAGCTTACGCGAGGTAATCGCACGGAATTGATTTTCTACATTAAGCTGGAGGGCGCGACATGCGATTTGACACAGTCATCCGCAACGGCACGGTCGTCACGGCGACGGACACGTTCGCTGCGGACATCGGCATCGGCGGCGACAAAATCTCCGCGCTCGCCGCTCAACTCCCCATCGACAATGCTGGGCGCGTCATCGACGCTGCAGGACTTCTCGTCATTCCAGGCGGCATCGATGTTCACACGCATCTCGACATGCCCTTCGGCGGCACCACCAGCGCCGACGATTTCCAAACCGGCACCATCGCTGCGGCCTTCGGCGGCACCACCACGCTGATCGATTTCGCAATCCAATATAAAGGACAAACTCTTCGGCAGGCCTTTGATACCTGGATGAAAAAAGCGCATGACAAGGCCGTGACCGACTACGCCTTCCACTGCATCATCACCGACCTCGGCGCCGCGCAGCTCGAAGAAATGGGCGAACTGGTGCGCGAAGGCGTCACCAGCTTCAAGTTATTCATGGCCTATCCCGGCGTCTTCATGCTCGATGACGCCACAATTTTTCGCGCCATGCGCCAGGCCGCCAAGCACAACGGCCTGATCTGCATGCACGCGGAAAACGGCGGCGCCATCGACGTGATCGTTCAGCAGGCGTTGGCGGAGGGCAAGCGCGCGCCGAAATACCATGCGCTCACGCGGCCCACGACCGCCGAGGCTGAAGCCACTTCCCGCGCCATTGCTCTGGCGGAAATGGCCGGCGCATCCGTGTACATCGTTCACCTGTCTTGCAACGAGGCGCTCGAAAAAGTCCGCGAAGCGCGCGACCGCGGCCTGCCTGCTTATGCGGAGACTTGTCCGCAATATTTGTATCTCTCTCTCGAAAACATGGACGCTCCCGGCTTCGAGGGCGCCAAGTATGTCTTCACGCCGCCGCTCCGCGAAAAATGGCATCAGGAAAAACTCTGGCAAGGACTGGCGAAAGACACCCTGCAAGTCGTCTCGACAGACCACTGCCCCTTCTGTTTCAAGGAGCAAAAGGAATTGGGCAGGGATGACTTCACGAAAATTCCGAACGGCGGACCGGGCATCGAGCACCGGCTCAGCCTAATCTATACAGGCGGTGTCCACGGGAAGCGTTTTTCCGCCAACCGCTTCGTCGAGCTAGTGTCCACTGCGCCCGCGAAACTCTTCGGTCTTTACCCGCGCAAAGGCACCATCGCGATAGGATCGGACGCCGACCTCGTGATTTTTGATCCGAACCAAGAACAAGTTATCAGCGCAAAAACCCACCACATGCGCGTGGATTATTCGATGTTTGAGGGCATTCAAATCAAAGGAGCGCCGAAGACCGTATTTTCGCGGGGCCGCACGGTAATCGACGCTGGACAATTTGTTGGCCGCCCCGGCGCGGGCCAGTTTCTCCGCCGTCAAACGCATTCGACCATCGGGTAAGCCGCGGAAAAGAATCGCTGCTACGCTGCCACTCGCTACGGCTTTTCTGTTGGCCCGCCGCCCGGCGCGCCGTCCGCGGGCGCTTCATCGACTTTCGGCGCCGAGATTTTCTGCTTGTCGTCCACCGCGAATAGCAAATAGTTGCTAAAGCTGTGGCGGCGATGGATGCGCCGGCCTTTCCAGTCGTAGTACACCTCGGCGCTCTGCGGCAGCCACATATTCACATTGCCTTTGGTGAATTTCACCGGACCATATTCGACGGAAGTGTGGTCGGCTACTAACCGGATTTGCGGCACGGGCGACACCAGGTCCGTTTCCATCCTCACGATTTGATACGTATCCGCGGAAATCCAAGCGCGCCCCTTCAGCGCCACTGGATAGGACGGGCCGTCCGCTCCGATTCTGTACCGCTTGATGGTGTTCGGCTTGTCTGGCCTTTGGCGAAAATGCACTTGCCAAGCCAGCCCGCCATTCCATCGCGCTAATCCCTCGCAGGTCATCGAAAAGTTTACCGTGTTGTATGGATGGAAAATCAGGACAAGAGCCGGCAGGCCGTTCGTTGCCACTCCGCCAGGAAACTCAGCCAGCGAACCGCCGCTGTTCCGGTATTCCTCCACATTCAGAAAACCTCGCCGTACTTCCTGAATGGAAACCACATAATCGAACTTGCGCTTTTCCGGAGCTGAGGCCAATCCGTATTTGTTGATCGACTCATGCGTAAGTGACTCCGTTGCGGCAAACCGATCGACATCTTTCACCAGCTCCATGATTTGTTGCCCAGCCTTATGCACCACGTCATCCAGTGCGCAGGCGGCGCCCGCTTCCACAGGCGGGACTCTCTCGTCAACATCGGGTGGCAGCCAGTTGGAGGGCACCGGCAAGGCATTGGCATCCTTCGTCAGAGCCGCCATCTCGTTTGCAGCAACCGCAGCGTCAGCCGATGCGTTCGCTGTCTGAGGATTTGTCAGCCTGACGAGATCTTGATTTGCCACTGTGTCCGCGGGATGCGATTGAACGTAGGCCTGCAATATTTTTATTGCCTCTTCCCTGTCCCCCCGAGCCGCTAAGGCCCTGACTAATACTAATTGAACGCTGGCAGCACGCTCGTGCCCCAACTGGATCGCCCTTTCGCCTTGATTGACGGCATCGTCATGCTTTCCTTGCAACTCCAATGCTTCCGCGAGAAGTGCGTGCGCGCGCCAAGAGGATGGCTCGGCTTCCACTGCCCGGTTGAGATAGGGCAGTGCTTCAGCCGATTTGTTCTCATGGAGCAGGTCAAAACTAACTCCCAGTAGCGCGCTCAAGTGTTTGGGATTGAGCGCGAGAGTCTTCATCCAGTAGGCCCTGGCCTGGACGGGATCATTCGCCTGCGATGAATAAACGCCGAAAAGATATTCAACCTCCGCGCTATTGGGAGCAAGCTTGCGTGCGGCTTCGAGATGCTTGCGCGCATCATTGGGCTTGTTCGCCCGCAACTCCTCCAGTGCTTTTCCAACCTCTCTTTGCGCCCGGGGAGAAAGTGCGGCCAGGCCCTCGGATGCCGCGGCATCTTCCGCGTCGGCCAGCGTCTTCATCTCAATTGTGATTTTGGCTAGCGAGCGTTCCCGAACTTCAAGTCGCTTCGAAATGCTTTGATACCTCGGGGACATGACCAGGATCGTGTACTCGTTTGGCGGAACCTCATTAAATCGGACATAGCCGTTTTTTGCGGTTTTCTGATCAAAGAACTCGCCGTTTATTTTCGTCATGCTCACCACTGCTGAACCCTCTAGTGGCGCTCCGTTTGGGCCTGTGACATTCACGTCCACGTCTGCCCGGAGGTAAGCATTCTGCTGCTCAGCATTTCGACCGGGGTAGGGGTTGGGATCTTGCCGGCCAGGCATAGGTGCCGGTTTGCCGGCCCACAATTCGCCCGGCAGCAAAAGCCCGAAGGATAGGATCAGTATGACCTGAATGTATTTAAGGAATTGTACTTGCATAAACCACCCGTCCGTCGCGTCCATGGGGGACCAAAATTCTGTGGTAATGATACTCCTACTAATCGCGTATCGGGTAGCGCTAACGGTACAAACCGCAACTCCAAGTCTGTGATCGCTGTCGCACACCCTGGAGCCACCGAGTCGACCACAATTTTCGTGCAGGTTCAGATGGCGCGAAACACAGATGCTGTTGTGAAGTTTTGGCAGAAGATCCTCCGCCAGTCCAATTTTGTGCGCGGTTGCCGGAGTGATAGAGTACGCGCCGACTGGCACGAACCTCGAAGGGCGCTCGTGCGGGAAGCTCCAATCAGTCTCAATGACAAATAGCGAAAATCCGAGCAAGCAAATGCCACAAGGCAGCGGGCTCGCGCGCCAGCTTGGCCTCTTTGGCACGACGATGGCCGTGATGGGCGGGATCATCGGTGCGGGAATTTTCATCAATCCCTACTTGGTTGCCGATCGTGTGCACACGTCCGCGCTAATCCTGGCCGCTTGGGTCGCCGGTGGTTTGATCGCGCTGCTCGGCGGCTTTATTTACGCGGAGTTGGCCGCTCGTTTGCCGGTCGTTGGCGGTCAATATGCCTATCTTCGCGAGGCGCTTCATCCAGCAATCGCATTCCTTTATGGATGGGTGCTTCTTCTCGTGATTCAGACCGGCGGTATGGCCGCCGTCGCGGTTACATTTGCCAAATATTTTCTCGAGTTGACGCGATGGCAAGTCGGCGCTTCTCTCATTGCGGCGTCCGCGCTCGCGCTGCTCACGATTATCAACTGCCTGGGTGTTCGGGCGGGCAGCCGGGTGCAGTCGGTCATGACTCTCGCCGCGATTGGCGCGATTGCGATGCTCGAGCTCTTCAGCTTCCTTCGCGGTGGTCCCTCGCAAATTTCGTGGCGTCCAATTCTCGACCAGCCGATGTCGGCGAGCCTCATCTTCACGTTTGGAGCCGCGATGACGCCAGTCTTGTTCGCCTATGGGGGATGGCAGACATCAAGCTTTCTGGCTGGCGAGGTGCGCGACCCGAGCAAGACGCTTCCACGCGGTCTAGTTCTGGGCGTCCTCGGCGTAATCGCAGTCTACACCTCCGTGAATTTTGTCTACGTGCGCGCTCTGGGACCCGCTGGATTGGCCGCCACGATGACGCCGGCTTCTTCCGTCATGCGAATGTTGCTCGGCCCGCGCGGCGGTTCGTTAATCGCCGCCGGAATTGCTTTGTCCGCGTTCGGATTCCTGGGGCAATCCATGTTGACTGCGCCGCGCGTCTATTTCGCGATGGCCAAGGACCGCGTTTTTTTCCGGGGTGTGGCCTGGATCGATCCCCGCACCCGCGTTCCGGTTGTCGCCATCTTGTTGCAGGGCGTCTGGGCTATCGTCATCGCCCTTACGGGCACCTACGCGCAAGTTGTCAACTACGTGGTGGCGATGGATTCCATGTTCTTTGGGCTGACCGCGGTGTCCTTAATTGTGCTCCGGCGTCGCGCGGCCGATTCAGCCTCGCCAGCGATCGAGTTTCGCGTCCCCGGACATCCTTGGACCACCTTGCTATTCATCTCCGCGGAATGGATTGTAGTTGTGAGCACCTTCGCGCACGATCCCAAACGATCGCTCATCGGGCTCGCCATTGCCATCGCGGGTTTACCTGCGTACTTTTTTTGGCGCGCGAAAAACAGAAGCGAAGGAGAAGCATGACCGGGGCAACACGAACAAAACGTTCTGTGTACATGGAATGGGCGAAGACGCGGTCGCATGCGCGCTTTAATCTGGCCACCAGCGGGCTGATTGGCGTCCCCTTGGCAGAGTTCCCGCTGGACCTCGCGCAGCTCGAAGTCACCGCTCCCGGCGGCTACGGCTATGCGCCGTTGCAGCAGCGGCTGGCGCATCACAACGGTGTGCCAGAGGAATGTGTTGTCGCGGCCACTGGCACATCCATGGCCAACCATCTGGCGATGGCCGCCGTCCTCGAACCGGGCGATGAAGTGTTGCTCGAGCAGCCTGTTTACGGACCACTTCTCGATGTTGCGGAATACTTGGGAGCGCGGGTGAAGCGCATTCCTCGGCGATTAGAGGCCGCATTCGCGCTGGAGCCGGCGGAGCTGGAGCGAACCATCACGCGCGAAACGCGTCTGATTGTGCTGAGTAATTTGCACAATCCAAGCGGCGCCCTAATGCCCGAGGCGACGTTGCGCGCGATTGGTGAAATGGCACACCGAGTTGGCGCTCACGTGCTAGTGGATGAGGTCTATCTCGAAATGCTCTTCGACCGCGGTGCGCCCTTTTCATTTCCGCTCGGCCAGTCCATTGCAGCTTCCAGCGACAACCCGTTCATCGTCACCAGCAGTCTCACAAAGGTCTTTGGATTAAGCGGGCTGCGCTGCGGCTGGGTGCTCGCCTCGCCGGCACTGGCCAGGCGCATGTGGCTGCTCAATGATCTGTTCGGAGCCGTCGCAGCGCACCCAGCTGAGAGAATGTCTGTGATGGCATTCGATCATTTGGAACATTTTCGAGACCGCGCGCGGTCGCTCCTGGCTGCCAATCGCATCGTCCTCGACGCGTTTCTCGATTCGCGGCCTGAACTCGAATGCTTTCGCCCGCCAGCAGGCACGGTAGTCTTCCCGAAGCTCGCTAACGAAGATCCGGAGACCTTTCTCAACCTATTACGAGAGAAGTACGAGACGACCGTTGTTCCGGGCACATTCTTTGAAATGCCGCAGCATTTCCGGATTGGCATTGGCGGGGATACTGCCATACTAAAGGCTGGCCTCGAACGATTGAGCGCGGCGCTTGATGACTTCGCGAAACGCTAGCATCGAATTATCTCGTCCGCGAACGTCACCGGCATCCGACTGATGGCAGCCGAGGCGCGAATTCGTTAGGCTCTGAACTTTGAAGGCGTTCTTTATGTTGGAATAGGAACACCCGCTCCGAGACAAAAATGAAGAAACTCAGATTTCTGGTTTCACTGACAACCGACGATAACGACTACCAGACCGAACAGTCAGAATCGGCCGAGCAGGCCGCGCGCAAGACAGGTGTGGAAGTACAGATCATTCACGCGCAGAACGACGCCATCACTCAAAGCACGCAAATCTTGAAGGCCGTCCAGGCGCCCAAGGACTTGCGGCCGGACGCCATCATTTTTGAACCTGTCGGGGGCACCGCATTGCCCCAGGTGGCGCGCGCAGCCGCCAGTGCCGGGATCGGCTGGGTGATTCTCAATCGTGATGCGAATTATGTTCAGGAACTCCGCAGGACTGCGTCTGCGCCACTGTTTGCTATCAGCTCCGACCATGTCGAGATCGGCCGCATCCAAGGGCGCCAGATGGCGGCGCTGCTCCGAGGCGGGGGTTCGGCTCTCTACATCCAGGGTCCTTCCGAAAATTCCGCAGCCAAAGAACGAACCGCTGGAATGCAAGAAACCAAGCCTGCGAATATTCAGGTCACCATGCTCAAGGCTCAGTGGACCCAGGAAAGTGCCCAGCGTTCGGTGCGATCCTGGCTCAAGCTGACAACCTCGCAGCGAGCTGCCATCGACCTCATTTCCGCCCAAGACGACTCTATGGCCATGGGTGCGCGCGATGCCTTTAAGGAATTGCCGAACGAGGACGAGCGCGAAAGATGGCTCAGGCTCCCATTCACTGGCTGCGATGGCCTGCCGAAAACGGGTCAAGCTTGGGTGCGCAGCGGGCTGCTCGCCGCAACTGTGTTTGTTCCTCCGAATACCGGCCAAGCCATAGAGATGCTGGTCGACGCCCTGCAAAATCGAAAGCTGCCTCCCGAACGAGTCTTGACTGTGCCGGTCTCCATCCCCGCCTTGGATGTGCTGACACGCAAGAAGCTGTAACGCCGAAATCTCGCGAGGTTAGGGCCCGGTCAGCACCTTGCGTGTGTGCGCCTTTTTCTTGAACCCATTCCCCGTCGTTCGTCACTACTAAAACGATTTTGTGACTTCCTCCCCGGCTCAGGAGGCGTATAATGCCGCCGGTCATAGATGGCAGGGACGAAACACATACTTCTCGGAGGGGCAGGCATGGAAGGCTCGCGCGCAGCTAAATCGGTTGATCGCAGGCAATTTCTTGCCGCAACCGGCGGAGGACTACTGGCCGCCGCGGTTCCGGGGGGAGCCGGGGTGAGAGCGTCCATTTCAGGCACGGAAACCGCGTCGAGAAAACGATCCGCAACTCCGCCTGCGGCGCAGCGCAAGATTCCCATCGGTGTCTTCGACCCCGTTTACGAAAAGCTGACGCTCGACGAGATGTTGGATAAGGTTAGCGCGCTCGGCTTTGAAGCAATGGAGATCGGCACCGGCGGCTACCCTGGGTCTCACCATTGCCCGGTCGATGAGCTTCTTGCCGATCCCGCCAAGGCTAAGGCGTGGCAGAAGAAATTTCAGGATCGCGGCATTCAGGTGGCCACGCTGAGCTGCCATGGAAATCCAATTCATCCTGATCTGAAACATGCCGCCCGCGACGCGGAAAGCTTTCGCAAAACAGTCCTTCTTGCGGAACGGCTCGGTGTGAAAGTCATCGTCGGCTTTTCCGGTTGCCCGGGCGGCTCGCCTTCGGACGTGCAACCCAACTGGATCACGTATCGATGGCCTCCTGAGTACGCGCAAATGCAGGATTGGCAATGGAAAGAGAAGGTCATTCCTTATTGGAAGGAAGCCGCAAAATTCGCGCGTGACCACGGGGTTCACCGGCTGGCGTTCGAAATGCATCCCAACTTCGTCGTTTACAATCCGCGGACCCTTCTCAAGCTTCGAGAAGCCGTCGGCGAGGAGATCGGCGCAAACTGCGACTTAAGCCATCTGTTCTGGCAGGGCTGCGACCCCGTCGAAGTGATTCATTTCTTGGGCAAACAAGGCATGCTCTATCACGCGCACATGAAGGACACGGTATTCTTTCCGGACAACCTAGCGAAGTATGGCGTGCTGAATTTCGCTTTCGAAACCAGTGACCTCGGAATGGCCTCGGAAACCTTTCGCGCCGTGGGCTATGGGCATAGCGCGAGTTTGTGGAAGTCTGTCGTGCAAGCGTATATGGACGTCGGCTACGAAGGCATCCTGAGCATCGAGAATGAAGACCCCATACTTTCCGGAGAGGTGGGCGTCGAGCGAGCCGCTTACGTCCTGAAAAACGTGCGCAAGGAAATTCTGGAAGGATGATGAATCGTCGCGAATTCGGCCGGAGTGTTGCAGGCTTGGCCGTGGGAACTGCAGCGGCAAGCGTAGCCGCGGCAGTGCCCGGCTCCCACACCCTGGAGACCAAAGACGTTGCCGGTGTGGTCCCTTTCAAGATTTCCGTGATGCTTTGGACAGTCTTCCGCGGTCAGCCGTTTGCGCAACGCCTGGATAAAGTGGCCCAAGCCGGGTATCACGCCGTAGAACTTGTCGACGAATTTAAGGGCTGGACTAAGGACGATTTCGCCGCTGCCCGCCGCAAAAAGCAAGAACTAGGCATGGAGATCGACGCCACAGCTGGCGTGTGGCATACGCTGGCCGACGCGGGCGACCGCGACGCGTTCTTGCAAAACCTTCGCGAATTTATCACCACGATGAAGGAACTCGAATGTACGCGCCTTGTTCTTCAGACGGGAAACGCAGTTCCCAGCCTTTCGCGTGAGGCCATGCGCGCGAATTGCATCGATACTCTGAAGCGCGCCGGAGACTTCGCGGCTCAAAATGGCATCGAACTTTTGGTGGAAAACATTGACCCGGAAGAAAATCCAAAATACTTTTTGACTTCCTCCGCCGAGGGTTTTGAAATTGTCCGTTCCGTCGGCAATCCCCACGTCAAGTTCTTGTACGATTTCTTTCACGAACAGATCGCCGAGGGTAACTTGATCGCCAAGCTCGGGAAAAATATTGACCTTATCGGGCTGGTGCACGTCGCCGATGTGCCGGGCCGCCATGAGCCGGGCACCGGTGAAATCCATTATCCCAATATTTATCACAAGCTCGGCGAGCTCGGCTATGACCGCTACGTGGCCATGGAGTTCCTTCCAACGAGCGAACCCGTCGCGGCACTTGCCGCCGCGCGCGAGATGGCTTTGAAATTCGGCGCGACGCAGCGCAAACAATCCTCGAACGAAACGCTATCAGGGAGGTCCTATGCAACGGCGTGACGCACTTAGGCTATTGGTGACCGGAGCGGTGTTGCCAACTCTCACTCCAGAGGCCTTCGCATTCTTCCGCGCGGCTCATCCCGCGGCGGGCTATGCGCTCAGAACTCTCAATCCTCATCAAAACGCGACCGTCGTTGCCATGATTGACCTGATCGTGCCCGCGACCGATACGCCGGGCGCCAAAGGCGCGCTGGTCAACGAATTCATCGATTTGATCCTCACGGAATGGGCTACCGAGGAAGAGCGCGCCAATTTCCTCGGCGGCCTTGCCGGAATCGACAAGCAGAGCAACGATCTTTTCGCAAAAGATTTCATGGATGCATCCCCCGCGCAGCAGACCGCACTTCTGCGCTCCATGGATGACGCCGCGATGTCCGAACACGCCCGCGCTCCTCGCGCGCCGGAGATGGTCCGCGAGCGCGACACGCAGTTGCATGGAAATTTCTGGATGGTTTTCAAAGGGATCACGCTTCACGGCTACTACACCTCCGAAATCGGATTTACTCAAGAACTGAAACTTCAGATCATTCCCGGTGCGCAGCATGGCTGCACACCGGTTGGTTCGGGGCTTGGCGACGCTTAATCAAAGGGAGCCACAATGGCAACACCGGTCTACGATGCAATTATTGTTGGTTCAGGAATCACTGGCGGGTGGGCGGCAAAAGAGCTCACCGAGAAGGGACTCAACGTCCTTCTTCTCGAAGCCGGGCGTAGCATCGTTCCGGAAAAGGACTACGTCGAGCACGTTCCCGTATGGGAGCTCAAATACCGCGACTGGGACAACCGCGCCGTGCGTGAGAAAACGCAGCCTATCCAGCGCGAGTGCTACTACGCCTGCGACGAATACTCGAACAAATTCTTCGTAAGCGACGTGGAAAATCCCTACACCTGTGAGGAAGGCAAACACTTTTCGTGGATTCGCGGCCGCCAAGTGGGCGGAAAGTCCATCACCTGGGGACGCCAGAGCTACCGCTGGAGCGACCTCGATTTCGAAGCGAACTTGAAAGACAGTATCGCCGTCGATTGGCCGATCCGCTATGCCGATATCGCGCCCTGGTACGACTACGTCGAAGAGTTCGCCGGGATCAGCGGTCAGGCCGAGGGCTTGCCGCAATTGCCCGACGGTAAATTTCTCCCGCCGATGGAAATGACCTGCGTCGAGCATGACGTACGCGATGCCCTCGCCAAGCACTTTGACGATCGCATGATGACCATTGGCCGCGCTGCCGTGCTCACGCGCACACATAAAGGGCGCGCCGCCTGCCACTACTGCGGCATTTGCCACCGCGGCTGCATCACACAATCCTATTTCAGCAGCCTGAATTCGACTTTGCCGGCGGCCCAAAAAACCGGACGGCTCACTCTTCGGCCGTACAGCGTCGTTCGCAACCTCAGCTATGATTCCAAGACCGGCCGAGTGACCGGTGCGAACGTCATCGACGCCCAAACGAAAAATGAGCTCGAATTCAAGGCGCGAATTTTTTTCATCTGTTGTTCCACTCTTGAGTCCACGCGCCTTCTGCTGAACTCCGCGACACCGGAAATGCCAAATGGTCTCGCGAACAGCAGCGGCGAGCTCGGCCACAACCTCATGGACCACCACATGGGCGCGGGCGCAAGCGGAAGCATGCCCGGCCATGAAGACAAAATGCCCTTCGGCAATCGCCCGAACGGAATTTACATTCCCCGCTTCCGCAACGTAAAATCCAAACACCGGGATTTTATCCGCGGCTACGGTTACCAGGGCGGCGGAAGCCGCGATGGCTGGACGCGCGGCATGTCCATGCCCGGTTTCGGCGCGGACTTCAAGAACGCTCTAAAGAAGCCCGGACCATGGCGCATGGGAATGGGCGGATTCGGCGAGTGCCTGCCCAATCACAGCAACTACGTCGAGATAAACAAGAACAAGCTCGACGCCTGGGGCATTCCTACTCTGACGATCCACTGCGCTTGGGGAGAAAACGAGCAGACGATGTCGAAGGACATCGCCGTCCAGGCCGCCGAGATGCTGGCCGCCGCAGGCGCCAAGAACATTTCCGTTCGTCAGGAAATTTCCAGCCCCGGTCTCGGAATTCATGAGATGGGAACGGCACGCATGGGCCACGATCCCAAGACCTCCGTCTTGAACGAACACAATCAAGCGCATGACGTGAAAAATCTTTTCCTTCCCGACGGGGCTTGCATGGTTTCTAGCTCTTGCGTTAATCCTTCATTGACTTACATGGCCTTGACGGCTCGCGCTTGCGATTTCGCGGTCTCTCGGATGAAAAGGAACGAACTGTAATCAGGGGTCTACGAAATGTCTCAAGTGATTCGCTCGCCGAAGATGTATGACGTGTGCGTCATCGGGTCCGGCGCGGGAGGCGGCACCGCCGCGAAAATTCTGACCGAAGGCGGCCTTAGCGTGGCGTTGCTCGAAGCCGGCCCGCCAGTCAATCCGGAAAAAGATTTCAAGATGTTCGCGTGGCCGTATGAATTTCCGCACCGCGGAGCGGGCGTTGGCGGCCACGCGTCAGAAAATTTTGGCGAATTCCTGGCTCCCAACGGCGCTTGGAAAATCGACGGCGAACCTTACACATCCGCCCCAGGCGCAAACTTCCAATGGTTTCGTTCGCGGATTGTCGGCGGCCGGACGAATCATTGGGGGCGCATCGCCTTGCGCTTCGCGCCGATAGATTTTAAATCGGGCACTCGTGATGGGCTGGGCGACGATTGGCCCATTGCCTACGACGACCTCGCGCCGTATTACGACAAAGTGGAGTCCTACATCGGTGTCTTCGGCACGCGCGAAAACGTTTCGAGCGCTCCCGATGGTGTCTTTCTGCCGCCTCCGAAACCACGCTGCACCGACTTGATCGTCAAGAAAGCCTGCGACAAGCTCAACATCACCTGCATTCCTTCACGGCTGGCCATCTTGACGCGCTCCTTGAATGGCCGGCTTCCCTGCCATTACTGCGGCCAATGCGGCCGCGGATGTGTGACCGCCTCAAACTTCAGTTCCAGTCAGGTGATGATTCCCCCCGCGATGAAAACCGGCAAACTCACCATGATCACCGGCGCGATGGCCCGCGAAGTCCTTCTTGGTAAGGATGGCAAGGCGGAAGGCGTATCGTACATCGACAAAGCCACGCGCACCGAGAAGCGCGTAAGCGCGCGTGCCGTTGTTCTCGCGGCAAGCGCCTGCGAGTCCGCGCGCTTGCTTCTGAATTCCAAGTCCTCCCAATTTCCCGACGGCCTTGCCAATTCTTCCGGCGTTGTTGGCAGATACCTGACCGATTCCGTCGGCAGCGATGGCTGGGGAATTATTCCGCAGCTCGAAAAAATGCCTCCTCATAATCACGATGGCGTCGGCGGAATGCACATGTACATTCCCTGGTGGAAGTTCGACCGCAAAAATGATTTTCCGCGCGGCTATCACATTGAATTTGGCGGCGGCCGCGAAATGCCCGGCCTTGGCGAGTTCAATTATCTCTTACACGAAGAGGAAGGCTACGGCGCCAGCCTGAAGCAGCGCGCGAGAGAAACCTACGGGACCGGCATCGGTCTCGCTGGACGCGGCGAAATGATTCCCAATCCGGATACCTACTGCGAAATCGACCCCGACGTTGTCGATAAGTGGGGCATTCCCGTTCTGCGGTTCCATTTCCAGTGGAGCGACTACGAACTGCGCCAGGCTAAAGACATGCAAGAAACCTTTCGCGCCATCATCGAGGCAGCCGGCGGCGAATACAAAACCAAAACATCGATCCAAGGCCAATATCCGTTCGGCATTGAGGCCGGCGGAAAAATCATCCACGAAGTTGGCACGGCGCGCATGGGCGCGGATCCCAAGTCCTCCGTGCTAAACGGCTATTGCCAGTCGCACGATGTGAAAAATGTTTTTGTCATGGATGGCGCTCCATTGGTCACCAACCCGGATAAAAATCCTACCCTCACGATCATGGCACTGGCCTGGCGCGCCTCCGACTATCTGCTCGACGAGGCCAAGAAAGGCAACCTGTAATCATCCCATAATCACCGAAACTCCACAGGGAGACACAGATATGAGCGACAACTCCGTATCGCGGCGTGACATCCTCAGAACCCTGGCGCTGGGCGCCGTGGGCGGCTCAGTCCTGCAAGTCATCCCCGCGAAGGCTGCGGAATACGCTCACCAGGTGGTTCACAAGGAAAGGGCGGCATCGCCATCTGGAAAGTACGCCCCGAAATATTTTTCTCCGCACCAATACGAGACGCTCACCACTCTGTGCGACACGATTATCCCCAAGGACGACAAATCCGGCGGAGCCGTGGAAGCCGGCGCGCCGGAATTCATAGATCTGCTCACCAGTGAGAATGAAAAGTATCAGCTCGCCCTGGGCGGAGGACTGATGTGGCTGGACAGTTTCTGCTCCGTCCGCTACTCAAATCCATTTTTAGATTGCACTCCGGCACAGCGCAAAGAAGTGTTGGACTTGATTGCTTTCCGCAAGAACGCCAAGCAGGATCTCACCCTGAGCCAGGGGGTGGTTTTCTTTGCCTTCTTGCGCAGAATGACTTGCGACGGCTTTTACACCAGCAAAATCGGCATCGCGGATTTGCAATACATCGGAAACACCTCGCTGCGCGAATTCCCAGGCTGCCCTCCGCTGCCGGAGGCATAACGCATCGCTCTCCGGCACGGACGACAGTCCTCGAACGCCGCTGTTCCCTTATTGCAGCTACACTCAGTGAGGCTTCCCGCCGCCGCCCCCGTGATGCTCAGCGGCAGGCGATGTATGCGGTTTGTTTTCCGTATGCGGTTTGCTATCTGAATGCGGCTGATTCCTCGGCCCGTTATCAGGATGATTTACGTGCGGGGCGCTATGTTCGGCGTTTCCCCCGTGCGAAGACGGCCGATCCACTTTGTGGGATTCAGCCGCGTTGTTCGTATGCGCGTTTCCGCCGTTTGGCGAACCGCCGTGTGAATGCTCCCGCGTCGCGACTACTTCATGGCCCTTGAACTCGCCCGGCCTCGCCGTAGCGGCAATCGCCGGTCTCCCGTGATTCTCGGAGGCGCGCAGTTCGCGATTCGAACTCGCGAAATGTTCGTGCTGCGACTGCATGGACGTTGGCGCGAAATGATGCTCGTGCTCGAACTCCCGTTCTCTTTCGTTGGGACGAGCGCCGATTCCGCCCCTCCCGCCGTTATAGCTCACGCGATTCACGGTCACGTTTCGGATCACCGTGCGGTCCACGTACGTGTTGTGAATCTCCCGGGTGTTGACGTGCATCACTGCGGTGTTATACCTAAACACTCCGCGTTCCCAGCGCCCGCCAACGAATCCAACTCCACCATAGCCAAATCCATAATTAATTCCGCCGTAGAATCCGACGTGAGGACCCCAATACCCTGCATGCCAGAGGTACCCGCCGCCGCCCCAGCCCCAATATCCGGGCGTCCAGAGCAACCCAACTTCAGGCGCCATCGCCCATGTTCCTGGCACCCAGTAATATCCGTCCGGACCATAAGCCCAATAGCCAGGCGTCCAAAGATACCCTGGACCCGGGCAGATCGGCTGCTCATACGCCGGCAACGCCGGAGGCCCCACGTGCACCGCGACGCCAACGCTAACTTGCGCGGGCGATACGGCGGGCAACGCCAGCATCAGCACTGCGAATAAAAACAAGGCCATACAGTGAATCTTGCGCATTTGCCACACTCCTCGGTGGAATATCCTGATTATAAAACCCCCGCAATCCGAAGAAGTTGCTCTGCGGCTCACTCATCACTGGCCGAATGGACAGGTCACTTACCATCGCTTCTGGATCGCAAGCGCGAGCGGTTAACCTTCGTTGGAGAGTGCCGGCCGAACACTCAGCCTTGCTCAAAAAGAAGTGGCGCCTCCAAATCGCTTCGAAGAGGCGCCACAATCCTCAACAAATTGTTCAGTCCGCTAGCCAGCCTGGCCCATCTGTGCCGCTAGGCCGACTTGATTGTCCCAGAGGCCGCGTCCCAAGTGACCGCGCTTTTGCGGAAGTACGATTCGTTCGCCATGTGGCAAGCCAGCGCGGCGTTGTTTCCAAACACCGCGTCTTCCGTGACCGGCTGACGGCTCTTGACCGCCTGGAAGTATCTCCATAGATGCGGCTTTTCGTCATCCCAGGAGTCCCCGCGATACGTGAACCCTCCCAGCATCGGCTCTTTGCCGGGAACCGGATCGTGTTGGGCATGCCATTCCGAAAGGTATGCATCCCGCATCTTTTGCGGATAGCCGGATGTGTAGTAGCTCGGCCCTTGGTCGTCGCCTGTCTGCGGATAGTAGTTAATCGCAAATTCAGTGACTTCCAGAATTCCCTTCGATCCCTGGAAGCGATATATCTCCGGAGTCTCACAGCCCAGATTCAGCCGCAGATAAACGGGCGCGCTTCCATAATCGAAGAGTGTGGCATGCACATCGGGCATGTTTCGTCCATCCGGGAAGCGCAGGATGGCGCCGAGCGCCATCGCTTTCTTCGGCGGAGCGTTCCAGCCCAGCATGTAGTTCATCCCGCTCACAAGGTGCACGAGCAAGTCCCCCGCAAGTCCCGTCCCGTACTCCTTCCAGCAGCGCCACCGCGCAAAAATCTTCGGATTGAAAGCCACTTTTGGCACCGTGCCTTGCCACGTATCCCAATCGAGATTTTCGGGAGAAAGATCCGGCGGCGGCGGATATTCCCACGCCCCTGTCGGATCGTTGCGCCCCAGCGAGCCTTCCACCAGTGTCAATGTGCCAATCATTCCCTGCGAAATCATCTCCTTGGCCTTCGCGCAAATCACCGAACTGACGCGCTGCGAACCAATCTGCACAATGCGTCCCGTTTTCTGCGCTGCAGCCACCATCGCCAAGCCGTCCGCCGCGGAATGCGACATCGGCTTCTCGCAGTAGATGTCTTTCCCGGCATTGACCGCGTCCACCACCACTTGCTTGTGCCAGTGGTCCGGCACGGCCGCCACGATGCAATCGATCTCCTTGTTATCCAGCAGCTCGTGATAGCGCCGCGTTACTGGAATACTCTTCCCGACAATTTCTCTCGCTAGCAGGTGCCGTCCGTCGTACAGGTCGCACGCCGCCACGCATTCCACACCTGGTAATTGGACGGAATTCGTCAGCAATCCTGAGCCCTGCATTCCGATGCCGATAATGCCGAAGCGCACGCGATCGCTCGGCGCCACCGCTTCGAGCGCGGAAGGAATGTACTCCGGCTTCAGGAAGATGCTCGGAGCCGCCGCAAGCGCTCCCGTAGCCCCGGCCGTGCTCTGCAGAAATCTACGCCGCGAAAAAAGGTTCTCGCTCATCTCATCCTCCCAGTTTGACTGTGTCTTTCTTTTTCCTGAAGCCGTTACTTCAACGACTGCACGCTGACTTCTTTGAAGAACACGATGTCATTGTCGCTATGGTTCTGCAATCCGATGTAGCCTTCGTCCGGCCGTCTGCCCCGCTGTGGCTCGAAGTCAAACTTGCGCTCCGGAACGGGCTGCCCTTCGGTGTAATCGGTCACCTTTACGTCGTTGAGCATTACGATCGTGTGCGGTCCATCGAGCGTGATCTCCATCGTGTTCCACTCCGGGCCGGGCTTGCCTGGTTTGGCGAGCGGTTTGGTCAGCGAATAGAGAGCCGCCGTGACGTGATAGTCGTCTTCGTTCGATGTCTCGGGATGGTTGTCAATTTGCACTTCGTATCCATAGTGAACCGGCATCCACGGTTCCCGAGGCTCGATCGGAATGCGAATGAAGACGCCTGAATTGTCGTTGGAGTCGCGCATCTTGTAGACCACGCGGATGCGGCAGTTCGCCATTTTGCCGGCGGTCCAATAGAGAAGTCCCATCCCGCCGTGCGTACGAATCAAGCCGTCCTCAACTGTCATCTCGCCCGGCCCAACGTGCTTCCAGCCCGTCAAGTCCTTGCCGTTGAAGAGCTGTTTCCACGCAGGCGTCTGAGCCCGCGCCGCAAGCAAAACGAAAGCACTGGCCAGAACAATCGCTATGGACGCAGCCACTTTGCGCAAGATCATCCCTCCCTCAAATAGCGTCGTTCGGAACTAGAATCGCAGACCCGATAAGTAGTCGTAGCTGATCTTGATGTCCTCGAACGGCGATTTCGCATCGTCATTCTCAACAAAGTAATGCTTGATGCCGCCCTTCTCAGACTTCGCGAAGATCCGTTTGAAGTCGATTGTACCTTTGCCCACGTCTTCAAGACGCCCCTTGAAGGAAACGGAGCCTGTCGCTCCGGCATAGCTGCTCGTCGCGTTGGGATCGTTCACATAATCCTTCACGTGAACCAGCGGAAAGCGCCCCGGGTACTTCTCGAAGTAGCTCACCGGATCTTTCCCCGCCACGCTGATCCAGCACAAATCCATCTCCATTTTGACGAAGTTCGGATCTGTTGCCTCCAGCAGAGTGTCGTACGCAAGCTTTCCGCCAAGGGTCGCGTCTGGCGCGAATTCGAACGAGTGGTTGTGATAGCAAAACTGAATTCCGGCCTTCTGGCTTGCCTCACCCGCCTTATTGAAGAGTTCCGCAGCGCGTTTCCAGCCATCCGCATTCCGCTGCTTTTCATCGAGCCAGGGGCATACGATGTATTTGTGCCCCACGACGTGCGACGCTTCGAGCGTTTCCGGCCATTTGCTCTCCACGACATCGTACGCGATGTGCGCCGAGGGGGCCGTAAGCCCATTCTTGTCGAGAATCGCGCGGACATCTTTCGGCGAGTGCTTGAAGTAGCCCGCGAACTCCACCTCTTTATATCCCGTCGCGGCGACCTTGGCGATTGTCCCCTCAAAATCCTTCGGCATTTCCGAGCGCACGGTATAGAGTTGCAAACCCACTCTCTTGATCTCGTGCGCGGTTTCAGCGGCCCACGACGGGCGTGCCGCATACAGCGCCGCGGCCGCAACCGATGTCTCAATAAATGTTCGACGTTTCATGGTGTTCTTCACTCCTCCCTAATAGCCGGAGCGAGTATACAAAAAAGTGATGGCGGTTATCAGAAAAAAAGGCGGCGCTTAAGAAAAAAGCGCCGCCCTCGTTGATCCCATCTTGTTTTAGAACACGAAGCGTAGGCCGAACTGCATGCGGCGCGCTGCGTGGGCCCCGTCCAGATGCAGGAAGCCGGAGCTGTCAACGTTGCCCGCAGGATCAGTCGTGTCCATGGACTGACCGATGGAATTGAACTGCGTGTGGTTGAAGAGGTTGAAGTTTTCCCAGCGGAAGTCTAGTTCTCTCGTCTCTCCGAACATGAATTTCTTAAACAGCCCAAAGTCGAAATTCAGCCGGCCCGGCATATACAATGTGTTGCGCCCTACGTTGCCAAACGTTAGACCTGTTGGAACGGCATAAGCCCCGGGATTGTAGAAGAGCGGCCCGCGCTGATCCGGGAACTCCGTCTGAGTTAACCCTGCATGTGCGTTGCCCACCAGATCGGGGCGCGATCCGGTGCCCACTCCATTGCCGACTCCGGCGCTGTCGCCGAAATCCGAGCCATTCGTGACGCTGAACGGCGTGCCCGTCTGAGCAACGGTGATACCGGAAATCTGCCATCCTCCCAGGAGCGAGTGTTTCAGTCCAGATCCCTTGAAGAACGGCAGGCCATAGACGTAGCTGAGCGAGAAAGCATGACGTTGGTCAAAGTTCGACGAGGCCCGGTTCGCTGCGACGTTGTAGGAATTCACGAACGCATTGTCGAACCGATCCGAAGAATCGTCGATGGAATGGCTGTAAGTATACCCAACGCTAAGCGTCAGGTCGCCGACTGTGCGCTGCGCGGTTGCCTGCAACGCGTGGTAGCTCGAATTGGCCTGGTTTTCGAGTTGCGTGAGGCTGCTGTATCCGAGGAAGGGGCGGAGCGGATCCGGACTGTCTCCACACGCTACACCCAGGTTCACCGCTGCTTGGCCCGTAATCGCCGGCCCGCCTTGCCCCGCGGTAAGGGTGGCACAATCTCCCGCATATTTAACGGTACCGTTGGGATTGAGAATCTTGGGCGTAATGGGCTGCCCGGGCGAGTAAGGATTTGCCGAAGATGGGACCGGCAAAAGTTGGTTGAGGTCATCCTGCAAGGTCAGATGGGTTCCCTTGCTGCCCACATAAGCCACCGCGGCAACGAAATGCCATGGCAGTTCCTTCTGCACGCCAAGGTTCCATTGCTGCATGTAAGGCCAGATCGCTCTGTTGGGAATCGACGTTCCCCCGAGTGGGAAAAGCGCTCCTCCTCCGGCACCTATCGTGCCATATCCAGTCACGTTGAACTGTGACGGGGTTAGGATGAACGGCGCAGATTGTTCGAGTGATTCTGTGTTGCCTTCGTTACCGTTGGTATGCTCAAAGAAGATGCCATAGCCGCCGCGAATTGCCATTTTGCCGTTCCCCTTCGGGTCCCACGCAAATCCAATGCGTGGCGCGGGATTGAACAGGTGCCCTTTCAAGCAGCCGGCGAAGCTGGATGAACCGATTGTGGCGCCTGGGAATGCTGCCAGTACACTCGCAGGTATGGACGACGTCCCACCCGGGCCTCCACATTGAATGCTGCCGTTGAAGGGGTTACCACCGACGAGTGAGCCGTTTAGGGGGTTGTCCGGGTTGTTCGGATCGTTGAAAAACGCAGGAATGCTGCCCGTCTTGAACTGCGTAGGATCGAAGCTGAACGCGTGCCGAAACTTTTCGCGATATGTCCCAAACAGGCTGAGGCGCAGTCCGAGGTTGAGTGTTAGCTTCTTGTTTATGCGCCAGTCGTCCTGGAAGTATGGTTCGACAATCTTGTACCGGTTGTAGTACTTAGCCGCCTGGTTGGCCTGCGCATATTTAGCCACGTCCCCGCGAAGCAAATCGGCGAATGCATTCCCCGTACTCACGGACGAATTGCTCGAATCGAACGTCAGGATGCCCTGGACGTAGACCGTGCTTTGCTCGTTCTTCTGCGCGAATGCAGTGTAGGCACCGAATTGAAGCGTGTGATTTCCGACGATCTTTGTAACGTTGTCGCGGTACGTGTAGACCGGGTTCGCGTTGTTCCACGGGAAGTAGCCGCTGTCTCCCGTAAATCCCCCGCCATAGGCTACGTTATTTCCAAGAACGATCGTTGGAAGTTTGGCGCCGAATCCGTTGTTGAACAGCGAGCCCATCGCAAAGCCCGACGGTAGTGGCGGATTGTTCAACGCCGTCAGAAAGATGTGGTCCGCCGTGTAGCTCGCCACGAATTCATTCAGCAGCGTCGGCGAAATATTCGCATTGAGCCGAGCCACGAAGCTTGATCCCGGTCCGACGAACTCCGTGTTAATGCTCTGGAAACTGGATCCCTGACCCCACAGCGGATTTGGCGTCTGCGTTTGCCACGAATCGTGAATGTACCGGAACGTTAAACGATAGTTGTCCGTAATGTTATGGTCTATGCGGATCAACTCCTCCCGCCAGGTCGTAGGCAGTGAGACGGTCTGAAGCACTGCTGGTAATTGGAAAGTTGTACCTGGTTCAACGCCGTTAGTGGTGTTAGCTTGCGGTACCAGTGCCAACAGTGCCTGCCCCACTGCACTTACGGGCACAGCGGCAAAATTTGCAACGTTCGGACAGTCAGCCGTTTTGACCGGTGCGCATAGGTCTGTAAAGTTTCCACTCCGCTCGGCGTCTGAAGGAACGTTCTGAAGAATCGTCGAGGGATTTTTCTCCCGCCGCCATTCCTGCGACCAAAAGAAAAAGGTCTTCTTCTTGTCGCTGTTGTAGTGATTCGGGATGTACACCGGCCCGCCAATCGTGTACCCAAAGTCGTGCTTCTTATATGGAGCGATCTTCTGCGTCGGATCGGCGCCTTCTTCCCACGACTTGGCATTGAAAAATTCATTGCGCAAGTATTCGAACCCGCTTCCATGGAACGAACTCCCGCCCGACTTGGTCTCCACTTCTACGGTGCCCGAACCATTGCGTCCGTACTGCGCGCCATAGTTCGAGGTCAGAACCTTGAACTCCGCGATCGCTTCGATGTTTGGATAAACGTTCAGCGTCGCATTGCTTCCGTTATCCATGTTGTCGCCGCCGTCGAGCTCCCAGTTGTTGTATTCCGTGCGGCCGCCGTTCATGCTGTACGCGACGTTTCCGTAGATGCCAACGGTTCCTTCGTCCTGGCCGGTCTGGCTGACCACACCCGGTGCCAAGTTGACGAGTTGCGTGAAATTCCGTCCATTCAACATCAACTGATCGATTTGTTTCCCGGTGATCGTGGCGGAGAGTTCCGAGGATTGCGTCTCCACTTGCGCCACGCTCTCCCCAGTCACCATCACTTCTTCCGTCACCGCGCCGACTGTTAGCACGATGTCCACGCGAATCTTCTGCGCCACATCGAGCACAACGTTCTTCGCCGAATATCGGGAGAATCCTTTTGCCGTCACGACAATGTTGTACGACCCGCCCGGCAACCCGGCCACCACGTAGGCGCCGTCCGCGTTTGTGGATGTTGTGTGCGTCGCGCTGCCGCTGATGTTGGTGATCACCACTTCCGCCCCGGCGACCACCGCGCCGGTCTTGTCCGTTACAGTCCCGCTGATGTATCCCGTGTCTTGCGCCTTCGTGACGTACGCGGTGCAGAGCATCGCGAGCATCGCGCAGAGCAACAGCCGCGCCGCGTTCGAATAGTTTTTACGAAGATAGGTAGGATTAAAACTAAGACTGTGTCCCCTCACTTTATTACCTCCGGAATTTTGAAATGAATAACCGGTCTGGTGTGGGCACAATTACGCCTGCTACAGCGGGCACCCCTGTTTCTGCCGCACGCAGAAGGCAACTCATGGGAGACAGCCCCCACCACTCGACGTTTCGAAACGCACCAATGTCACTTATTAAATCGGATTAATAAAGCATCCCTGCGCTTGTGTCAAGCTGAAAATCGGCTCTTCGGTCCAAATCTCACGGACCACCTCCACTTTTCTTCCCGCGTTTACGTTCACGCTCCCTGCTTGAATTCCTCCCTGCGCTGCTGGACACTACGCATGGATGTCTTCGTCCAGCCATATCGGCCCTGCTACTCTTCGTTCGATCGCTTTAATCATTGCTTCGACAACCTGGTTTACAGCCGTTACCCCAAACGCGTCTTGTCTTCCCGCCCCTCAGCAGCCCGCCACAACAAGTTCGGCGTCAACTGATCCCGCTGCCTGGTTTGCCCAGGGCCAAGCCGCCCTTAAAAGCGGCGATCTACCTACCGCGGAATCAGCTTTCCGTCGCGTGCTCTCCGCCGATCCGCAATCCGGCGCGGCCTACGCCAATCTCGGCGTGATCGCCATGCGCCGAAAACAGTGGGACCAGGCGCTCGCGCTTCTGCAAAAGGCCGAAAAGCTGGCACCCGGGATGTCCGGCATCCGCCTGAACATCGGCTTGGTCAATTACCACCGTGGCGACTATGCGGGCGCCGTTGCCCCGTTGGCCTCGGTTGTCCGCGATCAGCCCGACTCTCAACAGGCTCGTTATCTGCTCGGCTTGTGCCACGTGTTCACGGAGCACTACGGCGACGCCGTCGCAACTCTCGAGCCGCTTTGGCCTCAAATGTCCAACGACTTCACGTATCTCTACGTGCTTGGAATTGCCGCGCACAACGCCGGCAACAACGATTTGGACGCGAAGGCGCTGAGCCGCCTCGTGGAAGTTGGAGGCGAAACTCCCGAATTCCATCTCATTCTCGGCAAGGCCTATCTCAATCGCGAAGAGATCGACAAAGCCATCTCGGAGCTGGAACTCGCGGCCTCAAAGAATGCCAACTTGCCGTTCGTGCACTTCAGTCTTGGAGTCGCTTACATGAGGAAGGAAGACAACGAGCGGGCGGAAGCCGAATTTCGCAAAGACATCGCCGTCGAGCCGGATCTTCCGGACAATTACGAACAGCTTGGCTTGCTTTATTTAAAAATGCAGAAGGACGAGGAAGCCGAGCGCTCATTTCGCGAAGCGCTGCACTACAACCCCCGGCTGCCCGGTTCCTACCTGGCCTTGGGCCGGCTCTATCAACGCCAAGGAAAAAATCGCGAAGCTCTCACTGCTCTCAATTCCGCCGAAAAACTTGTGCGCGACAATCAAAATGTCCATTTCGTTCGCGGCCAAGTTCTTCTCCGGTTAGGCCGCCGCGAAGAGGCCCAGGCCGAGCTGGCCACTTCCAAAAAGCTGCTCGATGCCGGTCTGAACAAACAACGGGCAAAGTACGGCGATTCGCCCGTTCCTAATCCCGAACTGAAGCAACCTCCACAACCCTAGATATTCGGCGGCTGCCACTGACCGCGCCCGCGCTCGATCGCTTCCGCCACCGCAAGCACCAATTCGTCTTCGTAAGGGCGGCCGATGACTTGCACGCCAATCGGCAATCCCTCGCGCGACATTCCTACCGGAACGGCAGCTCCCGGAAATCCGGCCAGGTTCAGCCACTGCGAATATCTCATCGTGTCTCGATAGTTTTCTTTCTCACCACTCCGCCAGTTCCCTTCTCCGTGCCGAAACGCTGGCCCAGCCGAAACCGGTGAGAGCAGGATCGTCACGTCTTCCATTTGACGCAAAATATCCGCACGCAAGCTGTCGCGCTCCCCGCAAGCATTCAGGAGACCTTCGTGCGTCAATTCCGTTTCCGCCGTTGCCAGCGCAATGAATTCGCGAAGCATCGGGCTCATCGCCGATTCTTGCTCTCCTGCGCCCTGCTGAATCAAGCTCGCAACGACGGGTCCAAAAAAATACCACCACAACTCAATCGCCCGATCGAACCCGCTGATTCGCTTCGTCTCAACGGCAAATCCTTGCCCGCTCAAAAACTTCGCCGCTTGTTCAACCGCTGCCAGAGTTTCCGCCGTCGTTCTACCTAGCGCGTCGCTTTCTAAAATTCCGACCTTCAAACCGTGCAATTCCCTCTCATCAATTTTTCGTATGGGCACGGGCGCAGAAAGCGCGTCTCCCGCGTCCGGACCTGCCATCACTTCAAACAGCGCGCGCAAGTCTGAAATAGTTCTGGCCATTGGGCCGACAACTCCGATCCATGCGAACGCGCCTCCTCCGCCGGGAAAATGTCCCGTCGCGGGAATCCTTCCCGGCGTCGGCTTCAATCCGCAAATTCCGCAAAAATGAGCTGGCACACGGATCGATCCGCCGCCGTCGCTTCCCACCCCCCCTGCCGAACACCCAGAAGCAATGGCCGCAGCCTCGCCGCCGCTCGAGCCGCCTGCCGACCGCGCTACATCCCATGGATTGCTCGTCTTGCCGCTCAAAGAATTGTCTGTCTCGTACGCCATCAAATATTCCGGCGTATTTGTGTTTCCCAAAATAATCGCGCCTGCCGCACGCAGCCTCGCCACTAGCGGCGCATCTTCCTGCGCCACATAGTCCTTCCGAAGCAACGATCCCGCGGGCGCCGGCCATCCCGCCGCGTCGATGCAACTTTTGATCGTCAGCGGCACGCCGTGCAGCGGCCCGACTACGTCTCCGCGGAGCACGGCAGCTTCCGCAGTTCTTGCTTGTTTGCGTGCGCCATCGGCATCGAGGTGCACGAACGCATTCAGTTTCGGTTGCAGAGCCGCGGCTCGTTCGAGATGGGCTTCTACAACTTCGACTGGTGAGAATTTCTTCGCGCGGATTCCCGCCGCGATTTCCGCAATCGACCCAAAAATTATTTTGTTCATGGTCAGGCGTTCGAGCGTATGTGCCCGGCCTCTTGGGGTCAAGCAGGATGGAAGTCTGTGAGGAGATCGAAAGTAGAACGTCGATAGTTGAAAGTCGAAGGCTGAGAAGTGATGGGAGGAATAGCGTTCCGCGCGAAGGCCGCGCGATGGAAAAGAAGTTGGCTATCCTACTCTGGTTAACCATAACCGCTCCCCACCCCCTGTTTTTTCGTAAGTGTTCATTCTAAAGGGTTTTAAGTGCTGTGTTTTGTAAGTGCGGATTCTAAGGGAGTTACGGGCGCATTTTTCGTAAGTGCGGATTGTAAAAGACTTAGTGGCTAGTGGTGAGTGCCGAATGGGGAGGAAATTCGGCCGAGAAAAACCTGACCGGAAGGATCTTTGGCTTGAAAGATGTGACCCCAAGTGTTTTTTGTAAGAGTGGCAAACACAGGAGTTACGGGTGACCTGGCTCGTAAGAGTGGCAGTAGCAGGACTTAAAGCGGCTGGATTTCCAGTAAGTTGCAGATCGTCTGTAAGAGTGGCAGGGAAAGGACTTAGAGAAGCAGGGGCGAGCGGCCCTTCGGGGCTCAGGGTAAATGAATGGCGAGTGGCTAGAAAAAATGGGAGGAACTTGGCGGCTTCCACTAGATCGCTGCATGCGGCGGGCGCCGAGTGCACACTTAGGGGTGAGGAATGTGGATTACAAGAGCGCGAGGTGGATGAAGCTGAGGGAGTCGTCGTGCGAAACATGAGAAATGGTAGCAGGGTATTGGCGGATTGTCAACTAATATGTGTGTGTACTGAGTAGGTCATTCGAATGGGGTGGCGCGAATTCGAATGGGATTGGTGGAAGTCGAGAGGATTGAGGGAGTTGGCGGAATTGAGACGATTTGGTGAGACTGTGGAAATATCTGGAAAAGTCAAAACACGCACCCTTTGACAAACCAACCCCAAAGGGATGCGGCACCCAAGAGAGTCTCTCCCCGTTAAGGGTGCTCCACCCGCCGGTTACAAGCGACGTGCGGTGAGCTTACTGACTGCCCACATCATCGGCTGGGTCGCCAACGAGGACCGCTATAGCGTCTAGGACCTTTGTGATCTCCGGATGAATCTCGCTAGGTAACATCGCCTCAGCAAGTAAAAAGTAATCTGCTTTTTCCAAAGGCCCCCCGGCGGCGTCAAACATCTGCGGCAAGATGTCCTTCGAGGCCCTGACAGCAACAACTGTGGCGTTGTCAGTTAACGGATGTTCGAATGTCTGCGGCGGGAGTTGAGTTCTCAAGTAGGCAATCGCATCTTCTGCCGCCTTGGTGGAGAACAGATCCGCCGGCTCGCGAGCAAGAAACCTATGTATGGCACTCGGGATAAGAAGATAGTTTTCGATTTCGTATCTCGTCCATCGGTGAATAGACAAGCCATCAGCTTCGATCTCGTGTGCAGGAAAATCCCGATTGTCCCCATCCAACAGAAGCAATCCCTGGAGGTCAGGGTGTATCGCGCGCAGCGCGAAAAGATGTGCCCGTGCCTCTCGGGGGTTGCGGCCTTCGTTGGAATGGAAAAAGGGTGTCTCGAAAAACTTTGATGCACGATGATTTGTTACGCGGGCCCATGCTTCCAGTATCTTGAAGTCAGATTCTCCCTCGCAGTACAAAACTTGCCGGCGCTGCTCGGCAAGGAGAAGGTCTAGTGTAGTGAGACGTTTCATTGCCTCCCTGACTTGGTCTCGCTGATCATCCCGGACAAGCTTGTGTGGTTTCCCAAGGAACGATACGACCCTGGACGGTGAGGTCCCGTCCAAGATCACCTCTGAATGTGTGGCCACTATCAGTTGACACTCTCTCTTAGATGCTACGCTTCGCAATCTGTCGTAAATTTGCCTTTGGAGAATGACGTGGAGATGGGCATCGGGTTCATCAAGTAGCAGAACAGATGCCGGCCTGGCATAAAAATAGGAAAGAAGGATCAAGACTTGGAGCAGACCGCTTCCGCCAGACGCAATGTCTAACGCTGAAAGGCCGTTCTTACCTTTGCCTTTGGGAATCCCCGGCAGATACTCACACAAAATGAAGGGAGTGAACGCTTCATCGTAAACGGGGTCGCATATCCTGATCCGAAAAAGTTCCTCAATATCTGCCACCAAGCTATTCCATTCATTTTCTTGCTGAGACACTTCCAACAGTAGGTTTCGAATAATGTCGCCAGGCTTACCGCGGCCGATCTCCAAATTCTGCGCGCCCCTGTCCATTCTTTTCTCTTCGGAACCTATCCCTGAAAACGGAGGGCAATGAACAACTGAAATATCTAACGCTGCTTTAGGTACGTCGGACTCCCCTTGAATCGGCTTAACGTAGATTTGTTCTGGGCCTTGATATCGAAGCTCCATCGTTAAAGACCATTCGTCCGTTCTCTGAAACCCTGTCGATCCAGTCACAGATATATGTATCAATCTGGGCTCGCCCGGCTTCTGCTCCGGGCCAAGCTCATCCTTGCTCAAAGCGGTGCTGCGGTCGTTCCAGAGCAAATCAAACTCGCGGAGTGGCAATGCTGTGAAATCCTTCCGCGTTAACGGAATCCCAGCGCGCTGTTTGGCTTTCCCTGTTCTGCCCTTAGCCTGACGCCAACGGTCCAGTGCCATCGCCCAAGTGGCCAATGATTGCAAGAGAGTAGATTTGCCGCTGTTGTTTGGTCCTGCAAGCACGATTGAGTCGTCGAACTCAAAGTCCTCCCTTGAAAACCGCTTGAAATTCTCAACCCGCAGTTTGGTAATCATTGGTTAGTTTTCCAGATTATGCCTTCCAAGTCTCTCCGGCACGCAACACACACGACGCTGGAATAGGGTGGGATTCTATCTATTATCGGCTACAAACGCCATCTGCTGGCGGCCTAGCGCCATTGATGACGAGCCAGAACATGAACGTCAGCTCCTCGAAGGCGGCGGGCTGAGAGCAGGTAAACACCTTGTCGTAGAATTGCGGCGACAGTACGCCCGTAAGGCTCAGGATGATCCAGGCGGAGCCGTCGACTGAAGTTGGAGTGAGGTTAAAGGTTGAAGGTTGAAGGTTAAAAAGTTGAAAGCCGGGAACACGGAGAAGAGTCTGCGCACGTCCCGACCGGGTGGGGAAGGTGGGCCACCCGGGAAAAAGAAAAAGAGAAAATCGTCTTATCGAGTTAAGGCTGCGCCGCCCGCCTGTGCCATCGGCCGATGGCATTCATGCAGGCAATCATCTAGAATCGCCGTCCATGACGTGCCCCAATTGTGGAAAGGAGATGACGGGGTGGAAGTTGGACGGGCGCTTGGGCACACACGTTACCGTCGACGTGTGCACAGCTTGCCAAGCGTTCTGGTTCGATGAGCACAAAATTCTGCAGCTCTCTCCCGGCGCGACGCTCAAGCTGATGAAGTTTATCGGTGAACACTCGTCAACGGTCAAGCCAACCTTGCCGGACGTGCTGCGGTGTCCGCGATGCGGAGGCCCGCTGTCGCTGGCGCACGATGTGGTCCGAAACATGCGGTTCAACTATTGGGGATGTGAGAGTGGACACGGGCGGTTCATCGGGTTTTTCGACTTCCTGAAAGAGAAGAATTTCATCCATGCGCTTTCACCTCAAGAAATCCAGCAGTTGAAACAGAACGTGCAGAGTGTGAACTGCTGCAACTGTGGGGCGGCCATCGACCTGCAAACCAATGCGGCTTGTCCCTACTGCCATTCTCCTATTTCCATGCTGGACATGAAGCAGCAGCAACAGATGCTGGCGCAACTCAAGGAAGCTGCAGAGCCGCGGCCGGTTGATCCGACGCTACCCTTGAAGCTTGCCCTGGCAACGGAGCACACATCAGCCCTGTTTAAGGCGGAGGATACCGAGTGGTGGGAGGACGCCCGCTCCGGCGACCTGGTGCAGGCTGGCCTGAAGGCAGTTGCCCGATGGATCACCTCTAGTCTGTAATCGGATTGCCCGCAAGGAAGGGTGCGCCAGCTAATTCAAAAGCCTGGCCCATCCGTCTGCCTGAAAGCGCTAGGGTGAAACAGTGGGGCAGCCGTTCGCGTATCTATATCTAAGAAGGGGCAATGTCCTATTCGCCCATACTGATTGCTCATATTTGCGGTGGGGTCGTGGGCTTGGTGTCCGGGACCGCGGCGATGTGTTTCCGCAAAGGTTCCCCCCGCCATGTGCTGGCAGGAAGGATCTTTGTCGCATCCATGCTGACCATGGGCGCCCTCGCAGCGTACCTTGCCATTACGAGACATCAGCCCAATAACATCGGCGGTGGGATTATAACCGTGTATCTGATCGGAACGGCATGGCTGACCGCCCGGCGCCGAGATGGGGAAACGAGCCGTTTGGATTGGGTTCTGCTCCTGATTCCCCTGGCGAATGGCATTCTCAGCTGGATGACTGGCGTCAAAGTCCTACGTAGCGGACACAGCTCACTAGATGGAGTTCCTGTCGGAATGATCTTGTTCATGGGTTCGGTGATGCTGCTAGCCGCCGCGGGGGACGTGCGCATGCTGGTGCGAGGCGGCGTTTTTGGAGCGAAGCGCATCGCGCGGCATCTCTGGCGTATGTGCTTTGGGCTGTTTATTGCAGCAGGGTCTTTTTTCCTCGGAGGGTCAAACCGCCCGCTGAGATTGCTTTCGACAGTGGGGCTCGGAAAACATCTATCGCCGGCTATATTTGGCACAACCTTGTATTTAATTCTCACCATACTTCCGCTGATTTTGATGATTTTCTGGGTAGTCCGAGTCCGCTTCACAAATGCATATAACGGAAAGTCGATGATCCCGAGTAGAGTTGCGCGATTCGTAGAACAAAAACCCGCGCCCTGAAAACCTAGGGTGCAGCACCCAAAGCGTGGGCGATGGTTGCTTTCTTGACAGGGAGGCACGCTGAGGGGATGCCGCTTCTACAGTTCACCTGAGAGTTTTGATGCGAGGGTGCCCCCGGCAAGCTGGCGCGCTCTTGCCCGCCCCGGTATAATCCCTTCGCTCCACTGAAAACTTGGCGATCTCTTGCGCGCTCACAAAACGCAAACGCGCCATTCCGCCGAAACGGAGAATCTTCGATGACCTTTTCAAACCGGTATGGACGCCAACTTTGTTTTCTGGCCGCTTCGGCCGTGTTGTGGCTTGCTCCCTCGGCCTTCGCGCAATCCGCCGTCACGCTTCCTAGCGAAACGCCGGCGCAGCTGAAGCCGGTTACCGAGACTTTCGACTACACGCGGCGCGAGGTGATGATCGCGATGCGCGACGGCGTGAAGCTGCACACCGTCATCCTTATTCCGAAGGGCGCCAAGAACGCGCCGATTCTCCTCACGCGCACGCCTTACAACGCGAGCGATCTCACTTCGCACGCCAACAGCTCGCACCTCGGCCCGATTCTCGAAGGATACGACAACGCGACCGATGTGATTGTGGAAGACGGTTACATTCGCGTCGTGCAGGATGTGCGCGGGAAGTACGGCTCTGAAGGCGACTACGTAATGAACCGGCCGCTTCGCGGGCCGCTCAACCCCACGAACGTCGATCACGCCACCGACACGTACGACACGATTGACTGGCTGGTCAAAAATCTGCAGGAATCGAACGGCAAAGTCGGCATCCTCGGAATTTCCTACGACGGCTTTACCCCGCTGATGGCTCTGGTCAATCCGCACCCCGCGCTGAAAGTTTCCGTGCCGATGAATCCCATGGTGGACGGCTGGATGGGCGACGACTGGTTTCACAACGGCGCGTTTCGCCAGCAAAACATGCCGTACATTTACGAGCAGGTCGGCACGCGCGACAACAGCGCGAAATGGTGGACCGATCATTTCGACGATTACGACGTCTACATGCAGCCGGGCTCAGCGGGCGAACTCGGCCGTCGTCATGGCCTCGAACAAATGGGCTTCTGGCGAAAAATTCTGGAGCATCCGAGCTACGACGCTTTCTGGCGCGAACAAGCCATGGACAAAATTCTCGCCGCGCAGCCGCTGAAAGTTCCCGTCATGCTCGTGGACAGCCTGTGGGATCAGGAAGACATTTACGGCGCGATGGCCGTCTACAAAGCCATCAAGCCCAAAGACACGGGCAACGATAAAGTTTTTCTGGTGATGGGACCGTGGCATCACGGGCAGGAAATTGAAGATGCCAGCTCGCTCGGCGCTCTGAAATTCGGGAGCGACACGGGCCTCTACTTCCGCGAGCAGATCCTGCGGCCATTCCTGGCGCAATATCTGAAGGACGGCGCGGGCAAGGCGGACATTACACCGGTATCCGCGTTCGAGACTGGCACGAACGTTTGGCGGCGGCTTCCCGCCTGGCCCGCGGGGTGCGCGAGCGGCTGCGCTCCCAAACCCACACCCCTGTATCTTTCTGCGGCATTAAAACTGAGCATGAAAGCTCCTGCTTCATCCGATGCGCCGTTCGACGAATACATATCCGATCCCGCGAAGCCGGTTCCCTTCCGAGCGCGCCCC
>JBGPLB010000014.1:0-41008 GCA_041486245.1 Candidatus Acidiferrum sp.
AATCTAAGCCGCAAGCCTGATTTTGTGGAAACTCGGGTAGCCCATCCTATTCAATTTCGTTCTCCCAGGAGAGAACTGGAGTTTTGCATGGACCGAACAATTGGGAGACCGAGCCGCCTGTTTATCCGGTTCTTGATTTCGTTCATAGTCTTAGTTCCATCAGCTTTGGCTCAGCAGCCGCAGTCACAGCCACCCACACCGAGTCCAGCCCAGGCGCCCGCAGAGAAGCCGAAAGAGGGGAAGGATGGTCAGGACAAACAGACACCTGATGAACAGATTGGAAAGAGCAAGCTCGAGAAGGAAACCGGCACAGTAAACGACCGCATCTTCGAAGTAATGCCAAACTATGGGACTGTTGAAACTTCCAAGGAACTGCCGCCCCTTACTTCGGGCCAAAAGTTTCGGCTGGCTACTGCTGGCGTCTTTGATTGGGGTTCGTATCCTTTCAACGGTGCGCTGTCCGCCATTGCCCAGGCCAAAAACGACCCGAAATCGTGGGGACAGGGCTGGGGCGCTTATGGGAAACGCTATGGAGCATCGTTTGCCGACAACAGTATTGGAACCTACATGACCACTGCGATTTTCCCCAGTTTGCTTCGTGAGGATCCCCGCTATTACCAGATGGGGAAAGGAAGCTTCGCCCGGAGGGCCTATCACGGGGTCAATCGGCTGTTCGTCACCCGCACAGATTCAGGGAGCAATCGGTTCAACATCTCGGAGTCGGCAGGCAATGCCGTGGCGGCCGCAATCTCCAATATTTACCATGCGCCAGAGGACCGCACTGCCTCGCGAAACGCTTCTACATTTGGGTTTCTAATCCTCTACGATGGCCTCTCCAACGAACTGAAGGAATTTTGGCCGGATATTCGCCGCAAAGTGTTCCATAAGAACACGCCATGAGAATGCGCGGGAGCTTGAACAGTTCGCATTAATTGTCCCTCGGCACCAGAACTCGTACACCTTGCGGAACGACATCGATTTGCACCGGAGTCGGACCCACGATCTCGCCATCCCCATGAAACAAGCAAGGCCGATCGGTAGTGAGCTTCACGGACTTGACGCGGATCCGCTTGACGCGAGGAGTGCGCAATTCACCGCTCTTAAGCAATCGCGGTAACAACTGCAAAACTTGGAAGGTACTCAGATCTTCGATAACTACCGCGTCGAGCCAACCGTCGTCCAGGACCGCATCTGGCGCGAGCCTGATCCCCGCTCCGTAGGTTGGAGTGTTCAGTACGGCGGCCAGAAGAGACTTGGCATCTATGGGAGGCAGGTCACTCCCGGGGAACTCAACTTTTACTCCAATAGGTCGATAGCCCCACAATGCACGCAGCGCTGAGGCAATGTAGCGAGATCTGCCGGGCAACCGGCGAAACGATCCGTTCGCGTGGCGGGCAGCTTCCGCATCTATCCCCACTCCTCCTCCGCCCAAATAAAGGCGAACGCGACCGTCCGCCGCGCGCGCTCGCGCGAGATCGATGAGCTTCGTTTGGCCCCGAAGAACTGCCATGGCGGCTGCAACCGGGTCCTCCGGCAATTGAATGCAAGCCGCAAAATCATTCCCGCAGCCTGCCGGCAGAACCCCCAGGACAACTTCAGCGCCGTAAGCAGCATTTACCAATCCTTGGAAGGTTCCGTCGCCTCCAAGTGCAAACATCAGCCGTTTCCCGCTCTCAATCGCTGCACGAGCGCGCGATTCGAGATCTTCCGTGCTCTCGGTGAAGATGAATTCTGCGGGAATGGATGCCGCCTCGAATACCTTTCGCACTCGTGCAAGAGCGACGCGGGCGCGGCCCCCGCCTGCGGCAGGGTTCACATACACAACTGCTGGGAGCAATGGAGAGAGCGGACTTGAGCTGGCCACTGGGTGTGCCATCCTGCCCAACCAACTGCGCGCCTGTCAATCAAAAGGAGTGGAAAAGAGTGCCCCAATTTGCCCAGCATTGGGGATGTGCCGAGCTGGTGTGGTTTAAGGCTCGTCCTGTAAGCCATTGCCGGAAAAGTCTGCGGCAAGACCAGGATGCGGGCGCCACTGTGAGGCGGGGGGCCCTCCCCCCGGTTTTTTCATAAGTGTTGATTCTAATAGATTTACCATTCGTGTAACTCGTTTAGAATGAGCACTTACAGGCGAGCTTGCAAGTGTTGGTTCTAAAGAAGTTGTTGGCAAAAAATGGCGCAGGGTGCGGTTTGCTTAGTAAGTGTCGAGAACAAAGAACTTAGCTCGTAATGGCGGTCTCCAAAAAGCAAAAACGCCAATCAGGAGATCGGCGTTCCCGAGCACGCGGCAGAACGATACCCAAGAACTACTATATACCAGGAGTAACAGCCTGTCAAGCGAAAAAGACTGGGGAAAAAGCAGGTCGATGACCTCCGACTTTCTTCTGTGCGCCGTGTAGCAGCGAAGCGTTTGAGATTAGGACAACGGCGGCCGGACGGGAGCCGCGTGGCCTGGGGCCTCTACTTGCCATCCTCCGTCAAACGCGCAGCCGCAGACGCGGCTACTATGGCGGCGACATTATTTTCCGAGAGAGTGCGATTGAATGCTGGAAGCTCCTCGGCGACGATTTTCTTGTACTCCTCAACTGCTCCCGTCAGATCTTTTTCAATTGTTTGGAGTAATTCCAACTCTGTGTCCGTGGGAGGAAAGTCGGCGCCTCCAGCAACGTCACCGCCCCCCGTACCGACCTCGGCGTTGAGCCAAATCAAGTTCAAGTAAACCTTATAGGCTTCGACGTAGTATTTGTCGTCGCTGTTGACTTCCGACGGTGACACAAGCTTGAACTCAATGGCTTGGAGTTTCTTGTCCATCTCCTCAACGGTTTTGAGTAGTTCGGCTTTGCGTTTTGTCTGAGCTTCATCCTGCGCGGGCGCAGGCTCTGGTTCCTCGAAGTCGTCCGGCTCCGCGAAAGGAGGCCTTTCCCTTTCTTTCTTCTTTGGCGGGCGAAGCATGGTCTCGATGACCTCGAGTTGTTTGCGCAACCATTCGATTTGGTTGACGGTGTCCGAAACGCGCGTGATGTCATCTCGGATTCGGAGTTGGGTTTTTACGGAGCTTTCGATGTCCCCCTCCGAGGTCGGCACACGTGGATCGGGCAACAAGGTGAAGGGCTTCGTGAAGGATTGGTCTCCCACCGTCAATCGCACGGAGTATTTGCCGGGAGAGGCAAACGGGCCCACCTCGGCAGGGCGGATTCCCCAGTGCGTGATGGGCCGCGAGTCCACGTCACGGAAGCGAGGTTCCTGCCAAATGTGCGGGTTATCGGCGGATACCGTCCGCAGCGCAATGAGGCGTGGCGATTCATAATGCAGATCCCACTTCACTCGGTTAATTCCAGTGTGGGCTTTGGTTTTGAGGGTTCGAATCGCTTTGCCGTCCTCGTTCAGGATCTCGATTTGTACTGGGTCTTTGGGCGCTGCCTTTAGTGAAAAATTGATCATGCCCTGCCCGCCGTGAACAAATCGATAGGTGGGACGCGCCTCGAAAAGCTCCGCTGGAGCGTCGGAATGGTTCTTGGCGAGCTGTTCGAGGGGAGTGATGTCGTCAAGAATGTATAGTCCGCGCCCATAGGTGGAAACTACCAAGTCGTGAAAATTTTTCTGCACCACGGCCCAAGTCACGGGAGCGTGAGGCAGCCCGGTTTCCAACGCCGTCCAATGCCCTCCGTCATCGAGTGAGTAGTACAGCCCGTTTCCCGTCCCGGCAAATAAGAGTCCTGCACAGTTGGGGTCTTCGACGACCGAGCGCACATAGGCCAGAGGATGCTTCGGCAGGTTTCCGCTGGTCTGCTTCCAGGTCTTGCCAAAGTCTGCAGTTTTGTAAATGAAGGGATCCCGGTTGTCCATCAGGTGAAAATCGATCGCGACGTAAGCAGTGCCCGGATCAAAATTCGATGGAGCAATGCTCGTGACTGTTCCCCAAGCAGGCAATCCGGAAATGTTTTTGGTGACGTTCGTCCAGGTGGAAGCGCCATCTTTCGTATACCAGATTTGGCCGTCATTCGTGCCTGCCCAGATCAGTCCCTTCTGAATTTTTGAGGGAGCGATGGCAAACACAACTTCTCCGTAGAATTGTCCCAGATTGTCTCCGACAATTCCTCCGGAAGAGACGATGTGACTGGGATCCTGCGTGGAGAGGTCCGGGCTGGTCACCTTCCAACTTTGGCCGCCGTTCGTCGTTTTGAAAATGACCTGGCAGCCATAGTAGACCACGTTGTGATCGAAAGGATCGACGGCGAGCGGGGGCGTCCAATGGCAACGGTATTTCAGGTCATTTGGCGCTGAGTCAATCGTATGAAGGTACGGGCTGACAGACCGGGCTCCCTTCGTTTTGGCATCCCAGCGTGTCACTTCGTCACCATAGCAGGTCGCCCAAACTATACTGGGATCGGCGGGATCCGGGATCGTAAAGCCGGATTCACAACCCCCCATGTGGTGATCCCATCCCGTTTCCTGTGAATCGATGGGCACGCTGGGGCCGCGCATGTTTCCGTCATCTTGCATATTGCTATAGAAGTAGTAGGGGATCTGATTATCGACATCCACGTGATACATCTGGCCGATGGGCAACTGAACTCGGTGAAAACCGCGGCCGTGGACGGTGGTAATAATTAACCCAGCGTCGTCAGTGATTACAAATCGATCAGGATTTGCTGGATCAATCCAAATATCGTGAGTATCTCCGCCCCAGCGCACCTCTTGAAAATTCAGACCTCCGTCCAGCGATTGATGAAACGAACTATTCGCCACCAGGACTTCGTTGTCATTTCCGGATGACACGGCGATTCGGATGTAGTAACCCGCCCGCCCGACCAAAGACCTCTGATAATTGACGGACTTCCAATGCGCGCCCGCGTCGTCCGATCTCCATACTGAGCCCTGGTCTTTGGTCTGAATCAAAGCAAAAACGCGGTTCGAGTTTGTGGGGGCAACCGCCACGTCAATCTTGCCTAGCGGCGAATGCGGCAAACCGTGCTCTTCGATGCGGCTCCACTTGGTTCCTCCGTCACGCGAAACGTACACCCCGCTGCCCGGCCCTCCGCTGAACTCGGCCCAGGTGTGCATTTCGAGCTGCCACATTCCGGCGAAGAGCACGCGCGGATTGTGTGGATCCATGGAAAGACCGGAACACCCAATGTTTTCCCCCGCAAAAAGTATGCGTTCCCAGTGCAGCCCGCCGTCCATCGTGCGGTAAACGCCGCGTTCTTGCTGAGGCCCGGTCGCGCGTCCAACAGCGCAAGCAAATACAACATCGGGGTTCGAGGGGTGAACGATTATCCGGCCAATGCGTCCTGTTTCTTGTAGCCCCATATTGGTCCAGGTCTTGCCTGCGTCCGTGGACTTGTAAATTCCATTCCCGATAACATCGCTATCGCGGATGACCCATGCCTCACCGGTTCCGGCCCACACGACACTCGGGTCCGACGGAGCTACGGCAAGCGCGCCAATGGCCGCAACCGGCTCCTTATCGAAAACGGGTGTCCAACGATTGCCGCCGTCAGTCGATTTCCATACACCGCCCGAAGCGGCACCTGCGTAGTACGTGCTGGGGTCTCCAGGGACTCCCGCAACTGATGCGATCCTGTTTCCAACTTTCGGACCGACAAATCGGAACCGAAATTGGCTGCCCTCGGCGGCTTCCGGCTCCTGCGCATGTGCCGCTGCGACTAAACTCAGAACCGTAAGCAGTGCAAGACGAGCCTTCCAGCTTCGGGTCAGCGCCACAAGAACCTCCAGAAGAGAATTATGGAATTCGATGTCCCAGGTCAAACGGGAAGACGCGGAACGCGGAGAGTATACATTATCCTCCCCGGCATTCGCGGTCCATACGATAACAATCCTCCCCTGCCATTTGGCGTGCCAGGGCGTTCGTGGAGTCCGTGCAAATCGTATTCCTCTCGCTTCACCAGAACTTCAGCAGGATCTGCACGACACAACCGGATTCTAATCTGCTCGTTAATTGCATCGAAATCGATTGCGATGTGCTGGCCAGCATACGCAAACAATGCTGCCCATTCCAGGCGAGGTCTCGGTTCGAGGAGAGGATTGTGAACTCTGGGGCCGTGTCCGGCTTGTAGTAGTTTGAAAAAAATCGCGGGGTAATTGGTGCCGGCGGGGGGAATCGAACCCACGGCCTAGGGATTATGAGACCCTCGCTCTTCCACTGAGCTACGCCGGCACAAAAACAATTCTTAATGCTACGGAGTCTGTCGCAGAGGTGTCAAGCATTCCCGCAGACACGAACGGGGAAGCCTGGTGAGGTTAGACACACTCTGTTCTTTCGTCCCGGTCGATTCTTGCTGCGCAACTTGCCCGGGTGGCCGACTGTCCTTAAGTCCCAAGACTCTTAGTACTACTGTACTGTTGACCCTACAAGTCCTAAACTCTATTCTCGCCGCGTAGTGAATTGACGGCCCCATCTGCAATGGGCGAAAGCCTAGCGAAGAGACGGGCCGGGCAAGTGTGTACCTATTAGGGACAAGTCCGTAGCACGAGTTCCTTGACATCCCTGTGATAAGGGATAGAGTGTCTCTGGGTGTCTTTCATCCCCGGAGGCAAAATGTCCAGGAAACTCGCGGTTGTATTCCTTACCATGCTCATTTTGGTAGGGGCAATGGGCTTGAAAACTGTTGTTACGGCGCACGGCGACGGCTCCGTAATAATGGCGAACGGCGCAGCACCAGCACCGCCGACACCGTATAGGAACGGAGCCGCGCCGGCACCACCGACGCCGTATAGAAACGGCGCCGCACCGGCACCACCGACGCCCTATTGATAGCCGCGTAGTAGCCGCAGACCTTGGGTTAGATTTTCTGCGGAGCGGGGATCAGGGGCGTAGATTGGCGGGAACGTGCCTGGTCCATTTGCATGCTTTATTTGGTTCTTGGGCCTCCTTTGTGAGGCAGCCGTCTTGGTGTGCGCGCTCAAGAAGCGCGCGTTCCGGCGATATCTCCTCCTGAACTTGTACATGGCTTGCGTCGTTGTCAGTGAGCTTGGACGCTTCAAAGTCGTGGCCGAGTACGGTTTTAGCTCCAGGCAGTACCAATACTTCTACTTTTACTCAGATGCGATCCTGACGATTTTTCTCTATTTCGCACTGAGTACCCTCTATGCGCATGTGTTCAGCGAAATGAAGGCTGAACGCTACGTGAAAATGGGTACTCTGCTACTTCTTGCAGGGACGGCACTATTTACCTACGCGGTGGTGGAGCAATCCACTGCGAAATTCGTCACACATTTCGTCGTGGATCTCTCCCAAAACTTGTACTTCGTAGGTTTGGTTCTGACTTACGTTTTATGGGCGGCGATCCTCAAGCTTCGCGAGACTCGCACTCGGCTCATCCAACTCGTTCTCTCTCTAGGTGTTTACTTCAGCCTTTACGCCGCCAACTACGCCATCCGGAATCTATATCCGCCGCTCAGCTCGGTATTCGTCCCGCTGGTGCAGGTTTTTAGCCTATTCCTGCCGCTGGCTTGGGCTTATGCCTTCTGGCGTTTGCCAGAAGAAGCAAGATTGGTCCCTGCGCGTCTTGCGGTGATCCCCCGATGATGGCCGCGATTATTCTCGTCTGCTCAGTGGTTTTCTTGCTGCAGTTCTTTGTGTCGTATTGCCGCTCCCTGATTGCAGCGTCGATCAAGCACCCGCTTTCTGCAGAGGTGCAGGACGTCACAGGCATTAAAAGCTCCGCGAGCGGCGAAGATTTTGCGCGGGTCGTTCAGCTCCTGCAGCTCTGCCCGGACCGCCCGGAAGACCGCAATGGTGTTCAAGCTATCGGAGCCTACTTCGGCCTTCTGGGCTTTGTTCGCTCCACCATAGCGCGACTTATTCCTACACTGCGCACCTGGACGGAAAGAGAACGCGGGCAGTGTACCTATTTTGCGGCGGTAACTCTCGAACGCCGCATTGCCTTCAGTAGAGACATGTTCGCCCAGCAGTTGGAATCCTAACGTCAGGCTATTGACGACACTTCCTGTCAGACCCATCCGCTGCGTGATTCGCCACATCCCCACGCCATTCTTGGCTTGACTTTTCCCTTTTCGTGGTACCCTCACTTCGTTCCCTCCTCACCGGAGTGGAAGCGTCCGCAGCGCAAAAACGACCGGTGACAAAAACATGTCTTCAGTGTGGCGCCGTACTGCCTTCGAGCATACGCGTCTGCAAATTCTGTGATTCAGCTATTGAGGTTGATTTCCATTCTCAGGAGGAGTGTTCCGCCTCCAGCGTGGAAGACAGCTCTGGGCTGAAAACAGGCCGGAGCAATGCGCGCTCCGCTGCTGGAGTGGACTCGGATTCCGCCTGGCGCGGCGAGCTCTCACAGCGGCTTCATGCCTATCGCGCCCGGCGACGCAAGGTTGCACCGAGTCTTTCTCAATCACATCTTCCATTCGAGGAGCCGCCATCAGAACCGGCGGTTCCCGCCTGTGTCGCCGTCGCCGAGGCTCAGGTCGCGCCGGATGAAGATTTCGCTTTCACAATAGCAATCGGCCGAAATCCCGCGACGCGTGAAGAGGCCCGGATGGAAATCGACGTATCGCTTCCTCCCGTCGTCGACCAATCTTCTGGACAGACTCCCACACAAGAGGAGCGTTCGGAGCGCGCGAATTTGTACCCAGTGGCCTCGATTGATGAGCGGCGGATTGCCGGACTAATCGATGCCGGCTGCCTGCTTTTTGCGTATGGCGGCTTCCTTGCGCTCTTTGGTTCGCTTGGCGGGCAATTTACCTTGAGCAAATTAAGCGCAGCTGTGTGCATCGCGACATTCGTTATCGTCTACTTACAGTATTTCGCCCTGTTCACAGTTTTCGGCGGAACGACGCCAGGAATGATGCTGCGCGGCTTGCAAGTTGTCAGCTTCTCAGGTGAACCTCCCGCCCCGCGGCAAATGCTTTGGCGCAGTGTTGGTTACATGCTTTCCGTTGGCACTTTCTTCATGGGATTTCTGTGGGCCATGTGGGATGAAGACGCCCTGACGTGGCACGATCGTTTGTCGCACACTTATCTTTGTCCGGCGCCGACGTTCGCCGACATGGACGCCACTCACGTCGCTCACAGCCGATGATGTGTGCACGTGAAGCAGACTTTCCGGGAACAGCTCTCTAGCGCTGGCAAGCTCGTGCAATGCGCAAGATCGCTGCCAGGCTAAGTTCGACATCGACTTCTGTCGTCGCCCAGGAAGAGACGCTGACTCGCATCGCGGACTTTCCTTGCCACACCGTTCCGCCGCACCAACATGTGCCGTCCTCTTGAACGGCGCGAATCACTTTCTGGGTGACTTCCGCGCTACCAAAAGACACCAGCACTTGATTGATGACGACGTCATTCAACACTTCGAAGTCTGCCTCGCGAAATCCTTCCGCGAATCGTTGCGCGTACTCGCAGGTTCGCTCAATCAGGGAGCGCAGGCCTTCCCGGCCCAGCGACTTTAGCGCCGCCCACAATTCCACTCCGCGCGCTCTTCGAGACGCCTCAGGTACGTGATACATCGGCTCGCGCAGTGCGCCTGCCTCAAGATATGCGGCGGTCATGGTCATGGCAGTGCGCAATGCCATTCCGTTTTTCACGAGTACGATGCCGCTATCGTAATTGACGTTCGGCCATTTGTGCGCGTCAGTGGCCCACGAATCGGCTTGCCCGAATCCTTCGGTCAGATGGCGGTACTTGGGGGAGATGGCGGCCCACAAACCAAACGCTCCATCCACATGGACCCAGGCTCCTTGCTCATGGGCACACGTGCAAATTTCCGCTGCTGGATCGAAAGCCCCGGTGTTCACGTTGCCGGCCTGAAGGCAGAGGATGGTGCGCTCGTTGAGCCGTGGCAACTTGTCAGGGCGTATGCGGCCTTGACCGTCAACTTCCACGCGCTTTAGACGCTTCTTCCCAAAACCTGCGAGGGTCAGCGCCTTGAGAAGCGAGGCATGTACTTCTTCACCGACCACGACATCGATTGGCGGCGCCTTAAACATTCCATCATCTTCGAGGTTCCATCCTGCGCGAGCGAGAAGGGCATGGCGCGCCGCCACTATTGCCGTAAAGTTCGCCATCGTCGCGCAAGTCACCAGCCCCCCGTCGCAGTTCTCCGGCAAACCAAGAGCTTCGCATACCCAGCGCAGCGCCACCTCTTCCAGTTCGGCCGCCACGGGCGACATTATTCGCAATCCGGCATTTTGGTCCCACGCTCCCGCCAGCCAACTGGCCGCAAGAGAGGCGGGCAGGGCTCCGCCAATTACAAAGCCGAAGTATCGTCCGCCCGTTGTCGCTACTGTCGCTGGAGAGCCAAGTTGATCGAGCTTCTCGATAACCTGGACTGGATCACTCTGCGAGGTGGGAAATGGTTCGCGGAATTTTGCCAGGCTCTGAACGTCCTCCTGTGCAGGGGCGACTCGGCGTTCACCAATGCCCGCCACGTATTTTAAGGCGGTCTTTGCCACATGCCGTAGCACAACCTCAGCCGCAGTGCCCCGTTCATCTCGACTTTTTTGCATAGTCATGCCCCTTTTCCATCCTGGCGTGCTCTCGTGGATAAGCACTCCGGGAAAGTTGGCGCGCCAGCGCCGGTTCGATCAGAGTATCTGATTGAAAAGGGAGGGAAAGAGCCGAATTGTCTGCTACTTCTTTATGACCGCTTCGTCGGAAGCGATTTTTCCATCGCGGATAAAGATAATTCGGTGGGCGTGCTGCGCGATATCGTGTTCATGCGTGACAAGGATAATCGTATTGCCTTGCCGGTAAAGGTTTTCGAACAGCGCCATAATCTCTTCGCCCGTTTTCGAATCGAGGTTGCCAGTTGGCTCATCCGCCAGAACAATCGAAGGCGAATTGACAAGGGCTCTGGCAATAGCCACGCGCTGTCTCTGGCCGCCTGAGAGTTCGTTGGGCTTGTGAGTCATCCGGTCCAGCAAATCCACACGTTCAAGCGCTTTTTTTGCCTTTTCGATGCGCTCCTCCGCAGGCGTGCCGTTATAGATCAGCGGAAGTTCCACGTTGTGCAATGCCGTCGCGCGGGGCAGCAAATTGAACGTTTGAAAAACGAAACCAATCTCCTTGTTTCGGATATACGCCAGCTCGTCGTCGTCCAAATCACTCACCAGGCGTCCGGCAAGCCAGTATTTTCCGGCGCTGGGAGAATCCAAACATCCTATAAGGTTCATCAATGTGGACTTCCCGGAACCGGAAGGTCCCATGATGGCCACGTATTCGCCCTTGTGAATTTCCACGTCCACGCCGCTGAGTGCGTGTACCTTCTCCGAACCCATTTCATACACTTTTGTAAGGGCTTCGGTCTTGATCACGATACCGGAGCTGACCAAATCCTCGCGGTATGAATCTGTTGCCGTCGTCTCCACGGGCATTCGAATGTCCTCGCTTGTTCAGAGCCGTCAGCTCTGCTGGTCGTCCTGTTTCTTGGGGGCGGAGTTGTCGACTTTAACGCTGGCTTCCGGCTTCAGCGTTCTCAGCGCTTTGTAGCTGCCTACAACGATCTCATCGCCGACTTGCAAACCCTTGGTGACTTCGATATTGGTCACGCCGGTGATTCCGGTTTCCACCGGCCGGAAGATTGCTTTCTTGCCGTTGACGACGAAGACGCCTTGAATCTCTTCCTTCTTGGGATCGCCGGCCGCTGCCGGAGCAGGCGCTGCGAGCGTAACCCCGGAACCGCCTTGACTTTTTGCATTCTTGGCCGCTTCCTCGAGATCCTTTCGTGTGCGCACCGCCAGCGCCTGAATCGGGATGGCAATTACGCTCTTCTTCTCCGCGGTCTTGATCTTTGCCGTCGTTGAAAGCCCGGGCCGCAAATTGCTCGGCGGACTGTCGAGTCTCACAACCACCTTGAAGTCCTTAGCTTCCTGCGTGCTCGTGGTGGACTGCGTGGTGGCCAGACCGGAGCTCCGCAGCGTCGCCTGCGAACCGATCTCCGTGACTTTACCCTTGAATACTTTCCCAGGCACCGCATCGATGGTTACGTCGGCATCCTGACCGAGCTTCACGCTTACGATGTCCGTCTCGTCAACTTTTACTTCAGCGGTTACGACCGACATGTCCGATAGCGTCATTAGAAAACTGCCGTTGGAATTCTGAATCCCCGGCACGACGTAGTCGCCAACGCGCTCCGGCAAGTAACTCACGATTCCGTCGATGGGCGAGGTATACGTGGTCTTCGACAATACGTCTTTTGTCCGGACCAGCATCGCCTGGTTCTGATTAACCTGGGACCTGGTCTGGTCCAGTTGCGCTTTCAGCGACTGCACCTTCGCTCGAGCCGAATCCACCGCCGCCGCCGCAGAATCATAAGTGGATTTTCGCTGATCGAAATCTTGCTTCGGTATCAATCCATCCTTGAAGAGTCCTTGTCCGCGCTCCCAATCGAGCTTTGCCTTTTGCATGTTTGCCTGCTGAGAAACCAGGTCTGCTTGAGCCGCATCGTAACTTGCGTCAGCCGCCTGCACGCCGGATTCGGCTGAATGGATTGCAGCCGACTGCGCCTGGACGTCCGCGCTCGCCTGTACGTTTTCCTGGAGCAACAACTTGTCGCCCTTCTTGATATGGTCGCCTTCCTTCACAAGGATGGCGGTGATCCTGCCAAACCCCTGCGCCGTCACATTCGTATAAGTGGTCGGTTTGATTTCTCCAGAAGCCGTCACCAGCGAAACCAATTCGTCTTGATTTGCCACCTTTGCCGTCTGGACCGTCACCACACCCTTGTTCGCCTGGTGGAGACTGAACAGCACAATCCCTATCAACACCCCGGCCACGACCACTCCGATGACTGCCTTTTTCCACGTCTTCATTTGAATCCTCTTTAGCCCACTCTCAAAAGCTCGCCCCAACCGTGCCCAGGGCAGACCATGCAAGAAGGGACACGATTGCGTTGCTCTTCGCCCGTCCTCTACCTTACATACGCCCGTATAGGTCGAAATGTTTCGCGAGAGGATACTGCGTAGTTCGCGGTATAGGCTTCCCGCCAGAACCACCACGAGCCCTGCTGACGGGGTAACTCGGCCTAGCTTCGACAACCCAGGCGCGAATCTCCTCTATTCTAGATTCAAACCTGCCTAAAGGGAAGAAATCCTCGCTGCTTGCTCGAACTCCCGGAAACTTACCGACCTAACTATTAGGACGACTGCCAGCACAATTTGTTACAGGGTGGCGGCCGCTTTCAGGGCATTTTGCCCGTTTGTCCTAAATGGTTTGATGCTATACTTTTGTCACTCGACAAGTGGACTTCTCTGCCGCCAAACGCAGCGAGGTTTCCACTCAAAAAACCGCGGAGAGGTGGCAGAGCGGCTGAATGCGGCGGTTTGCTAACGCCAATGGGCCACTTCGCTATCTGATACAAAACTCAACTAAATCCCTTTGCCAGCCGTCAGATAGCAGCATTTCAGTTTTTTTGCAGTTCGCTGATTTTGGTCTGTTCTGCGCCAATTTTAGTGACAGTTTGGTGACAGTTGAGCGTTTCGGCCCCTCGCGCACATGAGCGTCACAAGCTCAAGCGCAACTGCTTCAATCAAAAAGTTTTGCTCATCGAGTAAAAAGTACTGTAACAAACATCAGAGCGCCTGCCTCCTAAACAGAGGGTCGCGAGTCTTTGTCTATCTCCACTTTGCCGGCGAAGGAGCGGTAGACGTACGTGGAGTATCCGGCAGCAAGGATCATTCCCACAATCCACCAGACCAGCCCGATCTTCAAGCCGTAATCAGCTGCTTTGGCGGTTCTCACCGTCAACGAGTACGCCGCATTCCGCGCGGGCAGCACCATCGGATATACGCCGAAAACGACGCTCGTCAGCATCCCTGTCAAGTAGGCGCAGGACGCGAAGAATGCTTTTCTTTCATTGCGTCTTCGCAATTCGAAAACAACTCCGGCGATTCCCGAGACTGCAAGCAGCGGAAAAACAAATCCCACGGGCCAGGTCGTGAAGTTTTCCTTCACTTGAGGTTGCACCTTGAATGTCACCGCCGTCACCAACGCCGTGAAAACAAGCACGCCCCACCAGGCCTGCCCGGCTAGCTTTCCCGCGCGGGAACTCACCGCGCCACTGGTCTTCATCTGCACCCACAGCCCGCCATGCATTGCCAGTGCAAGCAACGCGAGCCCGCCGACGAGAATCGTGTACCAGTCCAGGATCCCGGTTTCTTCCCCCAGCCGGAAATTGGTCCACAGAGGCTCGAAGAAGTAGCCGCTCACATCCAGCGGCACGCCGCGCACCACGTTGCCCAGCGCCGCTCCGAAGAATACGGTCAGAAGTACACTCGATGAGCAGAAAAGAAAATCCCAAAGCGAATCCCACACCGGGCTTTTGATGTGATTCCGGAATTCGATCGAAGCTCCGCGAAGAATGAGAAGCCACAGAACAATCATCAGCGGCAGATAAAAACCGCTGAATCCGCTGGCATAGAGCGCGGGGAAAGCAAAATACATTGTCCCGCCCGCCGCGATCAGCCACACTTCGTTTCCGTCCCACACCGGCCCGATGCTCGCCAGAACTTGCCGCCGCTCTTCATCCGTCTTCGCCACCCACAGATGAATCGCGCCAGCCCCCAGATCAAAACCATCCAGCAGCACGTACACCGCGATCATGAACGCAACGAGGCAAAACCAAATCGTTCCCATCGGCCCCTCAATCCGCTGCCAGGACGGCCGCGTCTTCGTCGCGCGGATGTGCGCCGGGTTCCGGCCCGAGTTCAATCTCGCGGTAAAACAGGAACAGCCATAGGATCCCCACTACGGTGTACAAACCCATGAACCCGATCAGCGTGAACCACGCATTTCCCGCCGCCACACGCGGCGAGATTCCTTGCGCCGTGCGCATCAATCCATGGATCAGCCAGGGCTGCCGTCCCAATTCCGCGGTCATCCATCCCGCCGTGTTCGCAATGTACGGCAGCGGCGCGCAAAGCATGAGCGTCCAAAGCATCCATCGCGAATCGTACAATGCTCCCCGCCACAAAAGCAGCACCGCAACGACCATCACTGCAATGAAGATCGTGCCCAGCCCCACCATCAAGTGATAACTGTAGTACAGCAGCGGAATCTGATCCGGCCATTCGCTTTCTGGAAATTCGGATAAGCCCTTCACGTCCGCGCTCCACTGCCGGTACGTCAGGAAACTCAGCATGTTCGGAATTTCCAGCGGATTGTCGAGCTTTCTCTTTTCTACGTCGGGCTGCCCGAGGATCGCCAGCGGGGCGCCCTTCTGTGATTCGAACAGTCCTTCCATCGCCGCCAGAGTCACCGGCTGATGATTCGCCACAAGCTTTCCCTGCATGTCTCCGGTTGGAAAAAGTTGCAGCAGCGCTGCGATCGTGCCTACAATCACACCCGCTTTCACAAACGTGCGGCCGTAAATTTCATCGCGTTTTGTCAGCAAGTAAAACGCGCCCACCGCGGCCATTACGAAGCATCCGGTCTGCACTGCGCCCAGCATGGTGTGCGCGTACTGCCACAACGCCCACTTGTTCAGCAACAGGCTCCAGAAGCTGGCGAGTTCGATCGCGCCGTTGGCGCCGAGTCGGTAGCCCGTCGGATGCTGCATCCACGCGTCCGTTGCAACGATGAAATATCCCGAGAGCCACGAGCCCAAAAAAACCAGAAAAGCCGACAACCAGTGCCCAATGCGTCCGAGTTTCTTCTCGCCAAACAAAAACAATCCCAGAAAGCTCGACTCCAGAAAAAAGGAAAACACACCTTCCATCGCCAGCGTTTGTCCGATCACCCCGCCTGCCGCTTTCGAAAACGCCGCCCAGTTCGTTCCGAATTGAAATTCCATCGGGATGCCCGTGATCACCCCTACGGCAAAGTTGATCCCGAAGATCCGCCCCCAAAATCGCGCCGCTCGGTCGTAGTGCTCATCGCCCGTGCGCAGCGCTTTCGTCTTCAAATACACAAGCAGCAGCGCGAGGCCCATCGTCAGTTGCGGAAAAATGTAGTGAAACGTGATCGTGAACGCGAAGTGTAGCCGGTGCACGTTCAGTGCTTGTCCCACGAATCACCTCGCGAAGCGCCAGCGCGGCCCCGAGGCCGCAGTTTGTCCGACAACTTTGATTACTCTGCCGAAATTCAAATGCATCTTCTCATTTCAGGCGATTTCTTGAATACCTTTCTCTGTTGCTGGCACCATCCAAAGCAATTCAATCGTGCTAGAACCTGCTTTGACCCTCGCACTGCATCGCTCGCCATTTCTGAGAATATATTCTCAAATCTTGGTCTGCTCCCCCTACATCGATGTATTCACGGGTGGTCGCCTCTCACGAACTAGACGAGAGGGTCGCGGAGCTTCCTGTGAGTCGCCCTGCGGAGGCTCCGCTACAAGTGCACGAGTCGAAGTAACACGCCGGCGATCGTCGCGCCAATTAATGGTCCAAAGACGGGAATTCCAGCATAGCCCCAATCCGATTTTCCTTTCCCGGAGATCGGCAAAAGCGCGTGAGCGATACGAGGGCCAAGATCGCGCGCGGGATTGATGGCATACCCCGTGGTACCGCCAAGCGAAAGACCGATTGCCCAGACAAGGCACCCGACGAGGTAGGGCCCAAGACCGGCAGCGGGGCCCTCTTTCGCTACTGCCTTTGCGAAAATTGCTCCAGCGACGAACACGAGGACGAAAGTGCCGATGATCTCGCTGATGAGGTTCGCAGCGATGCTGCGAATTGCCGGCGCGGTGCAAAAGGCCGCCAGCTTCAAAGAGGTATCTGGAGTTTCCTTCCAGTGTGGGAAATAGTGCAGCCAAACGAGAGCCGCGCCCACAAAAGCGCCCAACATTTGGGCGGCCACAAGAGAGAGGAGCTTGGAGTAGTCTCCGGAAGAGATGGCGAATCCGAGCGTGACTGCAGGATTGAGAAAGGCGTCTTTGCTCCCGCAAGCAATCGCGGCGAAAACACCTGCCATCACAGCGAAGGCCCATCCGGCGGTGATGACGATCCAGCCGGATGCTTCACCCTTCGAACGTTTGAGGAGTACGCAGGCAACGACGCCGTCGCCGAGCAGAATAAGAATCAGCGTCCCTATAAATTCTCCAAAGAAAGGTGTCGTCATCTTTTTTTCTCCGATGAGATTTGCAATACTCCGCCACAACCGGAAGCCTAGGCCCCTGCCCGCAATCCTCGTTCGTCAACCCAGCCAAAGGATCGCGTTACCGCCTTTTTCCATTCGGCATACAACCGTTCGCGCGTAGCGCTTTCCATGTGACATTTCCACACATGGTCGACGCCCCACTGTCTGCTCAATTCCCCCAAATCTTTGTAGAAGCCGACGGCAAGACCGGCAGCGTAGCTGGCGCCGAGCGCTGTGGTCTCTTTAATCAACGGCCGGATGACGTCGCGATTCAGAATGTCCGACTGGAACTGCATCAGGAGATCGTCCTCAACCATGCCACCGTCGGTGCGTAGGGACTCCAGCTTTCTGCCGGAATCAAGTTCCATAGCCTCCAGCACTTCGCGCGTTTGATAAGCTGTGGCTTCAAGAACCGCTCGTGCTAGATGACCCTTATTCGCGTAGCGGGTAAGCCCGGTGATCACGCCTCGAGCGTCCGATTTCCAGTAAGGTGCAAAAAGTCCAGAGAACGCAGGCACAAAATACACGCCTCCGTTATCCTTGACCGTTCGCGCCAGCGTTTCTATGTCCGAGCTCTTTTGGATCAACCCCAAGTTGTCACGCATCCACTGCACGAGCGCTCCAGTGATAGCCACGCTGCCCTCGAGTGCATACTGGGCCGGATTCTGGCCGAGTTTGTACGCAACGGTTGTGAGCAGCCCATATTTGGAGAGAACCGGCTCGACTCCTGTATTCATCAGCAGGAAGCACCCGGTGCCATAAGTGTTCTTCGCCTGGCCAGGTTCAAAGCAGGTCTGCCCGAAGAGCGCGGCCTGCTGGTCCCCAAGAATTCCGGCGATCGGAATGTCTTTCACTTCCGCTGGTTGCGCAAATCCATACACCTCACTGCTGGAGGCGATGCGCGGCATCATGGATTCCGGGATCCCGAACAACTCGAGCTGCGCTCTGTCCCAGTTCAAAGTAGCCAAATTCATAAGTTGCGTGCGGCTAGCGTTGGTCACGTCGGTGACATGCACGCCGCCTCTTGGACCGCCGGTGAGCTTCCACACCAGATAGCTGTCGATATTTCCGAAAAGCAGATCTCCCGCGTCGGCGAGATCCTTGGCGCCCGGCACATTGTTCAGAATCCACCGAATCTTCAGCCCGCTGAAATAGGTGGCCAGGGGCAGACCGGTGAGCTTCCGGAAGCGGTCCGGGCCGCCTTCTCGAGAGAACTCGGCCACGTCGCCTTCAACCCGCGTGTCCTGCCAAACGATGGCGTTGTAAACCGCGACGCCCGTCTTCCGGTTCCAGACGATGGTGGTCTCGCGCTGATTGGTAATACCGATGGCAGCGACATCCTTGGGACGAATCCCACGCTGCTGCATGGCCTCGGTCATGACCTCGTGAATGCGCCTCCAGATTTCCTCCGGGTCGTGCTCCACCCACCCGGGTTTTGGATAAATCTGTTGATGCTCTTTTTGCGAGACGGAGACGACTCTTCCGGTCGCATCGAAGATCATGAATCGCGTGCTGGTAGTTCCCTGATCGATGGCACCTAGATAGGTAGACATTTTCGGCTGTTCCTTCCCTAAGCTGCTGAACTGCGACCCACAGGACCGGGTTCAGGATGCATACCTGCGCGTTCCAGGAAAAAGTTGATCCGCTCCACGTAGCGGGTGACCGCCTCAAGCTCTTGCGCGCTTGTCCACTGGAGCTCCTGGGCCATGAGATAGCCGACCACGCGTGCCGCTTTGATTGCATCCCTCCAGGAGTAGTATTGAAGGCCCATACGCCGCGAGATCACGTCTTCGATGTCGGCGGCAAGTTCCTCCCGCACCCCGTACACGACTTCTGCCTGGATTTGTGCGATCCCAGGAATTAGAGGCTGAACTAGGTTTGCATTCGCCCGCGTGAGTTCGAGGACCTCCCATGCAGCGGTACCGAACTTGGCCGCGAGATGCTGTGCAGTTTCTTTCGAAACTGGATAGACGCGCACCAGCTTTTCCCACAAGTCGCTCGTGAACCCCTCTCCGCCGTGAAGAACGTGCGCTCTTGTCGGCGATTCGCTAACTGCGACTCCAAGAGCTTTCTGAACCGCATTGATGGTGTCTTCAGCCATCGCGCGATGCGTGGTCCACTTTCCGCCCATGATGCTGATCAGGCCGCTCTTGGGGTCGACCTCAATGACGTCGTCGCGCGCAATCTTTTCCGTGCTCTCGCCCTCTCCCGCGCTCACCAGCGGCCGCGCACCGGCGAAGCCGGCCACGATGTCGGAAGGCTGCAGAGGTTTCCCAAGGTATTTGTTCAACTGGCGGAGCATATAAGTGATCTCTTCTTCCGTGACGTACAGGTCGTCGCCAGGAGCCACCTCCCGCTCCGTGGTACCGACGAGCAAGCGGCCGCCCCAGGGCACAGCAAAGAGCACACTTCCATCCTCGGTTTTCGGGACCAGCATGGCGTCATTTGTTGGGAAGAGATCAAGAGGAAACAGGATGTGAGAGCCCTTGCTCAGCCGCATGCGCTTGGCAACCGATGGGGACGCCAACTGACGAAGTGAGTCCGAAAAGGGTCCTGTGGCGTTGACGATGGCCCGCGAAGTCACGTTGAATCTCGCGCCGCTAATCTGATCGACTGCCACCACGCCCGAAAGCCGCCCAGACGGGTCGCGCTGCAACTCTGTCACGCGACAGTGATTCAATGTCTGCCCGCCGGCTTCCTCGAAGGTATGAACGAGAGCCAAGTTGTACCTGGCGTCGTCGAACTGGCCGTCAGCGTACTCTACGGAGCCGAGCAATCCGTCGCGGCTCAGTTGCGGCATCCGCATCAGAGTTTCCTCGCGCGAGACAAACTTGCTGGGAGAAATGCGCGCCGAGCCAGCGAGCCAGTCGTAGATCTTGAGACCGATATCGAGGTAAGCGACGTCGAGCCAGTGAAAACTTGGAACCAGAAACTCTAGCTTGCGCGTGAGGTGAGGAGCGTTATCGAGCATTCTGACGCGCTCATGCAGCGCGCGGACTACCACGTGGTATTCCTTTGGATCGGCGCCCTTGATGGCCTCTTCCAGATAGCGAACGCCCCCGTGAATAATCTTTGTCGCGGTGCTGGAAGTGGCGCCGGCAAAATCGCCGGCCTCAAGCAGAACGGTACTCAGCCCGCGAAGCTGCGCATCCAGCGCGCAGGCGGCTCCTGTCGCTCCGCCGCCAACCACGCAGACATCGAACGACTTGCCCTCGATATTGTTCCGTTGCACCGCCCGAGACTTCATGAAGCCTCCGATCTGGTCAAAAATTGACCTGCGTGCGGAATCCGAAGACAGCCGCGTTTGGAATACGGGAGTTTCCACCAACATCCACATAGTATTGAAAGACTGGCTGAACGAGGAGGTACCGCGTCAAATGAGCCGCATAGTTCACTTCGACAGCTTTTTCCGACCCTAGACGAGGCAAACCCAGGGGAACTCCGAGAGATTGAAATGGATCGCCGAGTTTGCTATAGACGAAGCCGAGAGCAGCTGTATCCTGCGACCGCGACGGAATCGGTCCGTTGTAGCGTAGACCTGCGATGATCTGAGTGTTCTGCCTGTTGACATTGCCAGGACTCCAGTCAAACCCGAAAGTGGCATCCAAGCCACGATTTGTTCCGGCGTCGGCCCGATACAACGCCTGATTTGCCATTCCGTAGATCAAATAGTTCCCGCTGCTCTCATGTCCGGCCGCGTCGGGGAACTTGCCGCCGTTATAAGCTGCCCCGAATTTATAGGTGCCGGGATAGGTCTTTCGATCCAAATGCGACGATTGGCCTGCCAGCTCCTCCGCATCGTGCGTGAAACCTACTTCATAGACAAACACCGGCGTATTTCGGATCTGGAAATGGAAGCCTGTGGGGTCCTGCTGGTATGGATTGCGGTTGCCGGCCAGAACGGCGGACTTGACATAGAGAGTACGCCACGGAAAAAACTGAATCTGTGCCGCTGGTGTCGCCGCGGGGTTAAATGATTCGAACGTGGTGGAAAACAGGTTGCCGAAAGCATAATCCAGTGGTTCGATGAGATAAGAAGCGCCGTATTCCTGATTGCCGTAGAAGTCGAGGCCTGCAAATTGACCTGCGCGGATGAAAAGACGATTCTGAAAGAAAGCTTGTTGCAGCCAAAACGAATCCAATCGCGTTGTGTGCGCGCTAACCAGGCCACTGGGATTTGCAAGTGTCCCAATGTTAGCGCCGAGATTGCCACCGAATTGCCAGAGGCCGGTCGCGTGGAACGTCAAACCATTCCATTCGGTTAGTTTCCCGAAGTCGAGATCCATCGTTCCGCGTATTCGCCCCCATCCGGCCTCGGTTTGACGAATACCGCCCACGGGGTTCGCTTGGAGATCCGCGACGTAGAAGAAGTCAAAGGTAATTCCTCGGGACGCCAACTCGCTTCTTTTTCCGTTCCAATCCCCGAATAAATGGGGTCTGGCCCGATTCGCGCTAGAGGCTTCCTCACTTGCATACTGAGTTGCTTCACTCTGCGCGGAGACTCTGCTTGCCGAACACAAAAGCAGTAGCACTGCCAAGAAGAATGTGCTTTGCATGCCCTTCAAGGGCTGATGACTTGAAAAATTAATCCAACGAGATGCGCGTTTTATCTTCATGACTACTACCTCAGGTTTCCTTATTTCGCAGTCCGATCAGAAAGCCGTGCAGGCGGCCTTGTACTTCGGTTCCAAGTGCCTCCGCAGATGGCGCCTCGCCTGGAAGACACGCGCCTTAACGGCGCCTACGGTCAGACCGAGGCGTCGCGCGGTTTCCGTACTCGTGAGCTCTTGCAATTCACGGAGATGAACCACGGTTCGCAACTTTTCCCGGAGATGCGAAATCGCCTTGGTTACCGTGGCACGAAGTTCCTTCTCGGCCAGAATCTCTTCCGGCGTCGGCCCCTTGTCCGTAAGATCGAAGACGGAGTGCGCGTCACCGCCACCACTGTTGCCGTCAAAGAGCGGTGTGTATGGGCGCCGCTGGCGAAGCAGCATCAGCGCCTCATTAATGGCAATACGGGTCACCCAGGTTGAAAAAGTCGAGTCTTCACGAAATCTAGCTAGGTTCGCGAAAGCACGCTGAAACGCTCGTTGAGCCGCGTCTTCCGCATCTTCCTGATTGCGGAGTATCCGGAAAGCAGTGCGACAGATCCTTAGTCGATGACGTTCATACAATTCTCCGAAGGCGCTGGAGCACCCTGACTTTGCTTCTGCCACGAGCAATCGTTCGTCGGTCGATGCGGCTTGGGTAGCGCTGCACTGCGTGCCTTTCCGTCGCTCGGTCAGTGGTGTGGCCTCTTGAACACCCATGGCTTCTCGTCTCCCTTTCTCACAATCATTCAAGCACTCACGTGTGCTTCTTCCTTGAGTATCTCGATGCGTGCAACTCTTACTCAGCCGCGTGCCAGCCAAAGGCTAAAGCGCACGGAGTCAATCAGTCCAAATCCCTTGCGGCAACGCAGAACGCGATACCACTTCCTCCACTTAGCGTTGAAACTCAGAACAGGTGACATAGCAGCGCTCCTTTCAACTCCATTCGGTTCAGGCAACACCGACTAGACAACATTGATTGCGACGTCGATGTTGCTGTGTGTAGCGCGGGAATAGGGGCAAGCTTGGTTCGCGGCCTCCACCAGGGTTTGGGCGACTTCTCGCTCCAGTCCCGGTAGGCTGACATTGAGACGGGCCGCCAGGCCGTGAACGCCATGCGTTATGCCCAGGTCCACTTCGATATCGATGGCGAGATCAGCTGGGAGCGCGACCTTCTTTTTGCCGGCGACAAGCTTGATCGCTGATAGGAAGCAGGCCGACCAACCGACAGCGAACAGCTGTTCGGGGTTGGTGCCTTTGCCTTCGCTGCCAGGGGAAGTGAATCTAACGTCCAGCCGGCCATCGTCAGTGCGGGAGGCACCGCCATCTCGACCACCCGTGGTGTGGGCTTTGGCGGTGTACAGGACCTTTTCGAGATGGGTTGTGACGCATTCTCTTACTTGTTCGACTTGAGTCATTGTGGATTCCTTTCTAGAAACCTTTTCGTGCGCATATCCGATTGAAGATGCTTTCGTGCCGTCCTCGCGCTTGTTCATAACGGAAGCTATGAATGCAACTGTTGTTCCAAATCGAGGTTGGGGAGAACTTGCGCGCCGCCGGGAAGAATAAAAGGACATGACTTCGGTATCGCGCGCACAATCAGTGCGGTAGCATCGGGTGCAGCGCGTTTTCAACCTCACGCTCTCAGTCGCACAGTGGAATCAAATCTACCCCACGCAACGAAAACTCGTTGCCCACGGGATTTCGTTGTATTCTTGGCCGAATTGCTGGCGAGGTTTTTGTGGGGACGTCACTAACTGCCGAACCGCTACTCTGCTTGGCAGCGACTGTTACAGCGGAGCATCGGGGAGAGTCTGTCCTACAGCACATTGTGCAGGGCTTGGCCTCACAGCCTGGCGTTGCCTTGGCACGCATCTGGCTGTTGCCTTCAGGCGATCTCTGCGGTTCCTGTAAGGCGCAGACTGCATCCCCAGATCAGATTCAATCTCTCCATCTGGTTGCAAGCGCTGGAACTCCCAGGCATTCTCCCGGCGAAGACTGGTCCTTTCTGCAGGGACATTTTCATCGAATTCCGCTAAACACTGGGAAGGTTGGACAAGTAGCGGAGAGTCGGAGTCCCATCTTCGTCAAGGACTTCCCGCACCAGAATGATTGGATTTCCCGGCCTGAATGGGCGGAACGAGAGGGCATTCGCAGCTTTGCAGGTTATCCCCTGGTGTTTCGAGACAATTTGTTGGGGGTCCTCGGAGTTTTTAGCCGAATTGTTCTCGAGGACCAGGAATTCACATGGTTAGGACTGTTTGCAAATCAAGCTTCAGTTGCTATTGCCAATGCCCGCGCATTCGAGGAGGTCGAGAGTCATCGGCGGCAGCTCGAGGGCGAAAACGCCTACCTTCAGGAAAAGGTACAGCAGGGTTTCGAGTTCGGCGAGATCCTCGGCAAGAGCTTAGCTCTCCAGCAAGTCTTGCGGCAGATTCAGATGGTCGCGCCGACCGACACCACGGTTCTCATTGGCGGCGAATCCGGTACAGGAAAGGAATTGGTTGCGCGCGCCATCCATGAGCGCAGCGAGCGACATGGACGACCGTTGATTACTGTGAATTGCGCCTCGATCCCGCGCGAGCTTTTCGAGAGTGAGTTCTTCGGTCATGTGAAGGGCGCTTTCACAGGGGCACTGCGCGACCGAATCGGCCGTTTCCAGTTGGCGGATAAAGGAACCATTTTCCTTGACGAGGTGGGCGAAATCCCTCACGAACTGCAGAGCAAGCTATTAAGAGTCTTGCAGGAAGGCACGTTTGAACGTGTTGGAGATGATCATGTGCGCCGCGTAGATGTGCGTGTTCTCGCCGCGACCAACCGTGAGCTCTACGAAGAGGTCGAAGCGGGACGATTTCGGAAGGATTTGTACTACAGGCTTTGTGTCTTTCCCGTGATAATACCACCGTTGAGAGACCGCTCCGAGGACATCCGCCTCTTGGCGGAGCGCTTTGTGCAACTTGCGTCACAGCGCCTTAAGCTTCCCCGTGCTCAGCTCACAGACTCCGCGATAAGACAGCTCAGCGCATATTCGTGGCCAGGCAATGTGCGAGAACTACAGAACGTCATCGAACGTGCTGTTATTGTGTCTCGCGAAGGGACGCTGAGAGTCGACTTGGTTCTTGCCCCTTTTGTGCAGAAAGACCACACGAAGTGGAATTCCGGAACTGCCGCGACTTCCGTCTTCCCGAAAAGAGAGATGGAACGACGCGAGCGGGAGAATATTTTAAAGGCTCTTGAAACAGCAAGTGGCAAAATCTATGGGGCAGATGGGGCCGCTGCGATCCTAGGTATGAAGCCGACTACTCTCGCTTCACGAATGAAGAAAATGAAGCTCCGCACATCCTAAGCGTCCCCAACTTCAGGGATGCGACGTGTCAATGCCTGAAGTATAGAACGGGGATGATGTTGAACATGATAACGCAGAACGCTACGACGACCGCGATACCGCCAAGCCACACGAACACAAACATGCGGTCACTGGCGCTCGGCGGAGGTAAAGAAATCCCAATGATGTAATTAAATCCTCGGAAGAACTCTGCTAGAAACTTAATCATGGCGACCTTAAAGATCCTCTCTCCCCGGCTAACGCCGACGGATTGTTGAGAGGGACTTAGAACTCCTGGACAGTGGGACGTACTACGATCTCATCGATCTCAACGTCGCTGGGCTGTTCGATCGCGTAGGCAATCGCACGGGCGACGGAATCGGCCGGGATGGCGATCTTGTAGAACTCCTTCACGTTCTGCGATCCCGCCGCGTCCGAACTTCCCTCCTTCAGTTCCGAGTCGACAGCACCGGGCGAAAGGATTGTCACGCGGATGTTGTCCTTGCGAGTCTCCATGCGTAGGCCTTCAGAGATGGCGCGCACGGCGAATTTCGTACCACTATAGACCGAACCACCGGGAGCAAAGACCTTGATGCCAGCTACCGACGACAGGTTGATGAAGTGGCCGTTTTTGGCCTTGGTGAATAACGGCAGAGCTGCGGCGATGCCGTAGAGCACACCCTTGATGTTAATGTCGATCATCTTCTCCCATTCGTCTACCTTCAGAGCTGCGAGCGGAGCGATGGGCATGACGCCGGCGTTATTCACCAACACGTCGACCTTGCCGTAAGCCTTCAGAGCCGTCTGGATGAGTGCGTCGACTTGCTCTCGCTTCGTGACGTCGACCGTGACCGCAAGCGCCTTACCGCCCTTTGCAGTGATGTCCCTCACGATGGCATCGAGCCGATCCTTGCGGCGTGCTCCGAGTACGACGGCGGCTCCGAGTTCTGCGAGGTGACGTGCGGCGCTTTCCCCGAGGCCACTGCTCGCACCTGTAATCACTACGACTTTTCCTTCGATGTTCGTGCTCATGACGTTCTCCTTGTTATTGTGTGAGGAGTCCTACTGGCCCTGGCGATGGATCCTTGACAGCCTGTAAACCCTCGAGCGCAGAGCGGGCAACGGGTCATCGGACAATTCAATTCCATCCGTTAGCCGTGTAGGGTCGAACGCCAGCGCCTTTGATGCCGCATCGCTATCAGGGTCAATCGTCGTGATCGTGATCGTGCCCAAGTCAATTGTCTTGCGGTCAGCCGGCCAGACAATCGAGGCATCGTTTGTGGAATCGCCCGGGTTGGGGAGTTGAAGAAGAAGCCGAAATTTCACCGGCTCCTGCGCGAGATGGGTCCTGAGTTCCTCAATCAGAAAATTAGGACTTTTGGTTTTGCCCTCTGCATCGGACACGTAGTGCTGCCCGGCAACCGGAAGAATCTGATATCTCCCCGCCTGCTTCACCCCTCGTTGATTGATGAAGACCCATGCGTTGGTGCCGAAAAACGCCTCCGTCGCAAAACTGACTGGCGTTGGCTTCGGGTCTTGCACGAATTTCAAAGCGCGGGGGCGTGTGGAGAGGAACACTTCGACGGGCCAGGGGTGAGGCTTTGTGGGATCCGTTGCCACAATGGCTTTTTGAAGGCTGAGAAAATCTTCCCCTGTACCGACGGGAAAGCCATTGTGTGAAAACGCGACGATATCAGTTTCCTTGCCATCCGGGAGCTTGAATCGAATCGCCATTCCGAATGGCGCTGAATCCGGAGAGCTATCCGCGATCCCTGGATTGGGCGCGTCATCCGAAAAGCGAACGATGACCGGTACCGTGGCACCGTTGAAATGTCCCGCTTGTGAGACTGCAGCAGCATCCTTCGAAGGAGCAAATGTTCCCTGGCACACGATGCCCTTCGCGTGGACGAGCCGATTGCCCGGTTTGTTCCCCGGCAACTGAACCATCGTGTCAAAAATCTGTTGAGCAAGGTCCTTGTCGGCGTCTGGTGCGGCGCGGAAATCGATAGGTGCGACTAGTGCCACTCCCAAGAGAATAAGGGTGAGCGGCATCCAGGTTCCTGCCACCAAATTGCCTCGTTGATTCGATCGGTTCGGTTTCATCGGCGTATCTCCTTTAAAGTTTGCATTGAGGTATTGCATCGCTGTCGCGCCGGCCCTGAGACCGTACGCAGCGCTTCCGGACGGTTGTGCATTCAACGCTCAGGCCGGCTTAGGGCATCGTTACCTTCGACCTAGTTCCTGAAGCTTCGCATCAAGCTCCCTGGCTGCTGCTAGCTCGGGTTCATTCGTCTCTTTATTTGTCCATTCCCAATCCCGCTGCAGCTTGTCGTCTCGCAGGTGCTCGCGCGGCCGCGTCTCGACCATTGGCACGAAGAGCTCGCTAGACACGTCGCCCAGGCTTTGCAATGCACGATAAGAACTGGAGGACTTCCATGCATTGAAATGATCCGCGGAAGACCAGTGCGTAGTCAGCAAATACGGCACTTTGTCGCCAGCCGGCGCAACTAGGAGGGGGCCGGAAAACTGGAAGGGGTGCGCCTCGAATTCTCCGGTTAGGGTTTCAAACGGTTGCGCTCCGGCGGCGCCTAACTCTGCCAGCGCCTGCCGCACCGATTTTATCTGTATGTCGTCGAGCGCGGTATCGACGAGGATGCTAGTTTCCGACATCAGGCGATCGCCGAGGACTTCGCCCGGCATCGGGGGGCGCCACTTTCTGAGATACAGGGATGTCCACCAGTTCGGGGCCGACTTCTGAATCACCCGATGCTGGGGTTCACCGTGCCATGCATTCATTTGCTCCTCACTGTCAAAGCGCGCACCGAAATATACCCATGTCGTTTCCCAAACCGGGCCGCTGTAGCCAGCCCGAAAACCGGGCTGTGCCGCGGCCAGCGGCACCACCGAGGCCTGATAGGCCAGAAAAGCGGTTTCTTCCCCCGGAATAATCTTGAAGGCGGCTTCAAGAACCGCGAGGGGACCTGTCGCTTTGGTTGCTGTCACTTTGGCAGCTAGTGCCTGAAGCTTGGCGTCAAGCTCCCGGGCTGCCGCCATCAGGGGTTCATTGGGCTCGACAACCATCAGTGACGAGGGCCTCACATATGTGAGACTGCTTTGATCATCGTCTTCTTCGATCAGGATGAGTTCGACCGGGGCGAAAAGACCCGCCGTTAAATCATGACGCAACATTGTGATGGCCAGCAGCGGGTTTCCGATTACGATCCGCAGTACTTTTTGTCGAATCTGGGCCTTCTTGATCCATGCGCCGTGATTCATGAGGGCGAACAATATGAAGCCACTGGGGCCCACGTGTGATTCCACCTCGGCCTTGTAAGATTCCCAACTTTCGAACTTTGCAGGAAGGTCGTCGATCATCAGTGGTTTTTCGCCGACGTCGGCCAGTAATGCAGAAACGAGTTCGTCGAAACGCTTCCTGCTGTCGAATCTGAGACGAACGCCATTAAAGGGAATTTCGCGTGGATTAGAAGTTGTCATTGTTATTCTCCCGCAACTACGGTGCAATCATCAGCGACTGCCTCAACAACCGACATAGGGTGGGCGCTACGTTCATGGACATAGGCAGCAGGCGTGCGATCAATCAACAGGCTGAGCAGTTCCGGGCGGCTATAGTGACCGTGGGAATCCATCTGCCTCTTGCGCATGTCGATCAAAGAGAAATCAAGATCGGCAATCACCACGCCTTCACCAGAGCGCAGAGGCTCACCCATCAATTCGCCCTGCGGCGAGACAATCGCGGTAAAACAGCCACTAGAGATTGGGCCGATGGGGCAGCCGGTGTCGTGCATGATCTGAGCCTGCTGATCGGCATTCAGCCAGGCGGTGGCATTGACGACGAAGCAACCGGACTCCAGTGCGTGTTGGCGGATGTTGACTTGGGTCTGCTCGGCGAAAATGTCGCCCCCGAACGAACCGGGGTACATCGACGAGTGAATCTGCTCGCCATCAGCCATCAAGGCGTAACGGGCCAGCGGGTTGTAATGTTCCCAGCATACCAACTGACCGATGCGCCCGATTGCGCTGTCGACAGCTCGCAGTCCGGAACCGTCGCCTTGCCCCCAGATCATGCGCTCGTGGTAGGTCGGGGAAATCTTGCGGCGACGCTGAATCAAGGTACCGTCAGCATCGAACAGCAATTGCGTGTTAAAGAGTGAGCCACCATCGCGTTCGTTGACGCCGATGGACACTACCATCCCGGTTTGCCTGGAAGCTTCGCCGATGGCATGAGTGGCGACCGACGGTACAGTCACAGCTTGTTCAATTAGCCTCAGATGTTCCGCGCCCATCTGGAAAGGCCGCTGCACAAAGGAGAAATAGGGATAGTACGGAACTACCGCCTCCGAAAAGGTGGCGAACTGTACGCCCTGGCGACCGAGCTCAATGATCTTCTCGACGACCTTCTCGACAGTGCCTTCGCGGCTGTAAAGCACAGGGCTGATTTGTACGGCAGCCGCTTTGATGACAGTCACAATGGCATCGCCACGTCGTAGATTCCCCGACTCTACTTGACGATTTTTTTTTTGGTCGAACATCCCGTCCTCGCCCTTGTTCATGACGGAAGCTATGAATGCAACTGTTGTTCCAAAACGAGCTTGGGGAGAACTGCACGCCGCCCGCGAAGCATCACGCGTACAATCAGTGCGATACATCTGATGCAGAGCGTTTTCATCCCTAACACTCTCAATCGCACACTGGAATCAAACCCACCCCACGCAACGAAAACTCGTTGCCCACGGAATTTCGTTGTGTTCTGACCGAATTACTTGCGAGGTTTTTGTGGGGACGGCGCTAACTGCCTCGGCTTTCGTAATCTCCTCGGGAGCCAGGCCCGTAGAAATAGCCGTAGCGCAGGGCAATTCCCTCCGGAGCGGGAGCATTCAGCAAACGGTCCTCAAGCTGCAAATAGGTTCGAAGACGGGAGATAAGCAGGTTTTCTGTCTTAGCTGTTACGACCGCGGCTCGAATGCCTCGGCGAATTTACGAGAATGAAAGGGAGGAACAACATGAAGATCACAGTTATCGGCGGCAGTGGACTCATCGGATCAAAGCTCGTCACCAAGCTTCGCGAGCAGGGGCACAAAGTGGTAGCTGCATCACCCAGCTCAGGCGTCAACACCCTCACCGGCGTGGGACTGGCCGAAGCGCTGAAAGGCGCCTCGGTGGTCGTTGATGTATCGAACTCCCCTTCCTTCGAGGACGCGGCCGCGCTGAAGTTCTTCGAGACATCAACCCGTAACCTCCTCACCCATGAAACGGCGGCAGGCGTGGGACATCACGTTGCGTTGTCGATTGTGGGAATTGAGCGCCTGTCCGAATACGGCTACTTCCGCGCAAAAATCGCCCAGGAGAAGCTGATCAAGGCCTCGTCGATCCCCTACTCAATCATCCGCGCGACGCAGTTCTTCGAGTTCATTGGCAGAATCGCCGATGAGGCCACCAAGGGCAACACGGTCCGTCTCTCATCTGCCCTCATCCAGCCCATGGCGGCAGACGATGTCGCCAGTGCGATAGCTAGGATCGCTGGGAGCAAACCAGTGAATGGCACCGTTGAAATAGCGGGGCCGGATCAGTTTCATCTCGATGACCTTATTCGACGGGATCTGGCCGTACTCAACGATCCGCGTGAGGTTGTCTCTGAACCGCACGCGCGCTATTTCGGCGGAGAGCTGAGCGAGAGAACACTCGTTCCGGAATATGATGCGCGACTCGGCGAGACGCGTTTCGAAAACTGGCTTAATCAGCCTGCACGTCAGATCCCCGATACGAGCCTGCAGCCCGTAGCAGGTGCGAGCTCAAAACCAATGTTGGCGCTGGCATTTCTCATAACCAGCACCCTGATCATAACCAGCACGCTGATGGCGCAGAAGGCTGTCACGCCGCCCATGGCGCAGGAAACCATCACACCACTCATAACGAAAGATCTGGCAGGACTTCCCGGCGAGCAAGTTCTGATGTACACCGTGGACTTTCCGCCGGGGTTTTCGAGCCCTATCCACCGCCATAATGCGCAGGTGTCTGTTTACGTGCTGGAAGGCTCCGTCGTGATGCAGGTAAGAGGGGGAAAAGAAATGACGCTGACGCCAGGCCAGAGCTTTTATGAAGATCCCAACGATGTTCACGTTGTTAGCCGGAATGCAAGTAGTACAAAACCAGCAAAATTTCTTGTGTTCCTGATTAACAAGAAAGGCGCTCCGCTGGTGATCCCAGCAAAGTAAACCAACAATTGCGAACGATTCTGTTCGCCAAAATCAATTCAAGAGGAAACTTATGAACACGATTACTATAAAGGATTCGCAATTCGCAAGCTACGCAACCCTGTTGCTAAGAATTGGGCTTGGCGTTGGTTTTTTGTCGGCCGTAGCAGACCGATTCGGTCTGTGGGGAGCGTTTGGCCAACCGAATGTCGAGTGGGGGAATTTCTCACGGTTCTTGGAATACACCCACACCCTCAATTGGTATTTACCGGCGGGAATGATCCCGATACTGGGGGTCATCGCCACTTGCGCTGAAATTCTCTTCGGTCTTCTTCTCCTCGTCGGCTGGCACACACGCGCTGCCGCGTTGTTAAGTGGACTTCTCCTACTGACGTTCGGGGTGGCAATGACGCTTGCATTAGGAGTCAAGGCGCCCCTGAATTTTGCCGTCCTCACGGGGATCGGAGGGGCTTTGCTTCTTGCAAATTGCGAAAGCTTCCCATTCAGCGTGGATGAGTTGCTGTTTCGTCGAACCATTCAGAGGAGGACATGAAAGCAGGACGAGTTCTACGATTCGGTTCACCGAACGTGATCACAAATGATGACATAACTCATCCGGAAACCACCGTCGGGCAATTGCCGGTCCGCGATTGCCCGCCGCAAATCAACAATCGGGCATCTGCTCTGGATCATGGTAGTCCTCGAGAGTTGACGGCAGCGGAGTCACTGGTATGGCGATCACACAGCTAGAACCCAGCATCGACGAATATCTCCGAAGAAGACTGATGCCCGTGGAGGGCTCAATCCCTCGATTGGCAGGAATCGATATGTATGGCAATTCGATTCCAGCTGGCAAAGTTGGCGGCGATCTCTTTGAGTACATTAACTTTCAGCAGCGCTATAACATTGACGCGCGAGTGGCACGCGCTGTTCGACTCTCCACAGACTACATGGAACCTCTTCTAAAAGGGAAAAGCCCACGAAACTCGGTGGACGCCCATGTTCGATGGTTGGAGTCAAGACCGGGATACACCGTTTCGGTGGCCACCGAATACAGAAAGGCGAAGTGTTCGGAGCAGGTGAGAATTGCCGAGGACCTTCAACAACTGTTCGGTATTGCCGGAGTGCTATTGGTCGATGCTCAGGGACACGGGATCATCTCGGCGAAGATTGCGTCGACTGTGCACGACACGTTTCATGCGTTCATGCTTTCTGAACTTGATCGCTACGGAGCGACAACGCCAGATTTCTTTGAGCAGATTAACCTCAGGCTCGCCCAGTCAGTCACCGCAAGAAACGCTTTGGGACGGGAGCCAAACGACGGCGTTCGCGAAATTGCGACCATGCTCTACGGTGAAATACATCCCTCAGGACACTTCCGTTTTGTAAATTTCGGCCACCCACCACCGCTAATATTCTGCTCAAAATCGCAGAAGTTCAGACCGATCGACAAGGATCGCGTGGCGCAGTTTCCTCCGCTCGGGCTGGAGATTCCCGAGGACCATCCTGACAGGAACAAATATTTTTCGATGACGTTCAGGAAAAAACAAATGAACTCTTCGGACGTAGAAGAGCTGACGTTGATGGACAGGGGAGATATTTTCTTCCTTTACACGGATGGTGCTTACGACGGCAGCGATGAGCAGAGCCGTCTTCAGATTGAGCAGGTCATCCGTGACCACAAAGACGAGCCCGCAAAAGAGATTTGCAACGCGGTCTTGGAATATGCGGTAAAGCAAGACGACTATCTAGAGCAGATTAATGAAGCAGACCGAATCGATGACAAGACCGTGTTCATCATCAAACGCACAGAGGAATTTGGGGTGAAGAGCGCGTGAATCGCTTCAAAAACGTGCGTCACGCTGGCGGCAGCAGTCTGGGAGAGACGAGATCCATGAAAACACAAAGTGGAAACAAGCTGTTCACATCAGTCCGAGTCGGATTCATGGAATTGGAGCACCGCGTCGTAATGGCTCCGCTTACACGTTCGCGGTCGGTCCAGCCTGGAGCCATTCCAGGAGATTTGATGCTCGAGTACTACGCGCAGCGGGCCTCAGAAGGTGGGCTCATAGTTTCTGAAGCGACTCCGATTTCCATTGCAGGCGGCGGATGGTTCGGGGCGCCCGGCTTGTATTCGGACGAACAGGTTGCGGGTTGGAAAAGAATCACGAACGCAGTTCACGGCAAACGCGGTTACATGTTCTCCCAACTCTGGCACACGGGGCGCTCCTCGCATGTGGACACGACGAACGGCATAACCCCGGTCAGTTCTTCGGTCAACCCGGACTATTGGCAGGATCCAACAATACTGGAATCCACGCCTCACGGATGGCAGCAGCCTTCGCCTCACCGCGCGCTGGACATCAGAGAGATCCCCGAGATCGTTGAGGACTACCGCAAAGCCGCCGAGCGCGCCAAAGCCGCAGGTTTTGATGGCGTCGAGCTTTCCGCGGGTAACGGCTACCTCCCGGATCAGTTTCTGCAAGATGGCATCAACAAGCGAACCGATATGTATGGTGGTTCAATCGAGAATCGCTCCCGTTTCCTGCTTCAAGTGGTAGACGCAATGGTTTCGGTGTGGGGCGGCAACCGTGTCGCGGTTCGCATCGCGCCCAGCGGAACGTGGAATGGGGTATCGGATAGCAATCCGATTGCGCTGTTTGACTACGTCGCACAGCAGCTGAATCGCTTTGCACTCGCTTACTTGCATATCATCGAACCACGTATCAAAGGGAACGTGCTGATCGCCGAGGGACAAGGGAACATTGCGACGGTGAGACTGCGAAAGGTTTTCACTGGAAAGATCATTGCGGCGGGTGGTTTTGAACCGGATACCGCCGAGGCCGCTGTTCGAGACGGCGATGCGGATTTAGTTGCCTTCGGACGGCACTTCGTCGCGAATCCGGACTTGCCGAAGCGCATCCGGCTTGGCCTGCCCCTGAACGCTTACGATCGGGACACCTTTTACACTTTTGACGCTCGCGGCTACACCGACTATCCCTTCTATGAACAGCGATCGGAGTCGCTTGCTTCAACGCTGTAGAGGATGCAACCAATTGTGCTGTTGGTGCACAGTTGGTGCACAACAATCTGCAGATGAGAGCGCCCTAAACGGAAGAAACGAAGCAGGCTCTGCCTGCGGTGAATCCCCAGAGTGGTGCAGTTTCATGAGGCATACTTTGGGTTCGCAATTTGCAAAGCTCTACGCGCCGAATGCGGTCGAAAAATCAATCGTCCAGTTTTCACAGTCTGTGCAGGAATGCATCTTTTAACAGATTGGAGTTAGCTTTGAGCGAAAAACAGATCCCCGATTTGTTCGAAACATTGATAGTTGGACAAATTGGATGCAGTTGTTGTAGCCGGAGGCCGCGCTTGGAAAGCAGGTGCGCCTCCTCCGCACAGAGTCGTAGCGAACCCCTTATTGAGACAATCTACTTGGCGACACTTCGTGACAGTTGACTTCGACCGCCATTTAAGCGCGGTCCGACTTTTATGCGGCTAAGAACCCAGTTCTATGACACTCGAAATGCCAGCCGTACCTGCGGATATGGCCACATTCTCAAACTCGGCCGGTGAGCGATATCCGAGCGCAGAGTGAAGTCTCTCTCGATTGTAGTAATTGTCGATGAACCGAGAGATTTTTATCCGTAGGTCCTCAACATTCACATATTCTGTTGCACTAATCTCTTCCCGCTTGAGCGTTCTGAAGAAGCTTTCGCAGTTGGCATTGTCGCCCGGGCTGGCAGGCCGGCTGACGCTCGCGACGATGCCGTATTTGCGCAGCGTCGCCACGTAATTGGCATGGAGGTACTGCACACCCCGATCCGAGTGATGCACCAACCCTGGCCCAGGCTTTCGGTCCTCCAAAGCATTCGTCAAAGCCGCCAGCGGAAGCCGAGAGCTCAGAGTCCTATCGAGCGCCCAGCCGACCACTCTTCGCGAGAACCTGTCTAGCACCACTGCTAGGTACACGAATTCCCGGTTCAAGCGAATGTAGGTAATGTCCGCGACCCAGAGCTGATCTGTCCCTGTCACCTTCATACGGCCCGCAAGGTTGACATGCATTTCGATGCGGCCTCGTCTGCCCCTAGGCCACTCGTGGGTAGCGGCAAGTAATTTGTCCTCGTGCATGATGCGGGCGACTCTCTTATGATTCACGAGCATGCCCTGCCTTCGCAGCTCAGCCGTCATGCGCCGATAGCCGTACTGTCCTCTGTGCTCCAAAGCGATTCTCTGGATTTCTGACTGTACGTACATCTCTTCTCCGTGATTGTCACTTGCCCGTAGATGCCTATAGAATCCAGCTCTACTTACGCTCGCCAAGTGACACATCCTCTCAATGCCTAGATTGCCTTGCAGCGACACTACGCTCCGGATGTACTCGTAAATGTCGGCCTGCCAAATCCGCTGTTCCCGCGGTGGCGACTTTCGATTTGCTGCAAGGCGCCTTTGAAAAAATCCACCTCCAAAACTTTGTCAGCGAGCAAACGCTTTAGGTCACGAATTTCTCTTCGAAACCTCGACTCACGGGATTTCGCCAATACCGGGTCTTCCCCCTCTTCAGCGCACTCGCTCTTTTTGTGCCACCGGTATAAGGTTTGCCTCGCAACACCGAGCTCCTTAGCGAGATGCCCAATGTTTTCGCAACATTGGAAACGTTCGACCGCCATTCGATGGAATGTCTCTGGATGACGCCACACTTTTCCCTTGTTCATTGCAGAGAACCTACCTTTCTCCAAGGAGTGTAACGTTTGGATTCTGCCGCCTACTGGCACGAGTGTGTGGCCGACGTGGCAGCCGTTTGCAGCGGAGTGTAACTTTGCTGTTTTTGTCTCAAAGATGGGTTCACTGCCGTGCACCAAAATGCAGCAACCGAAGGAGGGACTGTCACCAAATGCGGTTATAAGTTACAATGTTGCAAGACGTTAGCCGCGGAGAGGTGGCAGAGCGGCTGAATGCGGCGGTTTGCTAAACCGTTGTAGGGGCCAAAACTCCTACCGGGGGTTCGAATCCCCCCCTCTCCGCCAGAATTCTTGTAACTGCATACAGCGTCGAGACTTTGCTCCAAGCGGGCCGGCATAATTTCAAGAAGCTTTAGGCGGTATTCAAGATAATGTGCTGGCCAACTGCTGGCCTGAGAGCGAGGAATCCGCGACACTGCTGAACGCTGGATATTCGGCTAGGGCAGTTGGTGGTCGTTCAATTCCATCGCCAAATCTCAATTCTAGCTGCCGGCAAGGTTCTTTCGCTTGTCTCAGTTCTTCGATACGTTTCTGCATCTTCTCCGCCGCTTCGAGCAGGGTTCGATCAAACACCTTAATATAGCGTTCCTTGGTAACGTGCGGTCTTGAGTGGCGCAGGATGCGTTGTACCACCTTGTCAGAAGCTCCCATGGCGTCTAGGTTCGAGGCGAGGCCTCGACGGAGTGCCTGCCACCCGTGCCACGGCAGATCGACGGCCTCAAGGGCCGGACGAATCACCCGTCGCACGATTTTGTCGAGGCTGATAGGAAGCCCATCACTGAAGCGAAAGACGAAACCTAATTCTGGGTTACCCGCGGATCTTCGGCATGCGTCCAGGATTTCCGCCAAGGCGGGAATTATCGGCACAGAATCGCGGCTGGCACGTGTCTTCGGAAGGCTGACCACCGATCTCCACATCGAACGGTTGATCCTTAGCTCGGTGCCCCTGTAATCGGTCCACTGGAGTCCGCGGAGCTCGCCTCGGCGTAGCCCCGCGAAGGCCGCAGTCGCAATAAGACTTTTTGGGAGAAGCGGGAGGAGGTCGAGAATTTGGAGCACTTGGCCGAGATCGTAGGCGCGCGTCTCTCCCGGTTCTCTCGCATTCCAGGCAACCATAACACCATCGACTGGGTTTGCCCCATCGAAGGCTCCCTCATTTTTAGCAGAGGTGAAGATGGTGCTCAGCACCGACTTGATGTGTTGAAGAGTTGTTTTCGTGAGGTCCTTCTCTTTGGCGACCGCTCGCAACATTCGACTCGCGCCCACGGTGCGGAATTCTCGCAAGCGAAGTTCTCCGACGCGATCGCGGAGGTGATTGATCCAGATTTGACGATGCCCTATGCTTGTGCTGGCTCGGCGCTCCTCTTTGGTCCAAGGCAGATAAAGCCCCTCGACGAAGGTGGTTAACGTTATTCTCGAATTTGTGCTGAGAAGATCTTGATTGACGGTTTGCATGATTGATGCCCGACACCGCTCAACCGCAAAAATGTTGGAGAAATCTCTGGAGCGCGCTAGATGCTTGGAGATGTGTTTAAGCTTGCTGGAGCCATCCTCTTGTGGGACTCGTTGGCGATATCGGACATACCACGCGCCATGCTCCTCGTATAGATAGCCCTTTTGGTAGCGGGAATATGCTTTCATGGCAGCTTCTATCTGTGGCCTAAGACCACAACCAATGATTATCGGCGGCCACGGTGGACAGTCAGAAAAATAACCTAGCGGCGCGTTGGGTGTGCAGCTACGAACGAGAACATGACATCGCGGCGCAATGCACGCTGATCTGCGTAGTTGCGGGACTCCTGTGAATTACAAAAAAATCGGAGAATGCCAGGTACAACGGTCTGTGCAACGTTGTTTGCTGGCTTGATTACATTGGTCCCGTCAGTAACGGTCTAGGGAACCGTCGCGCTCCAGAGTGCAAGGGTTTGAAACCGGTGCCACACTTCTTTTGGACTACTCGGCGACAGTTGTTGCGTGCAATGGACGGAATCACGTCCGTTCATGACTGCAGTCACTGGCAGCTCGTCTGAAAGCAGAGGTTTTGACCGAAAAACGGGAGCACGTGATTTTGAAAACGGTCGGCCACCTTGCTTGTGTGAGTGCCAGAATACACTTCGAAGCTGTTTGTGATTCCATACTTATCAAGAACTTCGTGGAGCCTTACGGTATCTACTCGCAAACCGTCCTGGTCACCTACGTCGATGGAGATCGCACGATACCGGCGGAGACTTGCTACGTATTGATCCATGAAAGCGAGCGGGGCATTTGCAGCCCATTTCGCAAGAATGTCCGGCTGCGGCGCTCCATCTTTCGTGGCCAGATCGAGATAGAGCGGGGGATTCTTCGGATTGGGTGACCATGCGGCCGCCGAGGCCAGCGTGGCGCGCGCAAAAAACGGCAGGCTCTCGAAGTCCGCAGCTGTTTTGACGGCCTCAAGGCTCTTTGCCATTTCCGGGTTCACGGCTGGCCGGGGAGATAAGCAGCACGGGCTCATGATGTACAGACCTCCGAATACGTCGGAATGCTTCATGCCAATACGGGTAGCGCCGTAACCTCCCATCGAGTGACCGATGAGTCCTCGGCTCCGACGGTCGGGAATCGTGCGGTAATGAGCATCGATGTATGCGACCAGGTCTTGCGCAATGAACTGCTCGAAATCGCCGGTGGTCACTGAACTCGAATACATTGAACCGTTGTGCAGCGTCTTCGAATCGGGCAGGACCACGATCATTTCTTTCGCGCCTTGCGCGAAAGCGCCTTCGATCGTCTGCGGCACATAGATTTCATGCGTCCATTGCTCGGCGCCAATGGAGAAGCCGTGCAAGGCGTAAACCACCGGATAGCGCCGGGACTTTTCCTGGGCATAACTCGGAGGAAGGAACACGAACACGTCGCGGTCAATCGCATCTCCTTCCAAATTGCCTTCCAGAGCCGCCCCGTGAACCTTGATATGCTCGACCGTCACTGGCTTAGCACCGGCAACGGGCGGAGGCACATCCGTTTGCAATTGCGCGGCGAGCTGAGGAGCTAGTCCAGCCACTATCGCAAGTAAAATTCCACTGAACCATCTCGCGCTTGTCATGGTGACCCTTTCTTTGAAACAGCATCGGCTTCGGACTAGCCATCTAGCTTTACTGCTCCACTGCGATTACCGCCACGGATTTGGGTGCCAATTCGAGAGTTAGCTTACCGTCTTGCGCTTTCGCGGAAACCGGCTTCGGCACGACTGTATTTGGTGCGTCGAATGTATTTACGCTGTCGACCTTGGATGCAGTCAGCATTTCTCCGGCCGTCGATTTGGCGTTTATGCCCGCCAGACTAATTTCAATTTTAGCAGGCCGATTTGGATCAACGTTGGTGATGGCCAGCCACAATTTTCCGGCTTTGTCTTTTGCTGCGATGGCATCGATGCGCGGGAGAGTGATGCCGTCATGTGTGTACGTGCCAGCGTCAAAAGTGACGGGCACGAAAGTGGCATCCTGGAATGGCACATACATTTTGTAGACATAATAGGTAGGCGTGAGAACCATTTTCTCTTTGTCCGTGAGGATCATGGCCTGGAGCACGTTGATCATCTGCGCGATGTTGGCCATGCGAACGCGGTCGGCATGCTGGGCAAAAATGTTCAGGTTCAGCGCAGCAAGAATGGCGTCGCGCAAACTGTTTTGCTGGACCAGGAAGCCGGGAGTGCTGCCGGGAAGCGGCGCGTACCAGCCGCCCCACTCATCCACGACAAGCGCCACTTTTTTTTGCGGGTCGTACTTGTCCATGATTGCCGAGTGCTTCTCGACAAGATCGTTCATCTCCAGCGTGGACTTGAGAATCTGGGCATACTCGGTCTCTGCGAACCCTACCGAAGCATAGGAAGGCGGCCATTTCACGACGGTGTAGGAGTGCATCGAAAGCCCATTCATGTCCCAACTCCAAGTGCGGCTCTGATACGCTTTCATGATGGCTTCCGTCCACTCTGTCCAGCGGGATTCGCCGCCGCCGGGGCCTACAGCAATCTTCAGCATCTGCTGCTTGTCTTGTTGCGCCGGATTGAAGTTGCGGACGAAGCGACTGTAGATCTTGAGCTGGCTTAAATAATAGTCGGGCGTCATGTTGCCGCCGCAGTCCCAGCTTTCGTTGCCGATGCCAAGAAATGCAACCTTATAAGGAACAGGGTGCCCGTTGGCCGCGCGCTCCTTGGCGAGCGTCGTCGGCTGAGCGGTAGTTAAATATTCCAGCCATTCCGCTGCTTCCTGTGGAGTACCGGAGCCGACGTTGACGGAGAGGTAGGCCTCCGCGCCAATTTGGTCGAGGAAGTCCATGAATTCGTTCGTTCCGAAGGTGTTCGGTTCGATTACGCCGCCCCAGTTGGGATTGAGTGTTACGGTTCGCTGCGGGCCGATGCTTTTGCGCCAGTGGTATTCGTCAGCGAAGCATCCGCCGGGCCAACGCACGTCGGGCACCTTCAGCGCTTTAAGCGCGGCAACGACGTCGTTACGGATCCCGCGCGTGTTTGGAATCTTTGAGTCTGGGCCGACCCAGATGCCTTCGTAAACACCGTGGCCGAGGTGTTCGGCGAATTGGCCGAAGAGGTTGCGGTCAATCTTCGCGCCGGGCTTGGAAATGTCAATGGACATCTGGACTTTCTGCGCAGCCGCCACCGGCGCAGCGAGAGCCACAACGAGCAGAGTCAAGCTGGCAAAAAGTGAACGCACGAGCGGAGATGCCGCTTGAAGCGCAAACAGGAATGTCCGACGGACCTGAGATTTGCGCAGGATTCGGCACTGAATTGATCGGGAAGGTCTGAAAGCAAGTTTTTGGGCCATTTGTTGTTCTCTCTGAGGTTCGGCTAGGTTTGCGCCGGATTGAAATCCAACAGTTTGTGCAATTGTCTTTCAGAGTTCAGTTTATGAAACGGGTAGTATACATTCAGCGTAGCGATGGACAATCTACCACGCATTCTCAAGATGGACCCGAACACAATGGACACTCAACTCCAGTGTGGGTGCTGTCGCAAATTCTTCCAAAGGCTACTTCCAGCGTGAAGGGACTCGTACTCAAGAAGCCGGGCAAAGCGTCCGTCGAAACGGTTCCCAATCCGGTCG
>JBGPLB010000015.1:0-40941 GCA_041486245.1 Candidatus Acidiferrum sp.
ATCACTCGCCTGCACTTGGAAGAAGATGCCGCGAAAAATCTACACGAAGGCTTCTCGCAGTCCGCCACCAAGGCTTACATCGACTACAATCGTTGCGGCACGCCCCTCAGCGAAATCGTTTCTGAGCCGGAGATGCGCACTCCCGAAGAGGCTTATGCCTACCTCACAACGCTTCGCCAGATCATGCTCTATACGGGCGTCAGCGACTGCAACATGGAAGAAGGCTCGCTGCGCTGCGACGCCAACGTCAGCGTGCGCCTGCGCGGCACGAAAGAATTTGGCACGAAAGTCGAAGTAAAAAACCTCAACTCCTTCCGCTTTCTGCAAAAAGCTCTCGAGTACGAGATCGAACGCCACATCGGCGTTCTCGAATCCGGCAGCCGCATTTTTCAGGAAACGCGCCTCTGGAATCAGGTCGAATCCTGCACCGTCTCGATGCGCTCGAAAGAAAAAGCTCACGACTACCGTTATTTCCCCGAGCCAGATCTGCTTCCCATCCACGTCAGTTCCACCTGGCGCGAAGAAGTCCTTCGCTCGCTTCCAGAACTTCCCGAAGCGAAGCGCGCGCGTTTCATCTCTGCCTACGGTTTGACGCCCTACGACGCCGAAGTTCTTACGGGCACTCAAGCACTCGCCGATTATTTCGAAGCGGCCGCCAAGACCGGAGCCTCCGCTAAAGCCGCCGCAAACTGGATTCAGACGGAACTTCTGCGCCGGTTGAACGATTCCGGAAAGGAAATTGAAGCCAGCCCGGTTTCTCCAGCCGCCCTCGCCGAACTTCTGAATTTAGTCGAGTCCGGTAAGATCACCGGCTCCATCGGAAAGAAAGTTTTCGCTGCCATCTTCGAAACCGGCCGCAGTGCCGCCGAAATTGTCGCCGCGGAAGGACTTGGCGCCCAGGTTGACGATTCCGCTATCGAGCATGCCGCCCGCGAAGTCATCGCCAAGAATCCCGACAACGTCGCCAAATTCAAATCCGGCAACGAAGGCGTCTTTAAGTTTTTTGTCGGCCAGGTCATGCGCGCCACGCGCGGCCAAGCCAACCCCCAGGCCGTCAACGATATTTTGCGGAAGCTGCTTTCGTGACAGCTTGTGGACTGGCCGTGGGCCCTGGGCGCAGTGCTTTAGCCCGGCATCATTCTTTTGTTATTGATCTGAGTCGTGCGCGGCTTGTACGCGTAGCGAACTACTGAGGCAATCATGCTGAAAATAGGCGACAAAGCTCCGTCATTCCGCTTGAAGAACGACGCCGGCAACGACGTCTCCCTCTCCGACCTCCGGGGCAAGCGCGTCCTGCTCTTTTTCTTCCCGAAAGCCAATACCTCCGGTTGAACGATTGAAGCGTCCGAGTTTCGCGACGCAAAAAAGCAATTCGACAAGCTTGGCGTGGTCATCCTCGGCATGAGCGGCGATGCGGTCAAGGCCCAGGCCAGCTTCAAGGCCAAGTACAAACTTAATTTCGACCTTCTCAGCGATTCAGATCTGAAAACGATCGAAGCTTACGGCTCGCGCCGCATGAAAACATTCCTCGGCCGGTCTTTCCTCGGCATCATTCGAAGCTCGTACCTTATCGGTCCGGATGGAAAAATCGAGCAAGTTTGGGACAACGTCAAAGCAAAAGGCCACGCTGCCGAGGTGCTCGCCGAACTCTCCCAAAAATAATGGCTGTTTTCCTCGCGGTTAGAGATGAGAGATGAGCTCTTCCGATCGGCCTGACGCAGGCTCGATCAGAAGATTGTCAATGAGGCGAGTCTTTCCCACAAACACCGCCAGCACGGCATAGCACGATCGAGCCACTCGCACCACCGGCTCAAACGTATCCGCGCTCACAATCTCCGCGTAATCCGCCGTCGCCAGCGGCTCCGCTTCAATAATCCTTCTCATCACAGCCTGCAACTGCGCCGCGTCGCGCACGCCAGCCGCCAACTCACTTTGTGCCGCCGTCAGCGCGCGATGCAGCACTGTCGCCGCTTTCCGCTCCTCGACGCCCAAATACGCATTCCGCGAGGAAAGTGCCAGCCCATCCGCTTCCCGCACAATCGGGCACACCACAATTTCCGCATCCAAATTCAAATCGCGCGTCATCTCGCCAATGATTCTCACCTGTTGCGCATCTTTTCTTCCGAAATACGCAAAGTGTGGCTGCACAATCTCAAACAATTTCAAAACGACCGTAGCCACCCCACGGAAGTGCCCCGGCCGCGAACGCCCTTCCAGCCGTTCGCTGATTCCCTCCACATTTACATACGTCCGAAATCCATCTGGATACACATCCGCCGCCTCCGGTGCAAACAACGCATCAACTCCTGCTGCCGCCAGCTTCTCCGCGTCCTTCTCAAGATCGCGCGGATACTTCTTGTAATCCTCTTTCGGCCCGAACTGCTTTGGATTCACGAACACCGATGCGATCACGCGCGAACACTCCTGCCACGCGCGCTTTACCAGCGCCGTATGCCCTTCATGCAGTGCCCCCATCGTCGGTACCAGCCCGATGACAAGCCCCTCTGCCCGCGCACTTCGCGTGTATTCCTTCATCCAGGCAATTGTTCGGATTATTTCCACAGTAGCGCCGGCATCTTGCCGGCTCTTATTCGTTCGGAGCGGAAAAAGTTTTCACGAATTACGCGCTCGCCGCCGTCGCGCGTTCGCGATAATAATGCATCAGGTCCGTCAAAATCGGCTGCGCTCCGAGCTGCCTCAGCAATGTCGTGATCTGCCCGCGATGATACGTCCCATGATTCACCACATGCTGCATCGATTGCCACAACGGATTGCGATACACCCCATATTTCAGCGTCTTATACTCCATCACGCGGTTCAAGTCTTCCTGCGTCAGCTTGCCGACGAACGCAAGCAGCCGCGCTTCTTGCTCCGCCCACTTCGCGCGAAGACTCTTCACATCCGCGCACTCCGCCGCATCCGGCAGCGACGCCGGCGACCGCCCTTGAAACCGCTCCAGCCAAACCCATTCCGCGCCGCAGATATGCGCCAGCGTATCCCGCACCGACCCAAAGCTCGATCCCATCGCTTTTGTAAATTGATCGTTCGTCAATCCCGCCGCCGCATCCAGCGACCGGTGATTCGCCCACGCGTTGTAATCGTAAAGCACACGCATCTCTTCCGGCGTCATCGTCCTCTCCACCTTTCACGGTCACACACGCTCGCCATCTTCCGAGCTTCCATTTTCGAATTTCGTTTTCTTTTCTACCAATCGCCGTCGCTATTGACTGGCGCTTCGTTCTCTTCCTTCGCCGTTTGCGCCGTGTGATACGACTCCCGATCAGAAGGAAACGTCCCTCCGCGTACATCCTCGCAATACTCCCGCGCCGCCCTTGTAATCATCTTCCCGGCGTTCGCATACTGTCGCGCAAATTTCGGAGTCGCGCTAAACGTCAATCCCAGCAAATCGTGAATCACCAGAATCTGCCCGTCGCAGTCCGGGCCCGCGCCGATCCCAATCGTTGGAATTCGCAGCTCTCGAGTGATCTGCGCCGCCAGTTCTCGCGGCACCGCCTCCAGCACCACCGCAAAAGCTCCCGCCGCTTCCACCGCGCGCGCATCGCGCAATAATTGTTCCGCCGCATCCACCGTCTTGCCCTGCACGCGATACCCGCCAAGCGCGTTCACCGATTGCGGCGTCAGCCCCACGTGCCCCATCACAGGAATTTCCGCTTCCGTCAGCCTCACAATCAATTCCAGCCGCCGTTCGCCGCCTTCCACCTTCACCGCCTCCGCACCCGCCTCTTTCACAAATCGCATCGCATTCCGCACCGATTCTGCGATGTCACTGTGATAGCTCCCGTACGGCATGTCCGCCACAACCAGCGCCCGCCGCGTTCCTCGTCGCACCGCCCGCGTGTGGTGCAGCATTTCCTCGATGGATACCGGCAGTGTGCTCTCGTACCCCAGCACAACCATCCCCAGTGAGTCGCCGACAAGGAGCACTTCCACACCGGCTTCATCCAAAAGCCGTGCCGTCGGATAGTCGTACGCAGTCAAACAGGTAATCTTCTGTGGATTGGTTTGGGAAGCCGCGTTGGATGATTTCCGCTGCAGCAGCTCGGGCACGGTGATCTTGCCATTGCCCGAATTAGGAATAACACTCATGGTGGCCTCCGGTGCCGTTCCCTAAATACGGGATACAGCCCTGTACCTCACCTTTGCGCAGCATACCAAATTCGCTCCTTCCTGACCATAGCTCCCTGCAACTCCCAGATTCGCCAGCACATCGCAGACCTCTGCCTGGCCGTTTTTCCTGTCCATTTCTGTCTTTTTCTTCTCTCTTTTTCGCTTGACAGACTGTTACTCTTGCTATATAGTAGTCATTGGGTATTTTTCTGCCGCGTGCCCGGGAACGCCAATCTCCTGATTGGCGTTTTTGCTTTTTGGAGACTGCTCTTTCGACCTAAGTGCTTTCCGCTCCACACTTACGGATCGAGCCGCATTTTGCCTCGTTTTTCCGCCTTCTTGCACGAGCAAGGTCTTTAGAATCAATACGTGCAGAGCTGTCCGCAAGTGTTCATTCTAAACGAGTTACGCAAATGCTAAATTCTTCAGAATCAACACTTACAAAAAACCGGGGGAGGGCCCAACCACCCAATCGCACTTACGAATTCTCCCCCGATTAACCGGCAAGCACGTCTAGAATACCCGCCGGAGGCATCATGACGAACACGCGGCGGGATTTCTTGACGAGCACTTCGCTCGGACTGATTGGCACGGCGGTCGCCGTAAACACCCAGCAACAAAAACCAGGGGAGCCCCCCGCGGGAACCCCGCCCGCGTTTGGCACCGGCCCGGCCGTGGGTCCCGAAGTCACGCCAGCGACATTCGCCGAGGCGGAAAAGTTAGTCCAGCTGGAGATGAGCGCTCCGGACCGCGACATGGTCGCGTCCAGTTGGCGCGGCAATATGGCCGCGCTCTGTGAGCGGAGAACCGGTCCGCGCAAAGTGTCGGTCGAGCCCGAAGTCGCGCCCTACTCGCATTGGGATCCCATTCTGCCGGGGCAGAAGCGCGGGCCGGACCGCGACCGCTTTGTGCGCAGTCCTAATGACGCGGGGGAATTGCCCGCGCGAGACGAGGACATCGCCTTTGCGAACGTGACGCAACTTTCCAGATGGATCGAGGCGAAAAAAATTACTTCTGAGCGGCTCACCAGGATTTATCTGGAAAGGCTCGAGAAGTTCAATCCGGCGCTCCGCTGCGTGATTACGCTTACGCCCGAGCTGGCCCTGGCGCAGGCGAAAAAAGCGGACGCCGAAATTGCCGCCGGAAAATATCGCGGGCCACTGCACGGAATTCCCTGGGGCGCGAAGGACTTGCTCGATACCGCCGGGATTGCAACAACATACGGCGCGGAACCTTTCCGCAATCGCGTCCCGAAAAAGGATGCGGCCGTCGTTAAGCGGCTGCATGATGCAGGAGCGGTGCTCGTTGCCAAACTAAGTTTGGGCGCGCTCGCGTTGAACGATATTTGGTTTGGCGGACAAACGATGAACCCGTGGCTTTTGGAGGAGGGATCATCGGGATCGAGCGCGGGTCCAGGATCTGCGACGGCCGCAGGGCTTGTTGCGTTTGCAATAGGAAGCGAAACCGGCGGCAGCATTATCGGGCCAAGCATGCGGTGCGGGCTAACTGGCTTACGTCCGACCTACGGACGCGTAGCGCGCACGGGAGCGATGACGCTCTGCTGGTCCCTCGACAAACTGGGGCCGATGACGCGAAGCGTTGAGGACGCCATGCTGGCGTTGCAGGTGATTACTGGGCCGGATGCCGGAGATGTTTCGAGCGTGCACAGCCGGCTCGATTTCGATGCGGCTGGTGGCGTGAAAGGATTGCGCGTTGGTTATTTTCCGAAGTGGATGCAGGAGAGCCCCGCAACGGAAGTGGATCGCGCCGCGCTCGAGACCGTGAAGAAAATCGGGATGGTTCCAGTGGAAGTAAGCATCCCGGATTGGCCGTACGATTCTTTGAATGTGATCTTGTTTGCCGAAGGAGCCGCGGCATTTGAGGAAATCACGCTGAATCATGCGGTGGACCAGCTAAAGGTGCAAACCTACGACGCGTGGCCGAATATTTTCCGCCAATCGCGATTCTTGTCGGCGGTGGATTTTGTGCAGGCGGACCGGCTAAGGCGGAAGGTTGCGGTGGAAATGGCCAGGGTATTTTCGCAGGTGGATATGCTGCTCGTGCCGTCGCTGCGCGACGAAATCCTGACAATCACGAACATTACCGGGCATCCATCGCTGACAATGCGCGCCGGGTTTGTTGAGGTCACAGAAGCGCGGACGGATTGGGCGCCCGACCCCAGCCGGCCTTTGCCAAAATTCTCGCCGCCGAGGCGCGTGCCGCATGGGATCACTTTGATTGGGCGGTTGTTCGACGAAGGCACGATTGGTCGAGCGGGGCTGGCATTGGAGAAGGCGTTCGCCGTAGTTAAGGACCGTCCGAAAGGCTTTTAAGCTCGAGACGTCTCGGATGTTCCACAATCTCCGGAGGGCGCGTCATCCATGCTCCGCTGTGCGTCGATAGTTTGATTTTTTTGACTTCCCTTTATCACTGTAATCCCGATAGCATGACGCGTTTCTTTCGGAGGTCGCCCTTGAAGCCGATTATCGCCCCCCAGAAAGCATCAACGCCCGCACGTAAAATTCCCGTCTTCGTGATTGCACTGGCGTTCGCTCTCGCATTCACTTTTATTCCTCTCTCCTTCTCCCAAACTTCTTCCGCCACGCCTCCCGGCGACCAAGCCGTTCACCAGCGCGTTGACTCGCTCCTCAAGGCAATGACCCTCGGCGAAAAAATCGGCCAGCTCAGTCAGCTCTTTGATTTCCGTCCCGAGAAGGCCATCGACGATGCTGTCGCAAAAGGCCGCGTGGGCTCGCTGCTTTTCGTCACCGATCCTGCTGAAATTAACCGCCTCCAGCATCTCGCCGTCGATCAAACTCGTCTGCACATCCCGCTAATTTTTGGCTTTGATGTCATCCACGGCTTCCGCACCATCTTCCCCGTGCCCATCGCCATGGCCGCTTCATGGGATCCTGCCGCCGTCACACAGGCTCAGACCATCGCCGCAAAAGAAGCTCGTTCTGTCGGCATCGACTGGGCCTTTGCTCCGATGCTGGACATTGCGCGCGACGCGCGCTGGGGCCGCATCGTGGAAGGTTCTGGCGAAGATCCCTATCTCGGCTCCGCCATGGCCGCCGCACAAGTTCGAGGATTTCAAGGCGAATTCATCGGCGCGCCCGATCACATCCTCGCTTGCATGAAGCATTTCGCGGGCTACGGTGCCGCAATAGGCGGCCGCGACTACGACGAAGCCTACCTTCCCGAAACTCTTCTCTACAACGTGTACCTCGCTCCCTTTCACGCCGCCGTCAAAGCCGGCGTCGGATCAGCCATGAGCGCCTACCTAGATTTGAACGACGTCCCCGCCACCGGCAATCGCTGGCTTCTCCAGGACGTCCTTCGCGATCAGTGGAAATTCACGGGCTTTGTGGTCAGCGATGCGAACTCCGTGAAGAGCCTCGAAAAACACGGCTTCGCAAAGGATGTCGAAGAAGCCGGGCTCCGTGCTTTCGACGCGGGTGTCAACATGGAGATGGCCATCGAGTTCACCGCCTTTTCCAGGAGTCTTCCCGCCGCCGCTCAACGCGGTGAAATCTCCGAGCAACAAATAGAGGACGCCGTCCGCCCCATCCTCGAAATGAAAATCCGTCTCGGCCTTTTTGATCATCCTTACGTGGACGTGGCTCGCTCCCGGCAAATTCTCTCCACGCCAGAACATCGCACAGCCGCGCTCCGTACCGCCGAACGCACCGCTGTGCTGCTTCGCAATGAAGGCAATCTTCTCCCGCTCCATAAGAGCGCCTACAAAAAAATCGCCGTCGTTGGCCCGCTCGCCGATTCGCAACTCGACACGCTTGGCTCGTGGGTCTTCCAGGACGATCTCCAGGAAACGGTCACTGTCCTCGGCGGCCTCCGCACTAAACTCGGCTCACAGGCCGAGCTTAATTACGCGCCCGGCGTTCAGATTCGGCGGATATTTCCGTCCTTTTTCGATGAAATCCTTCATCTAAAGGCGCCGCCCGTCTGGACTCCGGAACAATCCAAAAGTGAAATGTCCAAGGCTGTCGCCCTCGCGCGTTCCTCCGACCTCACAATTCTCGTGCTCGGCGAAGCGCAGAACATGAGCGGCGAGGCAGCCTCACGCGAGTCCCTCGATCTTCCCGGCCGCGAGGAGCAACTTCTCGAAGCGGTTGCCGCGACGGACAAACCAGTCGTACTCGTTCTAATGAATGGCCGCCCTCTCAACATCAAGTGGGCCGTTCAACACGTTCCGGCAATTCTCGAAGCCTGGTACCCCGGCACGCAGGGCGGCTACGCCGTCGCCAATCTGCTCTTCGGCGACGCCGTCCCCGGAGGCAAGCTCCCGATCACTTGGCCGCGTGACGTTGGCCAGCTACCCATCTATTACGCGCACAACACGACGCAATCTCCGGAGAATCAAGGCAAGCGCTACTGGGAGGAGGAGAGCACGCCGCTCTATCCGTTCGGTTACGGTCTCAGCTATTCCACCTTCCGCTTTTCGAATTTGAAACTGGACCGGCCGGAGATCAAGCCCGGCGAAACAATTCATGCTTCTGTCGACGTCGAAAACACCGGTGCGGCAACAGCCGACGAAGTCGCCCAGATCTACATTCATCAACAATCTGGCAGCACTTCGCGTCCCGTCCGCGAGCTGAAGGGCTTCGAGCGCATCACGCTCGCCTCGCACGAAAAAAAGACCGTCCACTTTTCCCTTGGAAATGATGAATTGACTTACTGGAGCACTGCTAGGAAAGATTGGGTCGAAGAACCCGCTACCTTCGACATTTGGGCGGGCGGCAATTCCAACGCGGATCTTCACTCCACGTTTGTAATCGCAAAATAGGCTAGCGCTTAACCGTCAGTTCGCCGGGACGTGCCGCACCGGAGTCGCTTGCGAACCCGGGGCAGGTTCCGGAACAGGCTTCGGCATCTCCGAATCCTTGAATCGGGGCACCATGTCGTCGGCCATTGCCACCGCGTACACCGCCGAGGCAATCTCCACAGCGCCTTCTCTCACGTCTTCTTCATAAATTCGCTCATAGGTATCCAAATTCGTGTGATGCGTGAACGAACCATAATCAAACGCGTCCTGCGCCAGCCCGATTCCCGGCAACCCGGCGTTGTTAAACGAAGTGCTGTCCGTTCCCCCCGTTCTGCGGCTATCGCTCTTAACGACTCCCGTGAACCCCCATTCCTCAAACGGCATCATCGCCTCGCGAACCATTTCCGCCGCCGCCTCAGGACCAAAGACTCCCGCGCCTCGCGGCTTCCCGGTTCCGGAATCAATATTGAAGTACGCATCCAACTTCGCATACTCCGGCTTTTGGTTTTCAAAGCTTCCAAAATGCTGCTGCACATAGGCGAGCGATCCCAGCAGCCCTTCTTCTTCTCCGCTCCACAACGCGATCCGAATCGTCCTCCGAGGCTTCACGTGCAGCGCCGTCAGGATCCGCACGGCCTCGAGCATCATCGAGGAGCCGATTCCGTTGTCGGTCGCGCCCGTCGCGTCATGCCACGAATCGTAATGCCCGCCGAGCATGACGATTTCGTCTTTCTTGTCCGTGCCCGGAATTTCTCCAATCGCGTTATACGCGGTAGCGCCCTCGGGATATTCCTTGTTCTGGATGTTGATGCGCAGTGTCACCGGTGCCCCATCATCCATAATTCTCGAAATCCGCCCGTAATCTTCATTTCGCATCACGAGCGTCGGCACCGCGCGAGCCCAATCGTAGGTGCCGTTTTGCTGCGCGATGATGATTCCATGCGCGCGACCGGCATCGTTCACGCGCACCAATGCGCCATTGTCCACCAGGAATTGATCCACTTGTCTCGACACTTCTTGTCGCGTCAGCTGCCCTTCCGGCAATTTCGGCTGTTCGGGGAAGCGGAACGGTTTTGGATTCTTCGCATCGAAACGCGACTTCCATTCGTCCTCGGGACGCCGCATCGGCGACGGGTTCATGTCCTCGGCAACTTCGACGTGCCGGCCAACGAACACGATGGCGCCCCGAATTTTGGCCTTCACCGAGTTCAGATAGGCATCGAGCTCAGCCTGTGTCGGCTGTTTCGGCTCCGCGGGCTTTGCTGCTGCCGGCATCGGTGGTGCCGCCCATTTCGGTTCCGGCGGAGGCGGCGGACCTCCAAAAAAATTGAATCCCGTTCCCGTGGGCGGCGCAAGTCCCGGCGGATCGAGGCGCACAACTTGCGCGGTGACCACTCCGCTCGTGCTCGGCGTCCATGCCAGAGGCTTCACCATCAATTGCCCGTGGAATGGCGTTACCGCCTCCGCCAAAAGCTCCGTGTTTTCCCAACCGGGCACCGGCGTAGCGGAGCTCGGTGGCTGAAACGTCCACGGCTCCAAGTGTGTGTTCGAGAGTCCCCACGAGGCCATCGTTTTTACCGCCCAATCGTCCGCGGCCTTTAAATTCGGCGTCCCCGTCACGCGCGGCCCGTACACGTCCGCGACCTCATGAATGATCCACATGATTTTCGAGTGGTCCGTCTCTTCCGCGCGGATCTGCGCGTACACCCCGGAAAGTCCCGGAGCCTGCGCCGGCAAAGGCATCGCCGCCAACCCCAAGAAACAAAGCGCAAATCCACACAGTTTCTTCACGGTTTCTCTCCAATGTCTCAAAAGTTTTCCGGCAATTCTTCGCGGCTGTCCACGGCCGCACGTCAATATACGCTGGCCCGCGGCTGCAGGCAATTGCGCCCGCCCCATTCTCGCTGCAGCCTGGCCCCTCTCGAAAAACTTTCTGCTCTCCAGCAAAATATTATGTTGAACGTATTATGGCAGCGTGCTCCCATGCTCTGGCGGCTTAAACTGAATAGCACGCCCCAGCTGATGAAGGAGAATCATGAACACTAAAAAAAGTATGCACTTCTCTGCAACTAATCCGACACGCCGCCAGGCGATTGCCGGTGTGGCTTTGGCGCTCGGTAGCTTGGGTTTGGCTTCGGCCGAAGCGGTTGGAGCTACCACGGAAGAGATTTCTCGAACGGCCGAATCCATTCACGACGAAACGGTTTTCAAAGCCACCCGCAAGCGCGTCTATGAAGCTCTTACCGACGCAAAACAGTTCCATCAAGTCACGCAGTTGAGCGCTGCCGTGAAGTCCGGCATGGCGCCAGGCAAGGTCCCGGCGGAAATCAGGAACGAAGCGGGCGGCGCGTTCTCACTCTTCGGCGGCTATATTTCTGGACGGAACATCGAACTCGTGCCAAATGAACGAATTGTCCAAGCCTGGCGAGCCGGAAGCTGGGGTCCGGGGATCTACTCGATCGCGAGGTTCGAACTTGTCGAGCAAGGCTCCGAAACCAAGATTGTCTTTGACCACACCGGGTTTCCTAAGAGCGAGGCGGACCACCTTGCAGAGGGTTGGAGAGTCAACTACTGGGAGCCTCTCGCGAAATTCCTGGCTCAGCCCTAGCGTAGAGCGAGGCTTCTCCCCGCGCAAAATTTTACAGCCGGTTTGCAGCTAAGCGCCCTTCGGCGCTTGCGCTCGCCCTTTCCACAATCCGCCTTTGCCCATCCAGTAACGGGCCGCGGATAGCCACGTCGCATAGGAATAAAACAACGCCGTCAGCGGCAGGAGCGGTGCCCAGGCCGGCGACAGCCGATAGAAACGCACCGTGGGAAGGAAGGAGAGAGTCATCAGCAGCCACGCCAGCAAACCAAGCAACTTTGCGGTTGAATCATGAACGAACAAGAGCATCACGGGAGCCAGGTATGTCAAAAACATCCCCGCCAGCGTGCCTGCCAGGAACAGAGTTGAGTAACGCAGTTGCGTGAAGGCCGTCCTTGCAATTAAGTCCCGGATTTCGCCGAACGTGCCATAGGCTCGCAAGCTGGCGCTCTCGCGAGTGAACCCCATCCACACGCGGCCGCCGCTCTCTTTCACCGCTCTGGCCAGCGCGCAATCATCGATCACTTCGTCGCGAATTGAGGCAAGACCTCCGATGTGCTCGAGCGCTTCTCGCCGCAGGAGGATGCAGCCGCCCGCCGCGCCAGCCGTGCTCAAGTCCTCGTCTGCAATCCATTGGGGCGGATAGAGCATCAGGAAGAAATAGAGAAATGCGGGGATCAAAGCGCGCTCCGGCAGAGTTTTCGCCTGAAGCAGCACCATGAAGGAAGCGAGGCCGAGATTGTCCTGTTCGGCGCGGGCCACGAGCCTGCGCAAAGTGCCGGGGGCATGAGTGATGTCCGCGTCGGTGAACCAGTAGAATGCGGGCGCTTCCGTGGCTGTAGCGACAACTCCTTCGTTCAGCGCCCAGAGCTTCCCAGTCCAACCTGCGGGGAGTGTTGAAGCGGCGACAACACGGACTTTTTCCTCCGCGCCATGTTTCGGGGAAAGGCGGCGAGCGATGGCGGCCGTCGCGTCCCCGCTGTGATCGTCCACGACGACGATGGAAAAGACACCAGGATAGTCCTGGTTAACGAGGCTTGTCACAGTTTCGCCGATGGTCTCCGCTTCATTCCTTGCGGGGACAACGGCGATGATCTTTGGGAATACATCCTGCGGTTTGGAACAGTCCGCGTCCGCAACAAGATTCTTGACGCGCCAGAACCAGCCGCGTCCGAAAAACAGGTGCAACCAGATAGCGAGCGTGACGATGCCGAGAATGTCCGTCCAATACGGATGAAAAAGCGCCGTCATCGAAGGCGGAAATCGCGAATGAACGGAAGTTGCGAAGAGCTAAGCAAGATCTTCCGCGCGAATCGGCAAACGTCGGAGGCGGAGTTCTTTTTTCCCTTTGCGCGTGGCGTTGAAAATCGCATTGCACAAGGCCGGAGCTATCACGGGAACCGTCGGCTCGCCGATGCCGGTGGGTTTTTCTTCGCTTTCCACCAGGTAAACCTCGATCGGCGGAGCTTCGTTCATGCGGAGCATGTGGTAGTCGTTGAAGTTGGATTGCACGATGCGGCCGCCTTCAACGGTGATGGCATCCTTGAGCGTGGCCGTGAGCGCATAAATGGCCGCGCTTTCCACCTGGGCGCGCACACCGTTCGGATTTACGACGCGGCCGCAATCGACGGCGCAAACCAGGCGCTTGATTTTCAAGTCGCGCGGCTTCACGGAAACTTCCGCGACTGCCGCAACATAGGAATCGAACGAGTAGAATCCGGCAATGCCTCGCCCCTCGCCGTCCGGCAGAGGCTTGCCCCACGCGGCTTTGTCGGCGGCGAGTTGCAGGACGCCTTTCAAGCGGGCGGTATCAAGAGGCGGCGAGTCCGGCCCTCCTCCAAACTGTGGAATTCTCCGAGTATCGCCAATAAGCTTAAGACGAAACGCCAGCGGGTCTTGTCCGGCAGTGGCCGCAAGTTCGTCGACAAAACTCTCGATGACGAAACCGCTGCTGGAATGCTCGACCGAGCGCCACCACGCCCGCGGTGCGCTGGAGTGCGCCAAGGTGTACTCGATGCGAATATTCGGAGACTTGTACGGCACGGTTGCGCCCGTCCCGAATTCGCCTTGTCCGTTGTCTTCTTCGCCTTTTGGATTCCACTTGGCCGCGATCGAAGTCGAAGTCTGGAAATGTTTCCATGCGGCGAGATTTCCGTCCGCATCCACGATGCCCTGGCATTTGTGATACGACGCAGGGCGATAAAAATCGTGGTGCATGTCGTCTTCGCGAGTCCACAAGACCATGACGGGCTTGCCGGACTTTTTAGCGACTTGCGCCGCTTCCATTACGAAGTCGGCTTGATAGCGCCGGCCGAAGCCGCCGCCCATCAGCGTGGTGTGCACGGTAACTTTTTCGGGCGGAAGCTTCGCGGCTTCGGCGATGACGCCTTGCGCCCACTGCGGCGCTTGCGTCGGGACCCATGCTTCAGCGCGGTCCGATTGGATGTGCACAGTGCAATTCATCGGCTCCATGCAAACGTGGGCGGCAAAGGGAAGCTCGTAAACGGCTTCCACTTTTTTTGTGGCCGCAGCAAGGGCGGCATCGGCGTCGCCTTCGTTCCTGATGACACTTCCGGGTTTCGCGGCAGAGTTGGCTACAAACTGATTGTGCAACTCCTCGCTGGATTCCTTCGCCGCGGCGCCTTCATCCCATTTTACTTGGAGGGCTTTGCGACCCTGGATGGCGGCCCAGGAATTGTCGGCGAGCACCGCGACTCCGCCGGTTGTGGAGGCACCGCGGCCACTGGTCTCGATCTGGAAGACGTCACGCACGCCGGGGACGGCTTTGGCTTTCGCGGCGTCGAACGAGGCAACCTTGCCATAAAACACAGGACAACGCGCAATCACAGCGTAGAGCAAACCATCCGGACGCGAATCGATGCCAAATTTCGCGGTGCCGGTGGCTTTGGAAGCCGCGTCCACGCGATGCGTGTCGTGGCCGAGGATCGTGAAGTCGCGCGAATTCTTCAGCGGGACTTCCTTGAAATTGGGAATCGGGAGCAGCGCCGCATCAGCGACGAGCTCGCCATAACTGTACGAGCGTTCGGGGTGGCCGTGCACGACGTAGCCGTCCTGCGCTTTGCACGTGTCGGTACCGACTTCCCACTTTTTCGCCGCAGCCGCGATGAGCATTTCCCGTGCAGCGGCGCCCGCCTGGCGCAATGGCAGCCAGGAACCCGCGACGCTACCGCTTCCGCCGGTGCCGAGATCATAGATTTTGGGATCCGTTGGCGCTTGCTCGACGCTTACCTTGTTCCAGTCGAGGTAGAGCTCTTCCGCTAGAATCATCGGCAGGGCCGTCATGATGCCCTGGCCCATCTCGGATTTGGCGAGAATGAGCGTGACGCGATTGTCGGGAGTGATGCGCACCCAGGCGTTCAGCGGGTTGATGGGCGGCCTCTCCTGCGCCTGCGCGGGATCGGAAGAAGCATGCGCGGGCAGATGAAAGCCGATGAGCAAGGCGGCGCCGCCCGCTGCGCTCGTTCTCAGGAAAGTCCTGCGATCCAGAGTTTGCGGCCCGGGGGAAAGGTGAGTTGCCATGGGTTTACTCCTACTGCGGATTTTGGCGAAACTTCCGGGCGTGTTTTAGGACTTAGGCTTTGCTGCCGGCGGCGCGATGGATGGCTTTGCGAATGCGCTGATAAGTGCCGCAGCGGCAGATGTTGCCGCTCATGGCCTCGTCGATGTCGGCGTCGGTGGGCTTTGGCTTTTTGGCGAGCAACGCGACCGCGGACATGATTTGGCCGGATTGGCAGTAGCCGCACTGCGGAACATCTTCCTCGATCCAGGCTTTCTGGACGGGATGGCTGCCATCGGCGGATAGACCTTCAATGGTGGTGACCTTTTTCCCGGCCACATTGGCAATCGGCAACATGCAGGAGCGCGACACTTCGCCATTGATGTGCACCGTGCAGGCTCCGCACTGCATGATGCCGCAACCAAATTTCGTCCCGGTCATATTCAGGACGTCGCGCAGCACCCATAGCAATGGCATATCCGGGCTGACATCGGTCAAGGTCTGGGATTTTCCGTTTAGGGTGAAAGTGATGGCCATGGGGTCCTCCTCAGGTAGACGGTATCGTACAACAACCGGGCGTCGTTTGAAAATATTCGAGATTTGGTCTAGTGGCTCGATGCCCGGTAACGCGACTGACCGGGCACTGTCGCTTTGTTGCGCCACAAGGGCGAATTAACTTAGTGGTTTTTTGTTCGGCCTTCGAATAAACCTGGGTCGATGGGCGAGCGCAAAGTCTGCTCCGACCGAAGTCCAAGGTAGCAACTCAGGCCCTCATAATCGCACAATTCGCCCGTTTCAAAAGGCCGGCGTTGCATGTGAGAGTGTCATTTTACACGGTGAAATTCGACATATTCGCGACCGTGGTACAGGCGGTAATTCCCAGCCCCCGAGCTCGACGTAAACTGCAGAGGCACTGGGCGCTTCATCTCCGTATCTTTCGTTGAGCCGGCCTGCAATACATCACTGGCGCCGATGTCCATGACCACAAACTTGTTGCCTTCGAGAAAGCCTATGCCGTACGCGCCGGGCTTCAGCGGTTGCCCGCCGATTTCGACCGGCACTTCGTTGATGAGATACCCCTGATACTTTTCCTTCAGGCCAGTCGAGTAACCGGAGCTATCGACGAGTCCCGCGAGCACCAGGAAGCCATCCGCATAGCGAACGCCGCCTGTATTGCGATCTTGCACCGTCGCTACCTGGCCGCGAAAGAAGACTTTCTCAGGCAGCAGCTTCATACCGACTTCGGCGGCCGTCAGGACTGACTCTTTGCCCGGAGCGGAAATTGCAGACGCTTGCCGACGAGCGAACGAGACTCCAGCGACAGCCAGGAACAAGGCTGCGAGCATCGAAATGGACCTGCGAAACTTCATAGCATTCTCCTTAGGCGAGTTAGCAGATTAGTGAAACCTGTGATCCTAAGAGCGAAGTGAAATTCTCCTTAGACTCAGCCCTTACGGAGCCCATGCAGGTTTGCAGAGCGCTGAATTGTCATTCTTGTCGGAGAAACGCCGCAGTGACCCAGGTCACTGCACCGCGTGACCGAAATCACGCCGGAGGTTGACAAAGGCTAGCCTCCGGCGAGAACCCGCCGCAGTAATCGGAAAAGTAAAATTCTAATATGTCAGATGTCCGGTTTAGCGACGCAAAGACCGATGGCGCGAATTCTTGTGGGAGATGAGGGAATTCCCATAGAATCGGAGGGCGTGAGGTTGCGGTGCGGATGCGCCCAAGGCCATCACGCCGGGGAAGGTTATGCTGAAACTCATGACTACTGTAATTACGACTGGTGCCATCGCGATGGGAACTATCTATACGCCTGCTACAGCGGCTGATGCGAAGTTCGGTCCGTCAAACCCGTTTTATGCGGAGAGCACACTGCCATTCCACGCGCCTCCATTCGACAAGATCAAGGATGAGGATTATCAGCCGGCCATCGAGGCGGGGATGGCAGAGCAGCTCTCGGCGATAAACAAGATTGCGGATAATCCGGCGGCGCCGACTTTCGAGAATACGCTGGTGGCAATGGAGAAGACCGGACAACTCTTTCAACGGGCGACAGCTGCGTTCGGGGCAGTCACCGGTGCAAATACAAATCCCGCCCTGCAGAAAGTTCAGGCCGATGAAGCGCCGAAGCTGGCGGCTCATGCCGATGCCATTTATCTGAACGCAAAACTTTTTGCGCGCGTGGCCGCCGTCTACAAGCAACGCGAGTCGCTCAAGCTCGATCCGGAATCACTGCGGCTGCTCGAGGTGACGTACGACAATTTCGTCCGCGCGGGGGCAAACCTTTCCGACGCGGATAAAACCGAGTTGAAGAAGCTGAACGAGGAGATCTCAACACTCTCGAATGACTTTTCGACAAAGCTGCTTGCCGCCACAAAGGACGGCGCCTACTTCACCGGGGATGAGAGTGCGCTGGCCGGTTTGAGCGACGCGCAATTGGCCGCGGCCACACAGGCTGCCCAAGGCCGCAAGCAACAAGGCTATTTGCTCCCGCTGCAGAACACGACGCAGCAGCCGGATATTGCCTTGCTCCGCGTCCGGGGGACCCGCGAGGCGATCTTTGAGAAATCCTGGAACCGCGCCGCGCGCGGCGATGCCAACGATACGCGCGAGATTATCTCGCGCATGGCACAGCTGCGCGCGCGGCGGGCGCAACTGCTCGGCTATCCAAATCATGCGGCATGGAAGCTGGGAGACCAGATGGCGAAAACGCCAGAAGCGGCCTTGAAGTTCATGGATGCGCTGGTGCCTGGCGCGACCGCGAAAGCAGCGCGAGAGGCGAAAGATATTCAGGAGGTGATCGACGCGCAGAAGGGCGGATTCACTCTCCAGCCGTGGGACTGGAACTTCTATTCCGAACAGGTGCGCAAGGCGAAATACGATCTGAACGAGGCAGAGGTCAAGCCGTACTTCGAGCTGAACCACGTGCTGGAAAACGGCGTTTTCTATGCCGCGCATCAGCTCTACGGAATCACTTTCAAGGAACGCAAGGACATCCCGGTCTACCAGGCGGATGTTCGCGTTTTCGAAGTCTCGGATGCGGACGGCAAGCCGCTGGCGCTTTTCTATTGCGACTATTTCAAACGCGACAACAAGAACGGCGGCGCGTGGATGGATAGTTTCGTGAATCAGTCAAAGCTGATGGGCATGCTGCCGGTAGTCTACAACGTTGCGAATCTGCCGAAGCCAGCGCCGGGCGAGCCCGCACTGATCAGCTTTATCGACGCGACGACCATGTTCCACGAGTTCGGCCATGCGCTGCACGGCATGTTCGCGAACACCGAGTATCCAAGCCTCTCGGGCACCGCAACATCAAGAGACTTCGTCGAGTTTCCCTCACAATTCAACGAACACTGGGCGCTTTATCCGGCTGTCTTCAATAATTACGCAAAACATTACAAGACGGGCGCTCCCATGCCGGCCGAGCTGGCAGGCAAGATCAAGAAAGCGGCGACGTTCAACCAGGGATACATGCTGACGGAACTGGTCGCGGGCGCGGAACTCGACATGCAATGGCACACGCTTCCGGCAAGCGCACCATTGCAGAAGCCGGATGCGTTCGAACAGCAAGCGCTTGAGAAGACACATCTGCTGCTCAAGGCAGTGCCGCCCCGCTATCGGTCCAGTTATTTCAGCCACATCTGGGGTGGAGACTACTCCGCCGGCTACTATGCCTATCTCTGGGCGGAGATGCTCGATGACGACGCCTACCAATGGTTTGAAGAGCATGGCGGATTAACGCGCGCGAATGGCGACCGGTTCCGTCAGATGGTGCTGTCGCGCGGCAACACGGAGGATTTGGCGAAGATGTATACAGGCTGGCGTGGGAAAGAACCGAGCGTCGAGCCGATGCTGAAGGACCGTGGACTGCAGGAGTCCGGAAAGTAGAGTGTGGCTGGGGCATCCCTGAGCAAACAAAAAATGAAAGGCCCCAAGCGCAAAACTGGCGCAAGGGGCCCGGTGCGTTCCCGGACGGTGCTGCAAAACTACGCAGCTTAGTCTATGCGGGCAGAACTTATACGGTTATCCCAATTCAAATTGGGATTGTTGGGCATCCGCCAGCGGTGCAAGTCCGGAATGCTTCGGTCCGTCGTTGCTTGTGGACCGCTGAAGTTGGGATCCTTATAGATCGTGACCGTGGACCGGCCGAAGAGCTGGATGGAAGTAATCTCATCATCCAACTTAACCTGGGGAATATTCGAGCCGCGCTCCCTGCAGAAATAATCTCCCGTGAAATTGACATTCTTGAAGAAGCAAGCTCCGCTGCGGGGCCGTCCGCGCTGACGACCGCCCCGACCGGAATTCCACCACCCAGGTCCTCCCTCTTCGCGTCGGGTGTTGACTTGGAACCGAGCGCGACACCCTCTATCCACCCAGATTCCATTGGCGTCATTGCCCCAGGTCTCGCCGCGAATACACCGTGCCCCGCCAAGCTCCTCCACCAGGACGACCTCGGACTGCGGATCTGGAATTCGACAGGATTGGAACCGGTTACGGCGAGACTCGCAGGTGATGGTTTGTCCCTGGCGGTCTTGCGCAACTGCTTTCGCTGGAGTGAAAAGACACAGGAAAAATGCGGAAACTAGGAACCAAGAATAAAAAGCTTTCATAGGGAATCTCCGTTCGCCGTAGATTTTGACATCTCTTACTTAAATGAAGGAGCTACCACCAAAAGTCGGCGGGCCTGAGGCCGAGCTTTGGTTTACGCTTCCCTGCAACCAGAAAGCTGCCGGAGCGTTGTTCTGGTTGGATGTAGCGGGTCCATCATTCACTTGGGGACGGAACATCATCCAGCGATTAGTTTAGCCAACCTGGCCGAGCCAGTCTGTGTTGTTTGGAACACATGCTAGAAATGCCGCAGCAGGTTGCTCTAGCCGCTAAAAACTCGGCAAATCTCAGCGCGTTCCACAAGGCGACATGCCGGCCAACTTCCAGCAGGGTAATCGAGGGATTTCCCCATCTGGCTATCTGGCGGGTGAATACGATAATCGGAAATTGACTGCCACCAAAAGCCGCACACTCCTACGCCAAATCAGCAACACGGATGGGCAGGCGGCGAACCCTTTTCCCCGTTGCGGCGAAGATCGCGTTGCAAACCGCGGGTGCGATAGGGGGCACTCCCACCTCGCCCACGCCGCCGGGACGCTCCGCGCTGGGAACAATGTGGACCTCAATGACGGGGGGAGCTTCGTTCATGCGAAGGACCTCATAGTCATTGAAGTTGCTTTGATCAACGCGGCCACTTGAAACCGTTATCTCACTCTTTAGTGTTTGGGCCAGGCCAAAGTTAATCGCGCCTTCCATTTGGGCGGCGAGGCCGAGCGGATTGACGCATGTCCCGCAATCAACGGCGCAGACAACGCGATCGACGCGGACAGCCCCCAGCTTTGTGTCGCAAGTTACTTCCGCAATCTGCGCGACATAACTGCCCCAGCCGTACATGACACCAAGACCGCGGCCTTTTCCCGGCGGCAAAGCAGAATTCCACCCAGATTTTTCCGCGGCGAGTTCAACGACGCGGCGCCGGCGGCCGACATCAATTGTACCGTTGCTGCGGCCGAGGTCGATCTTGCGGGCGGGTCCCAGTGCGGCAAGCAGAAATTCCACGGGATCGCGCCCAGCGGCATGAGCCGCTTCGTCAAAAAAGCCGGAGCGTACAAACTGGTTCCCGGAATCGTCAACAGAACGCCAATAGCCAAGCGGGAGGCCGGTTTCCGCGATGGAGAATTCCAGGCGGAGATTGGGGATACAGAACGCGGGAAAATCCAGGGAGTCAACGGCAGCGGCAGCCTGAGCGGAGATGTCTGAGCCGTTGTAGAACGTTCCGATGGAAGGTGAAGCCGCGCGATGCTTCCAGGAAATTAGGTTGCCCTTGGCATCGAGGCCGGCAAGGAGAGAGTGAATCGCAGGGGGACGATAGAAATCATGGCAAATGTCGTCCTCGCGAGAGCAAACCACTTGCACGGGTGCGCCGGCTTCTCGGGAGATGAGCGCGGCTTCGACAGCGTAGTCCTGAATAAGGCGGCGGCCAAAACCGCCTCCAATGGACGTGACGTGGACTTTGATATTTTCGCGCGGAATGCCAAGCGCGCTGGCAACCGATGCCGCGGCCGCTGCTGGGATTTGCGTTGGCGCCCAGAGTTCACACGAATCGCCGCGAACGTGGGCAGTGCAATTGACGGGCTCCATCGTGGCATGAGCGAGGAAGGGAACTTCGTAGACGGCCTCAATTCTTTTGTCAGCAGCGGCGTGGGCTTTGTCGAAGTCGCCATCGTTGCGGATCACGGTTCCCGGCTGTGAAACAAGGCCGCGCATTTTTTCTCGGAGGCTGGCGGTGGATTCAGCGGAGGAAGAAGGTTCGTTCCATTCCACCTTGAGAAGTTTGCGGGCTTGCATGGCGGCCCAGGTGGAATCGGCGACAACGGCCACGCCCGCGCAGGAGTAATTGCGGCTGCCCGGTCCGGAGGTCTCGCCGAATTGATGCGTGAGATGAGCGGACTTAAGTTCAAAAACTGCCCGGACGTGCGGAGCGGATTTCACTTCGTCGGCGTTGAAGCGGCGCGGCGTGCCGCCGTAAACGGGACTGCGTTCCACGGAAGCAAAGAGCATGCCGGAAATGCGCGTGTCCAAGCCGAACTTGGCAGCGCCGGTTACTTTAGCGGGTGAATCGGTTCGCCGCGTGGGCTTGCCGATGAGCGCGAAGTCCGAGGGTTTCTTCAACGGCGGATCGGCAGGAGGTTGCAGGGAGCCAGCGGCCTCGAGAACGTGTCCAAACGCCAATTTGCGCGTTGTCGGTTCGTGAATGACGAAGCCGTTTTCTGCGCGGCATTCGGTGCCCTGCACCTTCCATTCGCTGGCCGCCGCAGTCAGCAGCATTTCTCTCGCCGCCGCTCCCGCCTTCCGCAGATTGTCGTATGAGCCGCGAACGCTTCCGCTGCCTCCCGTGAGCTGATCACCATATTTCGGGTCAAGATCTGCTTGCAGGACCGTGACGTGACGCCAGTCGCAGCAAAGCTCTTCGGCAACCATCATCGGGAGAGAGGTACGGACTCCCTGGCCCATTTCCGAATGGCCGCACCAGATTTTGACCGTGCCATCCGTGGAAATTTCAAGCCAGGCGTTGGGCGCAAACGGTCCGTCAGAGGAGATGACTTGCCGGGTGCGTGAAAACCCGCACGGCAGAGAAAATCCCAGCACCAAACTGCCGCCCGTCGCAGCGGAAGATTTCAGAAAGGCACGCCGTGTAACGATCAAAGGCAAGGGCAAGCCCTCCAAAGGCTCAGACGCATGCGAGTACCGTGAGTAAGCAGGGCTATCCGCGCAAGGCAGGCACAGCCGAACGTGGCGGCGGCGCTTCTGGTTCGACGCCGCGCCAGCCTACCGGGCGGCCGCTTACCGCTTCCTTTACCGAGCGGAACAGCACCACATACATCAACTGGCGGTAATAGAAACGTTGCAGAAGAACGGGAATGAGCAATGTCCAATCTTCTTTTTTCTCGAGCGCAAAGGCTAAAGCGCAAGTAAGGACATCGATCAACAAGAAACCAAGGAAGAAGACGACAGATTTCTCGACGTCGGCGGTGGTCCAGAGCTGCGGTATTTTCGTCATGTGGAATTGCGCCAAACCCCAGAGCAACAAAGAGCCGAAAAACATCAGGTCGATAACCGGGGAGATCAGCGGCAGCACAAGCTGAAAGACAAAGATGTTGGGAAGAGCAATCCAGCCCAGAGTGCCGTGCTTGGGCCGGACCAGCGTGTCACTGTGCTTCCAAAAAGCCTGCAGTGTGCCGAAGGTCCAGCGGAACCGCTGGCGAATCAGGGCGCCGGCCGTTTCCGGAGCTTCGGTCCATGCGATGGCTTCTTCGTCATAACTGATGCGCCAGCCCAAGCGACGAATTCCGATGGTCAAGTCCGCATCTTCCGCAACCGTATCCGCGGTGATGCCTCCCGCGGCTTCAATGGCCTGTGTTCGCCATGCGCCCAGCGCGCCAGGGACTACCGTGATGCAATTCAAGAGATCGAAGGCGCGTTTCTCCATATTTTGGCTGGTGATGTACTCAAGCGCCTGCCAGCGCGTAAGCCAACGGGAGCGATTGCCGACTTTGACGTTACCCGCAACGGCGCCAACGGTTGGGTCGGAAAAATGGCGCAGCAGCTTGCTGATGGCGTCTGGCTCAACCTCCGTATCCGCGTCAATGGTGACGACAATTTCCGTGGCTGCCTCGCCTAGAGCGCGGTGCAGCGCCGCAGCCTTGCCGCGGTTCACTTGATGAATGATGTGGACGCGAGGGTCATTTCCAAAGGACTCGTCGAGCAACGGGCCGGTATTGTCGATCGACCCGTCGTTGACGACAATCACGCGAAGAGACCTTACGTCGGATGCGAGCACTGAGGTAATCGTTTGGACGACCACGCTTTCCTCGTTGTGTGCTGGAATCAGAACGGTGACAGCGGGCTCCGGCACGGACATTACGTGGTGGTCCGGCCGAAGTTTTTCGATGAGAGCGAGAATGCCAATAACGAGCGCACGCGCGCTGACCAGGACAATCCCAACGATGAAAATCGTCGCGATGCCGAAGCGGAACCATTGGAAAATGGTGAAAATGAAGCCATCTGCTCGCGCTTCAACTTGTTCCTGGGGCGAGAGGGGCAGCATCACCCCTGCTCGCGTCTTCCCAATCAGGTCCGCAATGGACACAAATTGATAGCCACGGACGCGCAATGCATCGATGATCTTGGGCAGCGCAGCCACCGTCTGGGCGCGCTCCCCTCCGCCGTCATGCAGAAGGATGATGTTGCCCTTATCCACCTGGCGCAAAACGTTTTGGACGATCTCCGCCGCGGGCATCTGATTTCTTCCATCAGGAGAACTCCAATCGTCGGGATCGATGCGCTGGCCGACAATCAGATAACCCATGTCCTGAGCGATGGGAAGCTGGGAGACCTCCTCGGCGTACTCCGGCTGATGATCGATGCCGTATGGCGGGCGGAAGAGGATAGATTTTACGCCGACGGTGCTTTCAATGAGGCGCTGGGTCAGGTTCAGCTGCCACTTGAGTTCGGTTTTGGATATTTGATCGAACTGTGGATGGGTAAAAGTATGATTGCCGATTTCGTTGCCTTCGGCGAACTCGCGCTTCAGGATTTCCGGATACTTGTTGCCTTCTTCGCCCACGACGAAAAACACGGCGGGCGCATGTTTTTCCTTGAGCACGTCTAGAATCTTAGGAGTCCAGCGCGGGTCGGGGCCGTCATCGAAAGAGAGCGCGACCTTTTTTTCCGTGGTGCCGCCGATTTGGTCGATGTCATAGGAGAGTGGATACTCTTCATAGGTTTCATCGATGAAGAGGCCGCTGGACGCTTCGTACGTAAAGCTCCGCCGGCCAGGTTTTGGTGTGTCGGCAAAATGCCAGATGTCGCCGTTGCCTTCGAGGGTCAGATCTGGACCGGGCGGAATGTTCTTAATTTTTTGACGTACTGCATCATCGGCTCGGGTGGCGTCCCATATGGGCCAGAGAGAGGTGTCTGAAGAGCCCAGGCGCCATAGCGCAGTGCCTTGCACGCCCAGGCGCTCGCTTGCGCGAAGCTGGTTGTAAGCCGTAACAGCGTCGAGCATCCAAACCCTGTGAACGTGATTCTGCTCGTCGGAATAGGAGTAGTGGGGATTTAGCGAGGTGTCGTCGAATTCGACGTCGGTTTCCGATTCGTAGGCGTGCAGGAGCGATTCCTGGATGCTGTACTCGGCGCCGGACCAAACGCCTTTCTTATCCGTTTCGCCCCAGTCGTAGGCGTAATTCGCGATGCCGACGACGATTTTCTGCGCGGGCACAACTTCCCGAATCTGGCGGAGATTTTCTACAAACCAATCCTGCGCGGCGATGGGACCGGGCGGCGACGTCAGCCAGTGCTGATCGTAATTCATGAGGACGATGGCGTCGCACTGTTTGCCGAAAAACTCGTAATCGTAAGAATCGTCCCGCGCAGGGAGAGCAATCATGAGCTTCAGCCCGGCGGAGTGGAGCGAGGCTGCGAGTTCCGAGGCGAACTGCCGAAAATGCACCTGGCTCGCGTCCGGAACTTCCTCGAAGTCCACGACGATACCGGCCTGGTGGGCCAGAACGGCGTATTGGGTGGCATTCTCAATGAGAGCATGCCGGGCCGCGGGATTGGCGAGGAGAGCGGCCATCTCATCAATGCGCCAGACATAGCCGTCGTAGTTATCGAGCATGCCCATCATGGGCAGTTCGACCGGGGGATTGAGCGATCTCATCCACTCGTGAAGCTCGTCGCCTCTCAAGAGAGAGACGGCTTCCGCGGGGGTCGCTTTCACGGGACGAGTTTGGTTGTGGGTGTAGTCGACGATGGTGATGGCGCCATCGGGAGTTACGCCGTGCATCTGTTCGGGGATAAGCAAGTCGATATCTTTGTAGTGTTTCTTGAGCGAAGCCAAGCTGTTGGCGTCCCAACTGACATAAAAGGCGGCGCGGAGCGGGTCATAGCTCTCAGGAACTTTGCCGATATTAGCCACGCGCCGACGGCGTCCTTCGCGGACCGTGAGCGATTTCTTCTTTGACGATTTCAGAGCGTGGAAAGCAGGCTTGATATCCGGCAGCAGGCCTGCGGGAAGTTCAACGCTTACGACGATCGTGACAAAGAAATAGGCGAGCAGGAGCGTCAAGAGCGCTCCCGTGATTTCCATGATGCGGCGAGTGAGGCGCCAGCGCGCGCGCTCCGCGTCGTAAAAGATTGGTTTTCGTTCTTTCATGAATGGTTACAACAATGCATGCAACCCGGCGGCATAGCAGAGATCTGGGAACTGGGCGAGACCAGACCATCTGCGCGATTCCGTCTCCTCTATTGTAAGATGCGTTTGGTTCATGAAGCGAATTTTCTCGCATCCCGTCACCGCGTTAGCCGCAGGCTTCTGCCTGCGGCTTTTCTTCGTGTTGAAGTATCCAGCGAATTCCGGAGACACAGTACTTTACGAGCAGATGGCCACGAATTGGCTGCAGCACCATGTGTACGCCATGAATGTTAACGGAGCGATTCTGCCTGTGGATTTGCGCATGCCGGGGTACCCGGCGTTTTTGGCCGTTATTTATGCGATCACGGGGCGGACGGGCCCGGACGCGCGGTTCTACGTCATGCTGGCGCAGGCTGCGGTGGATTTGTGCGCTTGCCTGGTTACGGCGGGGCTCGGAGCACTCTTGGCGCTGCTAAGGCCGAACCCCGGAAGCTGGAGGCGTGTTTTCCTTGTCACGTTGTGGCTGGCGGCCCTGTGTCCTTTTATGGCAAATTACGTTGCCGTTCCGCTGACCGAGGTTTTCGCGGGGTTTTTCACGGCGGCAGGCCTGGTGGCATTGACCGCTCTGATTTGGGATTCGTGCAGCGGGAAAGTGGCGTTTCTCAAAATCGAGTGGACAGCAAGGCATTACGAATCGATCTTCGCGCTGGCTAGTGGTTTTCTGATTGGAATGGGGACGTTGTTCCGGCCTGAAACGCCGCTCTTGCTTGCTGCAGCCTGGATAGTAATTGCTATTATCTGGCTGCGAAAGCGCCGAGTTCTATTTTGTTTGCAGTTGGTGATGGTCTCCGCAGTTGGGTGCATCTTGCCCCTCGTGCCTTGGGCGGTGCGGAATGCCGTTACACTCCACGAGGTGCGATTTCTTGCACCGAAGAATTCGAATTTGCCCGGCGAACTTGTTCCTTACGGTTTCATGGCGTGGGAGAAAACTTGGCTGTTCCGCGTCAAAGATTGCTATCTCGTTCCATGGAAGTTGAACGGAGAAGAGATCAATCTGGAGGACATACCGCCGCGAGCGTTCGATACGCCGGAAGAAAAGGAAAGAGTGGCGGCACTTCTCGAGCAGTACAACGAAGACGTTTCGCTCACTCCCGAGGAGGATGCTGCCTTTGGCCAGTTGGCGCGAGAACGAACGGGGCGGCACCCCCTACGAACCTATATTTGGCTGCCAGTGGCGCGTGCGTTCACCATTTGGTTTACCCCGCGGATCGAGCTGCTGCCATTTTCAGGCGATGTTTTTCCGCTCAAGGAAGCCTGGCAGGACGATCGCATCGATCAATCCGTCACCGTGGGGTTTTTTCTCCTGAATGTGTTGTATGTCGCGCTGGCTGCTTGGGGAGCATGGCGGTTATGCCGGGAGAATTCCGAGCTCCGGCCGAGCCTCGCACTGCTTTTGGGTTACATACTACTTCGCACGGCATTTCTCACGATGCTTGAAACCCCCGAGCCTCGCTATGTCCTTGAGTGCTTCCCGGCTATCCTCGCGTTGGCAGGACAGGTTTTCGCAAGGGGCGTCAAGTCCACCAATTTGGGAAACGCCTAACGGCGGCCTTCCTATTACTTTTCTTCAACAGGCTCTGGATGAATCGTGACGCGGTAGATTTGCGGGAATTTTTCTTTCACACGGTCTTCGAGCGCAGCAGTTACGTCGTGCACCTGGGTGATCGGCAGCACGCCCCGCATCGTGCAATGGCACGAGGCGAGGATGTGGTGTTCCACCTGGCGGACGCGAACGTCGTGGCAATTTACGAGTTCATCGAATTCGGAAGGCAGACTGTTCAGGAACTGCTCGATCGCTTTGGAGAGCAGTTTCATTTCCCCGGCGTCTGAATCCGGTGTCGCGATATGGCGGCCGAGCGGCTCGATATGGATAGTCACGTCGGTTGAGCCGTCGCGCAACTTGCGAACTTCGTCTTCGAGTTCCGTGGCTTGGCGATGCGCGTCGCGCAGGCTCAAGTTTTCGTCCACTTCCAGATGAAGCTCGATGAAGAGTTGGCCATCGTGCAGCAGCGCGGTTACGTCGTGAATGGCCAATCCCATTCGCTGCGCGACGGCGCGAATGGCTTCAAACAAATGTTCGCCTTGCGGCGCGCGGGGTTCGGCGTGCACCATGACGTCCGAGGGAACAATTTCGCCGATGCGCTTCTCGATGGCGTCGCTCAGGGCATGTACTTGTTCGAGGCTGGCGGTGCGCGCCACGCTGACGGTGGCATCGACGAAATGCCGGCTGCCAGCGCGGCGGACGCGTACACGGTCGACATCCAATACACCGTCCATCCGCGCCACGGCCATGGCGATTTCCTGCTGCAACCCTTTGGGAGCGACATCCAGTAAGGCGTCCATAGTCCGCCTGCCGAGCTGCGACCCGACCCAAAGAATGACGGCAGCAACGGCGAGGCCCGCGAGCGCGTCCGCATAACTTAGCCATGGCAGATTCCAAAGCTCGCCAGCCCAGACAAGCCCGATGCCTGCGATGACCACGATCGTGCTCCAGATATCGGTTGAAAAATGCAGCGCGTCGGCCTCCAACGCTTCGCTCGAATACTTTTGCGCAACATGTTTGAGCGCGCGTGCCCGGGTAATGTCGATGGCCAGCGCCACGAGCAGCACCATGATCGCGGTGATACTCGGTTGGATATGTACGCTGCGGAAAAAAAGCCGGTCAAACGCTTCATAAATGATGTAGAGCGCGGTGAGGAGCAGCAAACCGGTCTCGACGAAGGCGGAAAAGTTTTCGAATTTTCCGTGGCCGTAGGGATGGCGTTCGTCCGCCGGCTCATCCGAGACGCGCACGGAGAGAAAGGTGATGATTGCCGCAATCAGGTCCAGACCGGAGTGCAGCGCTTCGGAGAGGACACCCAGGCTGCCCGTGCGGATAACAAGAAACCCCTTGAGCGAAACGAGCAGTACGGCGGAGCCGACGCTCAGCAGCGCCGCACTCCGCTTCTCACGCGCTCCCTCATTTTGCTGAGACGCCATCGACGTCCAACTAGACTACCTCAAGTATCGTGAGATTCCTCACTCAGGCGGCGTCCAGCCGGGGCAGATCCCAAGTACGCCCTGACCCAAGGTTTGGGCTGGAGCGGTTGACAGTCCTCCATGCTGGAGTGTGTCCAAAACGACGCCCTGGCAACAATTTCGTTTTGCACGCTCATTTAACTTTCGGCACTTGCCGTTTGAGCCAAGACGCGGTATTTTTTCGCTGCGTTGCGGGAGCCATCCTTATGACCTTCTCTACCAGGAGTGCGGTCTTAGTCCTCGCTGAAATTTTCGCGTTTGTGCCGTGGATTTTTGCCCAATCAACAATCACTTCGCCTGCGGCAGCCATTTGGAATGCGCTCACCGCTCCGGCAATGGATCCTTCAAAATCCGCCCATGCGGAGAATGTCGATATCATCCGCGACCGCGTCCACATCACGCTGACGGATGGCACGATTCAATTCACGCAGCCCGTAAATGGCGTGGTTTTCGGCGCCGTATTTCACGGGAGGGGGCGCTTGCAAGCAGATCCGCCGAATCCTCAGGAAGCTCAGCAGCTTCGCCTTTTCACCAAACAAGACAAGCTCGACGTTTTGTTTACCGACGCCACATTCAGTTTCACTGATGGACTGGTCGACGAAGTCGCCAAACAGGTGAAATGGCAAACCTCGGGCCCGGCCGCCGATGATCTCTACGCCAAACGCCAGAAAGAGCGCGAGGACTTGGGCGAGTCGTCCATGCCCCGTCTGCTGCAGGGCATTTTGTCGACGGATCGCGCCCGCACGGCGTACTTTCTTGCGGACCTGAAAGTCAACGACAAGAACTGGGTGGAAGTCCACGACAACGCGATGACGCCCGAAGAGATTGAGATTGGACGGTGGGTGGATGTTGGCCCGGTCAGGATTTTTGACACTTGGATGAGCTTTCCCTCCGGCGGCCGCACGAGCGCTGAGGCCTGGAAGGATCCGCAAGCCAAGGAAGACTTCACGATTCGCGGCTACAAAATCGACGCCACCGTCACGTCCGGCGCGGAACTCAACGCCACAGCACGGATGGAACTCGAACCGCGTCTTGCAGGACAAGGCGTGCTGATTTTCGATCTGGATTCAAATTTGCGGATCGAATCCATCAAGGATTCGAGCAACAATTCGCTGGCGTTTTACCAGTCGCGAGAAACGAAAGACCGCTATCAGTCCTACGGCAATTATGTAGCTGTAATCCTCGCAAAGCCCCTCGCTGTTGGAACGCCGCTCTCGCTCGATTTTCAATACGGAGGGAAGCGCGCGATTCGCAAGGCAGGCACTGGGAATTACTTCTGTGAAAGCTCCGGATGGTATCCCGAAAGGCCTAACAGCTTTTCTGCACGAGCGGATTTCGACCTAACGTTCCACAGCCCCAAGAAGTCGGTCTTGGTGGCGACTGGGGAAAACACGAGCGACACGGTCGATGGGAACACCAGAATCACAACCTGGAAAAGCCAGATGCCCCTGGCCGTGGCCGGATTCGCGTATGGCGACTATAAGGTCACCAACGACAAAGCTGGAGATGTCCTCATCGATATCTATGCAAATCGCGAGCCCGATGATGTGATGACGCAGGTGCAGCGTTATTTTGAGGAAGGCCCGGGCGCGCAACAGGCCGCGGTCGGTTCGATGTCTCCATCCATCATGGCCAAAACCATGGGGACGGAGATCGCGAATGCCGTCCGTGTTTATTCGTCATGGTTCGGTCCTTTTCCCTACAAGCACCTCTCCGTCACCAGCCTCCCCATCAGCTATTCCTACGGACAAGGGTGGCCGGGACTTCTCTACCTGTGGTCCGGTTCTTTTTTGGATTCCACACAGCGCAATGCCATTGGAATCAAGGATCAAATCGCGGTCACGGACTTCTTCCGCGGCCATGAGACGTCCCATCAGTGGTGGGGTCATCGTGTTGGCTGGAAGAGTTATCACGACCAGTGGCTCTCCGAGGGATTTGCAGAATTTTCCGGAGACCTTTACGTCGAATACCGCCAGAACATGAAAGAGTATCTGAGCCGCTGGCGCAAAGAAAAGGAGTTGCTGCGCAACAAAGACGTCTATGGACACGAGGTTGAGACGCTCGGACCGATTTGGATGGGCCAGCGGATTCGCTCGTCCATAACAAACCCGCGCTCTTACCAAGACCTGATTTATTCGAAGGGCGGCTACGTCCTGCAGATGCTGCGCATGCAGATGATGAATCCGCGGGATCAGGATCCCGACCATTTGTTCAAGGAAATGATGCAGGACTACTGCAAAACATTTGATAACAAGGCCGCATCGACGGAAGATTTCAAAGCTATCGTGGAAAAGCATATGACGCGCGGCATGGATCTCGATGGAAACCACAAGATGGACTGGTTCTTCAACCAGTATGTCTACGGCGCGGGTGAACCACAGTACACATTTCATGTCGCAATGGAAGCAACAGCCGACGGAAAGACGCACTTCAAGGGAGCCATCACGCGAGCCGGAGTCCAAGACAACTGGAAGGATGTCGTACCGCTCTACGCCCATATGGGAGATAAGACAGTGAAGATGGGAACGATAGGCGTGACACATGCAAGCGAGCCCTTCGACTTCACCATCCCCGGCAAAATCGACCGTGTATCGATCAACGACTACGAAGACCTGTTAGCGGAAGTGAAGCAATAAGGAACCGAAGGCGTCGGTTTTGCTGGAGGTGTGGTTAAATTCCGGATGTTCAGGTCCTAATATGGGGAACAAAGCGAAGCGCTAGCGAGTTCATGCAATAACGTAGGCCAGTGGGTTTTGGCCCGTCGTCAAAGACGTGGCCCAGATGCGCGTCGCAGAGAACGCAAGTCACCTCGTCACGGCGCATGCCCAGGCTCAAATCTATTTTGGTGGAGATATTTTCCTTGGCGACGGGCGCCCAAAAGCTCGGCCAGCCGGTGCCGGAGTCGAATTTGGTATTCGAGCTGAACAGTGCATTGCCGCAGCAGATGCAGCGGTAAAGACCCGCCTGGTGGTTGTTGTAATAGGCGCCGCTGAAGGGCCGCTCAGTATCGGCGCGCCGCGTGACATCAAACTCGTCGGAACTGAGCGACCGGCGCCACTCGGCATCGCTCTTAACCACTTTTGCCGCGGTTTCGACGCCCAAACGCGTCCCGTCGTCCGCGAATATCGCGACTTGCACAGGACCGGGATCGTTCTTTGTGGGTTTATTATCAGCAAGCGCAAAACGGCAGGCACGTTGAACGCCGATGAGCAAGCCGTAGGCGGCAACGGTGGCTGCACCAAAAATGAAGCTGCGGCGGGTTAGGTCGTTCATAGCTCTAGACTTCGCAGGCATGTAAGCCTGCTGGAAATCTCGATTGCGGTCGCGATCAGTCCGCAGTCATCGACGGCGCGGGAAGCAATGGCAGCCGCTTGGGCTCTCCACGCGCGCCGCGCACTTCCAGATCATCGAAAAGCAGAGAAGGCGCCACGAGCGAAGAAGGCAAACCGTTTTGCGCCGAACCAAATGCACCGAGAGCCGTTCCAGCGAATCCCGACACCTGGCTCTGCATGTAGTTATAAACGAAGTCGTCGTTGCCGATGCCGCCGAGGTTCCGCAGCATACGCGTATTCAGGCCGATGATGCGTGATCCGCGAACCATTTCTTGGCGGCCGTCTTCCGGGTAGATTTTGTAGACGATAAGCGGCAGCCGGTCGCCGGTCCCGGCGCCGCCACCAAAGCTCGCCAACAATTCGGAGAAGTCGTCCTGGTGAAGCAAGCTGATGGAGGGATTGTCCATCTCCCGCACTACCAGGCAATACGGCAACTTTTCCGAGCGGCACTGGTCAAGAAACTTTTTCTTCAAATCCGCGGGAGATAATGTATCCGTCGATCTGAAGAACAAATTGCTCATGGTGGGCTTGGCGTCGTTCAAGAACGCCGAGCGACCGTGGCCATTGGACTGATCAGAATCAGGGCCGGGCCTGCGGGACATCAAGAGCCCTTTAACGCTGCCGTTCTCGACAATATTGACTTTTTCTCCCCGGACGCCTTCATCATCGACGGAGTAGCCGCCCAGCAGCGGCGTTCCATGAAATTCCTTCGTGCTGGGGTCGTCGGTCAATGAAGAGCCTGCGGGCAATACACGCGCGCCCATTCGACCGACCCAGTCACTCTTGCCACCGAGTCCCGTGAGTAGCTGTTCCATCACCGGAGTAAAGGAAACCGGTGGCCGGGAACCGTTGATCGCGGGGGTCAGCACTTCAGCAAGAAGCGGAGCGGCGGCTCGCGCTTCAAAGAGCACAGGTCCGGTGTAGTCCTGCGCAGGGGATGCTGCGCGCATGGCCATAAGTTCAGTTCCGGTGACGTTCAAAGCCTTGCGAACCGCATCCACACTCGGAAGATCGGCGGGCTTCGGAGCGTAGGTTGCGTACATGTGGTTTAGCTGCATGCCATCGTCGGCAAGCGAGTTCATCCCCGCTTCAATGGCCGCGTAGCAACGGTTCGTGCGGATTTCGGTCCCCTCGCTGGTGAGCAAGTATTCCGTGGCATAAACCAGATAATAAGTGACGCGGGATTCGTAGACTTGCGGAAAAGCCCGAAGAGCGGCGGAGGTTTCTCGAACTTCCTGTTCCCAGTTGCGATTGCTCCAGTCCGGCGTGGCGAGGGGTTCAATAAGTTGCAACGGGGTGGCTTTCGCAAAATCATCGATGTCGGATTGACGAGCGAGACTGCTCAAGTACGCCTGTTTGCGAGAATAGGTTTCGACCGCTTCCTTGAAAGCCTGGTCGGTGGCTATCCAAAGGTCCTGGCGCAAGGAATTGTAGTCGCGGTCAATTCCGACGGCCCCGGTGGGACCGATGAAGCCCCGGAATGCGTCGTCGCTGACGAAATTGGAGCTGTCCAGCTTGTAGTTGCCGATGCGAGCTTCCACGTCCATGAAGCGATTGCGAGTGTGCGAGGAAGAGAGCAGGGCGCCAAATTCCGCTACAACTTCTCGGACGTCGAGATCCAGCAACCGGTATTCCACATAATAGGGGTGCTGAGGCTGCGGTGTGCCCGGGATTTTGAGTTCAAGACGGGATTTCGAGCGCGCCATTTCGTCCCGCATTGCCTGCAAAGTGTGATCATTGTCGCCCGGAGCCTGAGCGTGGGCAGTGGCGCTGCAGCCGAGCGCGGCGGCAAGAATCGCGAGTGCGGCAAATGCTCGTGCGGGCTTCACTGCTGACCTCCCGTACTCAAGGGATCATGCGCAGGCGGCGGGAGAATTGGCGGACGATCCGTGGAACTTTCTTTCTTCTGCACTTCCAATTCAGAGGTCAGAATGGCGGGCGAGGCGGCAGAAACCGGAACGGAGCCGGACTCCGCGCCGCAATAACCGTTGAATACTTCCGGAGTGTCGCCCGTGGCTACGATTTTCGTGAGCGCGGCCAAAGGTGTGCCGACAATATCCATGCCGCGAACCAGTTCATCAGGACGGCCATCGGGGAACACTTTGAATACGACGAGCGGAAGTACTTGGAAGGCTTGAGGCTGTCCTCGTCCTGTAAACGTAAAGCCGCCGGCGATATCGTCAATCAGCAGTCCAAACGGTTTTCCCTGGGCCTTGATGAGCTCGATCAACTTTGCGCGCAGTTGCGCGTTCGTGAGGGTCTTGCTGCTCTCCACGATCAAGTTACCTTGCCGGGAAACGGGAGTTGCGCCGAGCTGACGCCGTCCATGGCCGTTGGAAATGGGGAAGCCCACCAACGGAGACCGCGACATTTCAAAATTTTTCAGGATGCCGTGATCCACCAGCGTAACAGACTGCGCCGGAACACCTTCGTCATCGAACTGGTAGTAACCCAGCAAATCCTGGTGCCCGAGTTGCTTCTTGGTGGTGTCGTCCACGATGCTCAGGAAACTCGGCAGGATTGGTTCGCCGACTTTTTTCGCAAAGGTCTGGCCTTCGGCAGCATCTTTTTGGCGGTGTCCTTCTGCGCGGTGGCCAAAGACTTCATGGAAAAAGACGGCGGCCGCGCGGCCCGTCAACAGTGCTGGACCAACCGAGGGCTCGACGATTGGGGCAGCGACTAGCCCCTCGAGCTCTTTGCGCATGGTAGCCTGCGCGGCCGAGACGGACTTATCGTCGGGGGCATCCTCAGGATTAACCCAGTCAAAATTGTAGTAACGGTTGATGTCCATACCATCCGGCGCCTTGCCTTGGATGAACAACTCGAGGCGATAGCGGATCTGCCCAAATTGCAACTCAGTGCCTTCGCTGGTTACCTGGAAGACGTTCTGGGCCTGGGCCGTAAAGGTCACAATCGAATTGATAATGGCGGCAGACTCACGAAATGTGCGGGTGTATGTCCGTACTTTTTCTTCCCACGGTTTGCGGTCCAACGTGAAAGAAACCTCGGGGCCGATGTGGGTGTGAGGCTTCTCGTGAGAAAAATCTGGAGCGCGGTTTTCGGCCGAATCGACCTTCACTTCTTTGCCGGTCTTGATCTTGATGAGGGCTTCCGCGGCTGTCCGATACTGCTCGTCGGTCTCGAGCCATACGGCACGCCGAAGCACCTGGGGGTCGTCGTCCAGCGGGACAAGGGCGCCCGGACTGGCGCTGGTCTGCTGCCGTTCGCCAACCTTATGTGTGTCATCCGTATCGTAGCTGCCCGTTCGGACGGAAACTTCCAGCCAGCGGTTGCGTGTCTCGTTGCTGCTAAGAAGCGCGCCGTTTGAGCCGGAAACGTCCGCGCGCCGCGTATCCGTAATGGTGTAGCCAATGTAGTACGCCGGCGGGTCTTGCGCTTTGAACGTTTGCATGGAGCGATTGAGCTCCGCCTGGAGCGCGGCGAGAAGCGGAGATTTCTTGGCAGAGACATCAGGCGGCGCGGCTTGCGCCAGAGTCGCAGCGATCGGCGTGAGGCAAACCACCAAGCCAAGCACGCACAAGATAGAACTTAGGTGACAACGGACCGAAATTTTCAAGGATTGCCTCACTTACTGTTAGACGGCACCGCGAAACATCCAGTGTACGCTACCGCGGGCGACGGCACAAAACGCCGGATTCAATCACGCCTCTAGTATTTGGTAACTCTAGTTTGACGGTTGCCCGACTCAGCGAGTTGCATGAACACAGAAGCTAAGTGCCCCGGCCGCATCTCGCAGCCAGTGCCAAAAAGGAGCATGCTTCTCAACGGTCAGAGATGCTACCCACACCCGTTAGGATTCGTTTTTGGGTTGCACCCCCCAGTGACGAGGGCAGGGGGAGCGCTAGTGTGTTGTGTTGCGATGACAGAGAAGATTACCACCGGAACCAGGGCTAAAATGCCCATCGTAAGGCCCATTCCCTTGCCGAGGTGCCCCGCATTTTCCAGTCCGATGCCGGCCCGTGGACCCACTTCCGTGTCCTTGCCCGCCGTGACTAGCATATCGAGCGGAGCTTGCGTCGGGGGCGCGGGCGCGGAATTGTCTCCGTTGCGCAGGCTGGTCACCTGGCCCGCTTTCAGCAACACGCACACTCCCGCCAAATTGCAGACGCGCACGACCCCTTCGTAGGCAATCACATTCATGACGTTGTTTTCATATCCTACGTAAAAGTCCGTTCCAACCACGCCGGCTACGCCCGCTGCGGTGTGAACTTCAAATTTTCCGTCGGGTTTTGCAATCTTTTGCGCCTGTGTGCGGAGCTTTCCGTAGGCCAGCTCGAGGTCGGTTTGCTGGGCGCCAGCGTCGTGCTTGACCACTTTGATGGAGGAATCCGAACCGACGTTCAAAACAGACCCATCATCCAGAGCGATCCGTGCGCGCGCATCGGCCTTGGTATTCAGAAGGTCCTGCCATTCGACCACCGACTTCGCGGAAGCGTTGATGGTCTTGGAGCCGCGGGCAATACTCACGGCTGGAATCAAGCGAGAGACTTCGCCGGCCCGCTGTCCGGCGGCCTGAGGAGAGCCACAAATATCTGCCGGGAAGGCGATTATGAGCGAAAGCAATACAGCCAGGATAAGGACATACGACGACTCTCTCTTCATCGGGGTTTCTCCTAGAAAGATTGCGACTATTTGCGTTATCTATCGTTGTTACTGGAGACCTTCTAGACTGTCAATTGGAAACCTGGCGAGGCTTGCGCAGTCGCTACATTCCTGTTTGAGCACCGCTGCCAGGCGGCCTGCGGGGTGCCTTCTTCCATACGAACGAGCGCAAGGTTCTTGCAGGAAGCCAACGTCGGAAAGACAATCAAGTCATGCGTGCCTTGGTCGCCCTTCTCGTCGCATGCGCCCTCTTGTTTGGCGTTTATCACTACTATTTCAAGAAAATGCCATCGACCGACGAGGGCACCGCCCCCACTCAAGCGATCAGCCTAATCGGCGTCCGCAGCGATCTCCTGCAGATTGCACAGGCAGAACGGGGATACATCGCGCTGAACGGCCAATGCGCGTCGCTTGAGTTGCTTACTTCTTCCAAGTCGCTGGCCATGTCCCGCCCCGAGCGGGACGGCTACTCCTATACGATCGAGTGTTCTGGCGGCGACTTCAGCGTAACAGCGCGCCACTCTCCGGCTTCTGCGGGTTCGCCGATACGATATCCCACGCTAGCAATCGACCAGAGCATGCAAGTCCACGAGGTCAACTAACCATTCGGCCATGGATGAATACCTCGCATCGGTGGAGTAAGTCCCCACTTCTCGCGTCTCTCCTGGAACTTTTCTTAGGAGTGCTTCGTACATTCCTACGACAACGGTTGCCACAATACAGATTGCGCTTCTCGCGCATCTTGGAAGGAGCAAATCATGGGCGGAGATTTGATCGGATTGGTCGCAGTCACTTTGGGGATGGGCGTTCCACTCGGAATCCTATACACGTATTACCGCGTGCGTAAGCTGCGCAGCGAAGAGCGACTTGCTGCCATAGCCCGCGGCGTGGACATTCCTCAGGAGCCGGAACTTTCACAAGCGGCGCGCTCTCGCCGGTCGGGGATTTTGCTGATTACCGGGGCTCTCGGCTACATAGTTACCTTCGGATTGATCGCAGGAATTCAAGTGGATCGCGACTTCTGGTCCGCGGCAGCATTCGGTATCATCCCGCTCGCAGTCGGCATCGGCTACTTTCTCGATTTCACGCTGATTCGCCGAGACCTGCGCGCTTCCGGCTAATTCAAATCCCCCGCGCGATCCAAACGGCGTGATGGCGGACGGTGTTACTTACCGCCATCGGGCCGAGGCTGTCGACCTTATCGTTGGATGCCAAGCGCAACAAGGATGTGTCCTGGCCTCGCGTCACGGCGTACGCTTTTGATCCGCCACCAGGACGCCCGCCTCTGCATAATTTGTCGCCGGAACGTCATGGAACGACACGTGAATGTTTTCGCGCTTCGCGCGTCCATCTTCAATCAGTACCGTGGTAACGCGCGCGGCGATCTTGCGCTTCATCTCCGGCGTCCGACCTTCCACCCAGGTAATTTGCACATGCGGCATATCTCGTCCTCCTTGAATGGGCGACTTGCATGCAAAACTAGAGCATTCTACCCAAACTCGGAATCCTTGTTTGCTCCCAGGACGCCACCGGGCTTGGCAGGCGAAGCATAACGCCGCCTGTGTTAGTATTACAGACTCATGCATTCCGCTATTCCCCACTTGATCGAACTGCAGCGTGTTGACCACTTGATTGCCAGCGTGCGCGCCGAAATTGAAGCATTTCCGAAACGCGTCCGCGAGGCAGATGCCAAACTTAGCGGCGCGCGCGCGGCCGTTGCCACCGCTAAAGAGGGCCTTGTCAGTAGCCAAAAAGAGCGCAAGAAATTCGAACTGGATGTGCAGCAGTGGAGAGACCGCGCGAAGAAATATCGCGACCAGAGCGGCGCCGTCAAAACCAACGAAGCGTACAAAGCCCTGCAGCACGAGATTGCCAACGCCGAGGCGGAAGTCGCAAAGGCCGAGGACGCGCAGCTTGCAGTGATGATGGCGGGCGAAGAGGCTGAACGCATCGTCAAGCACGCGGAGGCAAATCTTAAAGAAGATGAAACGGCGGTCACAAAAGAGAGAAAAGAGATCGAAGCCCAGCAGGCCGAGAAAAGAAAGCGACTGGAATCCTTGGTGGCAGAGCGAGATCAGGCGTTGGCGCCGATTCCCGAGGACGTGCGCGAACTCTATGCGCGCATAGCCAAGCGTCATCACGGCACGGGGGTTGCCGAAGCGCGCGACGGACAATGCCGCGGCTGCGGCATGCGCGTGCTGCCTCACATCCTGCAAGAGCTTCGCCGAGACCCCAATGAAGAAATCTACCGCTGCGAGTCGTGCGGCCTGATTCTTTACACCTTAGAGCCGATTCCGGTGCCTGATCCTGCTTCGGGCTCGGAGCGAGCCGCTTCTTCCGCCGCAAACCATTCCTGATGCCGCCCCGCGTCAAATCTTCTCGGTCTGCCGGTGCTCTTTTTAAGGATTCGCCCGGGGAACAAAAAAACGCGACACCGGCGCATCGAGCCAATATCGACGGCGCCGCTCGCGGGAATCCTGGCCCGGCTTCCTATGGCGTCGTCATTCGCGATGGACAGGGCGAAGTTGTCGCCAAGTTGAAGAAATATATCGGACGGATGACAAACAATGTCGCCGAATACTACGGGCTAATCGCGGCGCTTGATTACGCGCAGTCTCATAGCATTCGCGCCTTGCGCGTCGAGAGTGATTCCGAACTGATGGTCAAACAGATGCAAGGGCAGTACAAGGTGAAGAGCGACGATCTTCGCCCGCTGTTCGAGCGAGCGAAGAAAATGTCGCAGGGCTTCGAATCGTTTCGAATCGATCACGTCTACCGCGAGCAAAACCGCGAAGCGGATGCGCTTGCCAATGAGGCCCTCGACGCAACGTCGGGAGTTCCCAGTGCTGCAGGAGCACCCGCAAAAGCTTCGGCGGCTGATGCCAAGCCCGGGCCGCGCTGGATTCAAGCGCGATTCCGCAGCGGGATTCTTTATCCGTTGGAAGATATCGATCTCCCCGATGGCACCGAGGTGCAGATCGTACTGCGTCCCCTGAAGCGTCCGACCCCACAAAAATAGCGGTTAGGAATGTTTCGACCTATTTCAGCGCGTAAGAGCGATAGAGCGTATCGCGTTGCGCGGGGATAAATCCCGCATCGGAGATGATGCGGCGCAACTCGTTTTCGTTGGTGCGGTTTTTCACGCCAGCGGCGAACACGACGTTTTCCTCGATGAGAATGCTGCCGACGTCGTCCGCGCCGAACTGCAAGCCAACCTGGCAAACCTTGATGCCCGGCGTCAGCCAGCTCGATTGGATGTGGTCGATGTTATCGAGGTAGAGACGGCTGACAGCGAGAGTTTTCAAATAATCCACGGCGGTCGTTTCCTGCACTTTTTTTCCGAGAGCCGTATTTTCCGCCGCGAACATCCACGGAATGAACGCCGTGAACCCGCCAGTGTCTTCTTGAATGCGGCGCAGCCGTTCCAGATGATTCACGCGGTGGCGAAGCTCTTCGCCGCAGCCGAACATCATCGTCGCGGTGGTGCGCAGGCCGAGCGAGTGTGCGACGCGGTGAACTTCCTCCCAATCGTCGCTGGTGCACTTCAGGCGGGCGATTTTTCCGCGAATTTCGTCGTCGAGAATTTCCGCGCCGCCGCCGGGAATGGATTGGAGACCGGCATCCATCAGTCGCTGGATGGTTTCGCGGACGCTCAGTTCGCTCACTTCCGCGATGCATAAAATCTCTGGCGCGGAAAAACAGTGCAGGTGCACTTGCGGGAAGCGCGCCTTGAGCGAGCGGAGGAGATTTTCGTAATAGCCGATCTGCAGGTCCGGATGCAGGCCGCCTTGCAGCAAAATTCCCGTGCCGCCGAGCTCAAGCATCTCTTCGATCTTTTCGTAGATGGTTTCGAAGGAAAGGATGTACCCGTCCTTTGCGCCTAATGGCCGGTAAAACGCGCAGAACGAACAGTACTCCGTACAGAAATTCGTATAGTTAATGTTGCGGTCGATCTGGTAAGTCACGACTCGCGGATCATTTTTCTTCAGACGCATTTGGTGCGCGTCCATCCCCACGCCCACCAGGTCGTCGGATTGCAGCATGTCCAGAGCTTCTTGCTTCGTCAGTCCCACGTTGTTCCTTTGCTTCGTTGCATAATCATTCTACCGGTTGCGACGCATAATCGCTAAGCACAGCTATCAGCCGGGC
>JBGPLB010000016.1:0-40243 GCA_041486245.1 Candidatus Acidiferrum sp.
CAACAAGCTTCGCCGCTTGCTGGGCAAAGTGGAAGAAGGAGATCGCAAGCTCATTCTCTACATGGCGCAGAAAATGGCTAACCGCTAGTTCTGCAGCCTTTTGTTTAGAGCTTGATGTCGAACTAATGGGCACTTCTGGATAGGCCGCGACTGGTCCCTGCGCGGCCTATGCTAGTATAGTTGCTGCTACATATCGCAAGCAGTTACAGCCTCTCCTCGCTGACTTTTCCCCGCTTACCGCTTGCAAGCGTCTCGGCGGAAACGTCATTCCCATTCGATGGTGCTCGGCGGTTTCGAACTGATGTCGTAGACCACGCGCGTCACTCCGCGAACCTCGTTCACGATGCGTGTGGAAATACGCTCCAAAACTTCCCCCGGCAAGCGGACCCAGTCCGCCGTCATAGCGTCCTCGGATTCCACTACTCGCACTGCAATGGTTAGCCCATAAGTCCGGTAGTCCCCCATAACCCCGACGCTGCGGACAGGCAACAAAACGGCGAAGGCTTGCCAAACCTGGCTATAGAGCCCGGCGCGACGTATCTCCTCAACAACGATAGCGTCCGACTCCTGGAGAGTAAGGAGGCGTTCGCGGGTAATCTCGCCCAAGAGCCTTACTGCCAATCCTGGGCCCGGAAACGGATGTTTCAGAAGAATCTCTTCCGGAAGGCCCAAGTCTTTGCCAATGCGGCGGACCTCGTCCTTGAAAAGGTCGCGAAGCGGCTCGATAAGAGCAAAAGGCATGTTTTCCGGCAAGCCGCCGACGTTGTGGTGGGTCTTGATGGTGGCGGAGGGGCCCTTGACGGACACGGACTCAATGACGTCCGGATACAGCGTTCCCTGGACGAGCCAGGCGATCGCGCCGTGAGCTTCGCCGCGCTGCAGCTTTTGGGCTTCCTCGGCAAAGACGGCGATGAATTCCCTGCCGATGATCTTGCGCTTTTGCTCAGGGTCCGTAACGCCAACGAGCTTATCGAGGAAGCGGTCTGCGGCGTCCACGCCAATGACGCGGAGGCCCAGGCGGTCTCGCAGCATTTCCAACGTGTCCGCAAACTCATTCTTCCGCAGCATGCCCGTATCAACAAAGATGTTTGTGAGGCGGTCGCCCATGGCGCGGTGAACCAAAACGGCGGCAACCGTCGAATCCACTCCCCCGCTGAGAGCGCAGATGGCGCGGTTTGGCCCAACCTTCGTTCGAATGGCTTCGGTGGTCTCCTCGATAAAGGCGGAACCGCTCCATTTGGTTTGCGCCTTGCAGACACGGAACAGGAAATTGCGCAGCAGTTCCGTGCCACGCTCGGTGTGATTCACTTCCACATGAAACTGCACGGCGTAGATTTTTCGCTGGGGATCCTCCAGAGAAGCGATGGCGTTATCCGTGTGACCCGTGGCGTGAAAACCCGGGGGCACTTCGCGCACATGATCGCCGTGGCTATTCCAAATGCGCAGAGATTCCGGGACGCCCACGAAGAGCTCTGAGGGGTTTGCACCGCTGCCACTGCTTACTTTCAGCTGGGCGCGGCCGTACTCGCGGCGTTCAGCCTTTTCGACTTTGCCACCGAGTGCGTGCGTGATCCACTGCATGCCATAACAGATGCCGAGAACCGGCAAGCCCATAGCAAGGATGGCGGGATCGCATTTGGGGGCGTCCGCGTCGTAAACGGAGCTAGGGCCACCGGAGAGGACTAAACCTGCGGGGGCAAACTGGCGAATTTCTTCGATCGAGGCGGTACACGGGAGGATGGCGGAGAAGACTTGCTGTTCGCGGATGCGACGGGCAATCAGCTGCGTGTACTGGCCGCCAAAATCCAGGACTACTACGCCGCCGAGCTCGGATTTTGGCTTTTGGGGCTGTTCCTTCATTGCGGCTCCTGCTGCCATTGTGTACCTCTCAAAGTTTAGTCGTACAAAGCGATGAGTCTAGAGACCCACCACGACAAATAATTCCTGAAGAAAGATTCAAACTGCGGATGCGAAATGAAAGAGAAGTGCACAGCCAAGATTGGCTGTTCCAGTTTGGCTTGCTCATTTGACCACCAGATTGAGAAGTTTGTCAGGGACGAAGATGGCTTTATTGATGCGCTTGCCGTCGATGTGACGCGCAACCGCTGGATCGGCCTTGGCTTTGGCGACTAGTTCGGTTTCGCCTAAGCCGACGGGGACTTTTAGAGTTGCGCGGACACGCCCGTTGACCTGGACCGGGATTTCGACTTCGTCGTCCTTCGCTAGCTCCAGTTGTTCATCCAGCAAGACCGGCCATTGGGCCTTCCAAAGCCCGCCGGGATTCCCCAGCATCTCCCACATCTCCTCTGCAATATGAGGCGTCATAGGCGCAAGAAGCAAAGTAAGAATTTGCAAGACTTCTTTGCGTATCTCGGGACGAACACCGTTTTCAAGCGGCTCGGCCAGATAAATTTCGTTGGTCAATTCCATAATCTGAGCAATCGCGGAATTGAAGTGCCAGCGCTTCTCGAAGTCTTGCGTCACCCTCAGCATCGTTTGATAGGTGATCCTGATCAGATCGCGTTCCTTGTCGGACATTCCGTTCGGATCGAAATTCCAGTTTTTAGTGTCGCGAACGGCTGCGGCGTGCTTGTCCACCAGGCGGAAGACGCGGTTCAGGAAGCGCCAGGAGCCTTCAATGCTTTCTTCGCTCCACTCGAGATCTTTTTCGGGAGGAGCGGCAAAAAGCGTGTAAAGGCGGCCAGTGTCCGCGCCATATTTTTCGGCCATGTCGATGGCGCCGACTACGTTGCCCCGAGATTTGGACATGGTGACGCCACCCTTTTGGATCATGCCCTGGGTGAAGAGCCTGGAGATGGGCTCATTGTGTTTGACGAGACCGATATCGCGCATGACCTTGCACCAAAAGCGCGAGTAGAGGAGGTGCAGGATGGCGTGGGTGATGCCGCCGATGTATTGGTCAATGGGAAACCAGTAGGCGACTTTCGCGGAATCGAATGGAGCTTTGTCGTTGTGCGGGTCGCAATAGCGATAAAAATACCAGGAGGAGTCGACGAAGGTGTCCATCGTGTCGGTTTCGCGGCGCGCGGGGCCACCGCATTTCGGGCAAGTGGTGTTGACGAACTCCGGAGTCGCGGCGAGCGGCGATTCGCCTTCGCCAGTGAGTTTGGGATTGGGCGGCAGTACGACAGGCAGATCTTTGTCAGGCACGGGTTGCAGGCCATGCTCGGGGCAATAGACGACGGGAATGGGAGTACCCCAATAGCGCTGGCGAGAGATGCCCCAGTCGCGGAGGCGGAAGACGACTTCCCCGCAGCCAAAACCCTTTTTTTCGGCGAAGGCGGTCATTTTCATGATGGCTTCGTCGGGAGAGAGGCCATTGAACGAGCCGGAATTGACGAGCTTGCCGTTTTGGTGCTCGTCGAAGGCGACGGTCATTTTTTCTTCGACAAGAGGTTCTCCTGCGGTCGGCTGGATGACGATTCGAACGGGAAGGCCGTATTTGCGGCAGAACTCGAAGTCGCGCTCGTCATGCGCGGGCACAGCCATGATGGCTCCGGTACCGTATTCCATAAGGACAAAGTTGCCGACCCATATAGGGATTTTTTCGCCGCTGAAGGGATTGGTGGCGTGGCGTCCGATGAAGAAGCCGACTTTTTCGGCCGTGGCGAGATCCTCCGTTTTGACGGAAGTCTGACGCATGCGCGCGAGGTGCTCATCCGCTTCGGCGCGGTTCGGCGAGCCATCCAGCAGTGTCGCGACTAACGGATGCCTAGGAGCGAGGATGATAGCGGTGGCGCCGTAAACGGTGTCGATACGCGTGGTGAAAATTTCAATGGGCGGCGCGCCTGGAACACCGGCGACGGCGAATTTCACGCGAGCGCCTTGCGAGCGGCCAATCCAGTTGCGCTGCATGGTGACGACGCGCTCGGGCCACGTGCTTTCGAGTTGTTTTAAATCATCGACAAGTTGATCGGCGTAGGCGGTGGTTTTGAGAAACCATTGCTCGAGTTCGCGGGACTCGACGAGCGTGTCTTCGTGGCGCCAGCAGACGCCGCCGGGCAATACCTGCTCGTTGGCGAGGACAGTGGAGCACTTGGGACACCAGTTCACGCGGCTCTTTTTGCGGTAAGCCAGGCCGCGCTCGAGCATGCGCAGGAAAAACCACTGGTTCCATCGGTAATACTCGGGCTCGCAGGTGGAAATTTCGCGGCGCCAGTCGTAACTGAACCCGAAGCGGCGCAGGGTACGTTGGAATTCGGCGATGTTGTTGTTGGTCCACTCGCGCGGGTGAGTGTTGTTCTTGATTGCGGCGTTTTCGGCGGGGAGGCCGAAGGCGTCCCAGCCCATGGGATGGAGAACGTTGAAGCCGCTCATGCGTTTGACGCGGGCGACGACGTCGCCGATGGCGTAATTGCGCATGTGGCCCATGTGCATCGTGCCGGAGGGATACGGCAGCATTTCGAGGACGTAGTATTTGGGTTTTGCCGGGTCAGCTTCGGATTCGAACACACGCGCTTCGGCCCAGCACTTTTGCCATTTGGCTTCGATTTCTTGTGGGTTGTAGTCCGCCACGCCTCGCTATCCCCTCTTGGTCTTGCGTGATTTTTTGGACTTGCTTGCCGATGCTTTTGCCTTGATAGCTACTTTCGTTTTCTTTGCGGCGGCTTTCTCGGCTTTGGCCGTTTTTGTTTGAATTTTTTTGATGGCCGCCGTCAGCATCGAAAAGCCTTTTTCTGCTGGCGGGGCTTGCTCGCTCAAGCCGGCAAGTTCCCATAGCCTGGCTACGTTGCGGCGGTCGTCGCCGGGTTGATCGATGGGCGTTTCGAGCAGAAAGGCACGCCCCGTCAAACCTTCGGGTGGCGCTGCGCCCAGCTTTGGGTGGGTCAAGATGCGGCGAAAGGCCTCGGCGCCGATTTTGCCTTCGCCAATGTTTTCGTGGCGATCCACACGGCCGCCGAGGGGGATTTTGGAATCGTTTGCGTGGAAAACGGGCACGCGATTCAGGCCAATAGTCGAATCGATCAGGTCGATGGTGGATGTCAGGCCAGTTTCGCTCTTGATGTCGTAGCCTGCGGCGAAAAGATGTGCGGTGTCTAGACACGCCGCGGCAGGAACATCTCTAAGGCCTGCAAGGATTTCAGCAAGCTCTTCGAGCCGCGCGCCAACGGCGCTTCCCATGCCCGCCGTGTTTTCGATGAGTATGCGCAGATTCCCGAGAGGGACGCGCTTGGACCCTTGCTTGACGGATTCGACCACAGTACGGACGGCTTGCTCTGGCGTGGCGTCTCCGCGCGAGCCGGGGTGAACGACGAGAAAATCCGCGCCGAGAGCCACGCCGCGCATGAGCTCATCCTGGAAGGCCTGGATCGAGCGCGTTTGCAGCATTGGCTGAACCGCGGCCAGATTGATCAGATAGTTCGCGTGAATGACCAGCGGACCCAGGCCCAGCTGGGCGCGACGGGCGCGAAAGGCAGCGGCATCTGCCTCAGGGATGCGTGAAGGACCTCCCTGCCACATGCGCGGGCTCGATGAAAAGATTTGAAGGGAGTTGCAGCCGAGCTTGCGAGCGGATTCGAGCGCGTTCAGGTAGCTCCCGGCGATGGAAGCATGGATGCCGATGCGGAGGCTGCCGTCCATCCAGGTAGGAGGCAGAGGTTCAGGCTCAGGTCCCGGGCGGTATTCGTCTTCAGGGTCGAATTGGGTGTCAAGCGTGGGCTGCAGATCGGGCATGCGATCAGTGCGATTGTTCTCCGAATGTTAATCCCCTATTGTAACCGAGCGACACACTTTCTCCAAATGGAGCGCAAAGCATCAGGCAAAACTGCAGCGACCAAAAGGAGCACGAGGTCGGAATTGTGATCTGGCCGCTTGTGCTTAGAAACGAATATAGGGGCCAAACGCGACACGCAGGTTGTGGTGAGTGCCACCGTTAAAGTAAATCTCATCGCCGACGTCCAGTCGCAGGCCAACAGGGCCGAGATGACCTTCGAGGCCGGCGCCGGGATAAAGCACACCGTTGACGTCTTTGGCGCGGAGACCTTGAACAGAGCTGGCGAAGGTGTCGAAAGTGGCGGGGCGGTTGTCAAAGCGGAAATTGACGAATCCACCCTTCACGGTGACGAAAGGGTGGATCGGGGAATGACCAAATTCCACCTTGGGTCCAAACATGCCATGGAGAACGCGAAGATTGGAGCGTTGGATAGAGACTGTGCCGGTGGTGGTGTTGGTGAATCCCTCAGTGAAGGCTTGGTCGAAGTCGTAGGCCATCTCTGCTTCAAGTTTGACCACGCGATAGGCTGTGACGGCCAAACGTCCGCCGAGCCCAGCAAAGTTTGTCTTAGTTTGCGACACACGCAGATAGTCGGCAAAGGCGCCGACTTGGATGTGGTCGTTTTTTTCCTGGGCAAAGGCTCCTGGTACGGCGCAGGCAGACAAGAGAAGTAAGACAGAGAGACGTTTCATTCTAGCCTCCAGAGTGGGTCTATATGGATACACCGAGAGCCCAGGCTCGAGGGGCGGATCACGGCCGAGAAGTTAATTACTCTCCCGGCTGTTAGATGCAGTGGGAGTCAATGGGTTTTCCTCAGGAAACGGGTAAAAGCGGCCGGGATTTACTGTAGGTTTGCGCGAGATGCTTGGTGGTGATCCGTAAAGGCCAGGAAGCGAGACCAACCGCGGCCCTTCTTTGCGTCTGTGGTTGGGGTGCAGTACACTGAAAAATTCGCACCGAGTGTGGGGAACGCATAATGCTGATTGTGATGGGATCGCACGCGACGGAGGAACAGGTCCGCGCGGTATGCGACAAAGTTGAGGCGCTGGGGCTGAAGGCGCACCCGATTCCGGGGACGATTCGAACGGCGATTGGGATTACCGGGAACAGGGGCGCGATCGATCTCGGAGTGCTGGAATCGCTGCCGGGAGTGGTGGAGTGCATACCGGTCAGCAAGCCGTACAAATTGGTGAGCCGCGACGCGAAGGAGGAGGACAGCGTACTGCGCATTCCGACTCCGGCGGGAGACGTGCTCGTTGGCGGGAAGAAGATCGCGTTGGTGGCAGGGCCGTGCGCGGTGGAGACGGAAGAACAGTGCTTGGCGATTGCGGAACGCGTGAAGGGCTCAGGCGTACAGCTGTTTCGCGGCGGCGCCTACAAACCAAGGACGTCGCCGTACAGTTTTCAAGGGCTGGGCTTGCCGGGGTTGAAAATTTTGGCGAAAGTGCGGGAGACGTACGGGTTCGGGATCATTACGGAGGCCATCGACAATGAGAGCCTTGATCTTGTCGAGGAATATGCCGACGTGATTCAGATTGGCGCGCGAAACATGCAGAATTTTTCGCTGCTGAAGCGGGCGGGGCGGGCGAAGAAACCGGTACTTTTAAAGCGCGGGATGTCGGCGACGCTGGACGAGTTTTTGATGGCCGCGGAGTATATCTTGTCCGAGGGAAACTACAACGTCATGCTGTGCGAGCGCGGTGTGCGGACATTCTCCGATTTTTCGCGCAATACGCTAGACCTGGCGGTGGTGCCGGCGGTGAAAAAGCGCAGCCACTTGCCGATCCTGGTGGACCCTTCGCACGGCACCGGAAAACGGCACAAGGTGCTGCCGCTATCGCGCGCGGCGATTGCCGTGGGCGCGGACGGGCTGCTCGTCGAAGTGCACCACGAGCCCGACAAGGCGCTTTCCGATGGCATGCAGTCGATCTTGCCGGAAGAGTTCGCCGAGTTGGTCGAAGAAGTTCGGCAAATTGCCGCAGTTTTGCATCGCGAAGTGAATTGAGCGCATATTTTCCAATTCTTGTGAGCTGTTTCTTTCGACTGATGAGCGCACTCCTGGCTAATTCTCCGGCTTGTGGCTAAGTCCGCACGCGACATGTAACAATCCATCCGACCTATGAATCGCCCGCGCAACTTCCGTGTGTTTTTCCTGCTGGGGGTCCTGCTCATTGCGGGCATTGTTCAACTTTTGCGCGAGCACCGTCCCTCCTTTTTGCGGCCCGGTTTGCGATTGTGCGCGTACGTTTCGACGGCGGACGGCAGCGTAACCGTCCTCGATCTCGTGAAGCTGGCGGCCGTCGCGCGGATCAACATTGGAAAGGGCTTGTCCGGAATGCGCGAGCATCCGACACGGGCAGAAGTTTGGGGCGTGAGTTCAGCGGACGGCTTCGTTTGGGTCATCAATACGCGCGTGAATCAGGTGACAGCTCGCATCCCCGTGGGGCCGCTTCCCTACGCGATCGATTTTTCAGCGGACGGCAGCCGCTTGTACACGACCTCGGCAGGATCAGATAGTCTAGTGGCGATTGATTGCCCGTCGAGAAATGTGCTCGGGCGGACACGGACCGGAGGCGAACCTGTTCTCGCTCAGGTGACACCTGACGGGAAGAGCGTCCTGGTGCTCAATCATCGCGATGCCACGCTGGGGATTCATGACGCCTCCACGCTGGCGTTGCGCAGCACGGTTGGGATCGTCAAGCAGCCGGAAAAGATCGCCATCCTCCCCGATAGCCGCATCGCGTTTGTTCTGAGCCGGACCGAGCACCGGCTCTCCGTCGTTGATCTGCGGAGAAGCGTTCTTCTTTCGAACCTCGAGCTGGATGGGAATCCCTCCGACATGCTGCTAAAACCGGATGGCGGCGAGCTGTACGTGATTTCTCCGGACGCGCACGGCTTGCAGGTCATCAACACCTGGACGCACGAGGTAGGCGACTATATGGTGCTTGGGTCAGCGCCCACGCGCGGCGTGTTAAGTGCGGATGCCAGCACTCTCTATGTTTCCGATAGCGCGGCGAGCCACATCGTTCCCGTAGACATTGCGAATCGCCGCGTCGTTCGCGACCCTGGTACTGGCAGGGAGGTTCCAATTCAGGCGGGTCAATCCCCGGGAGTACTTCGATTTGATCCCAATGAAAATTTGCTCATGGTCGTAAACCAGGGTTCCGGGGACGTGGCCGTGATTCGTGTGCGCACGAACAGTTTGCTGACGATGATTCCCGTAGGAGAGGGGCCGCAAGACTTGGCAGTGAAGTTGTTCTAGCAGCGTTGTTGCGAGTGCGTCGAGGCGCGTTGTGCGGCTGAACCGGGAAAATCCCTCGAGGCGGCGGAGAGTTCGCCTGCGCTGCATGGCTACTCATAGCGGAGGGCGACAATGGGATCAACGCGAGTGGCGCGTCGAGCCGGGAGATAGCTCGCGAGCAAAGCGACCACAAGCAAAATGAGCGATACCGCGACAAACGTGATTGCGTCGGTCGGGCGCACGCCGTAGAGCAACGAAGAGAGCAAGCGCGTAGCCGCCAATGCTCCGGCAAGCCCGATAGCCAATCCAACGCTGGCCATGCGCACTCCAAAACCGAGAACGTCCCAAACAATCTGTCCTCGCGACGCGCCGAGGGCCATGCGAATGCAAATGTCTCTTGTGCGCTGGGCGACCATGTACGACAGAACTCCGTAAATTCCGACCGACGAAAGTAGCAGCGCTGTTGCAGCAAAAATTGCGAGCAGAAAAGTGTCGAAGTGCGAGCGCTCGAGTGTACTGGAGATTTTCTGCTGCATGCTCGAGAGCCGGTAAATCGGCACGGCGGGAGCGACGGACGCGACTGTGCTCTGCAATTCACGAACGGGGACCACGCCTCCGCGAGTCCGTACCACCAAGTCCATCGTGCGGCCAATCCAGTCCCACGCGCTCGGCGGCATTTGCGCTATGGGAATGTAAAACGCCGGTTGTGGTTGGCGGTCAAGTCCTTGAGCGCGGACATCCGCGACCACACCAACAATTTCGTGCCAAACAGGATCCATGCGGCCGTTCGGTCCGGCCTCGCAACACGCGAAGCGCTTGCCGATGGGGTTTTTGCCGGGCCACATGGTGCGAGCGAGCGTTTCGTTGACGATGGTGACAATAGTTCGCTCGCGCGTGTCTTGCGGAGTGAAGTCGCGCCCGGATTTTAGGGGAACACGGGCCGTCGAGAGATAACTGGGCGAGACGATCTGTAGTTGAGAGTTCACAAGATTTGCGAGGTCAAGCGGCTTGCCTTCGGCGAGAAGGCCGTTGCTGCTGCCGCCGCCTGCCAGCGGAGCGCGAGAGACAACAGCGGCCGACTCGACGCCGGGCAGCGCGGCGGCGGCGGCGATCATGAGTTCAAACGTTTGGCGAGCAACGACGGGATCACGATAGCCGGCATAGGGCAGACCGACGCGCCCGACCACAATGTTGGAAGTATCAAAACCAGGATCGACGTGCGAAACGAGCAACGCGCTCCGGATCAGCAGGCCGGCGCCCGCCATGAGAATCAGCGCGAGCGCGACTTCTCCGACAACCAAGAGACTTCGAACACGATCGCGGCTGCCGCCCACAATGCCGGAAGCCGACTTGAAGACTTCGTTGAGTTGCGTCGAAGCGGAGCGAAGCGCGGGAGCCAATCCAAATAAAAAACTGGAAAGAAGTGCAACAACGCAAGCGAACGCAAGGGCACTGGCGTCAATGCGGGACTCATCCAACCGGGGCATTTCAGCAGGACCATGGCTGACGATCCACGAAACGGCCCAGTACGCGAGCAACATGCCGACAACGCCGCCCGCAAGACCAAGCACGACATTTTCCGCTAGAAGTTGCCGCACGATACGGTTGGGCGAAGCGCCAAGCGCCGCGCGCAACGCGATTTCCTTCTGACGCGTGCGCGAACGCGCCAGCTGCAAATTTGCGATATTCGCGCACGCAATCAATAGCAGAAATCCCACTGCGGCAAGCATCATGCGCAGGCTCAGGCGCTGATCGCCCAGGAGGGCGCTCGCGAGCTGCTGTATACGGAAGCCGCGATCGGCGTCATCGAGCGGATATTGCTGCTGTAGCCGCTGCCCAATTACATCGAGCTCGGATTGTGCCCGCGCCATGACGACTCCCGGCTTTAGGCGGGCCATGACATTCAGATAGTGGTCGTCATGGTCCGCAAGCTGCGCCGGAGTGAATGCTGCAGGAACCCAAAGATTGCTGTTGCTCAGCAGCGGATCAAAGCTCTTCGGCATGACACCGACAACGGTAGTCGGCAGGCCGTTTACGCGAATGGGATTGCCGATGACGGCTGAATCGGCATGAAGACTGGTGCGCCAGAACCGCTCGCTGATGACGACGACGGGCGCGTGACCAGGCTTGTCCTCATCGGCGGTGAAGACACGTCCGGCAATGGGCTGCACGCCAAAGGTCGCAAAGTAATTGAAGGTTGCAATTTCTCCATCCACCCGTTCGGGAATACCCTGCGTTTCCAGATTAAAACTCGCACCGTTCGAGCAGCTGATCTCCGCATACGAGCTACTTTGGTTTTTGATGTCGTTGAAATTGCCAACGGAGACATCTCCAGGCGAGCCCTTCCACTGTTCCTGCAGCAGCACCACACGCGAGGAATCTTCGATGGCCAGCGGCCGCAGAAGGACAGCATTGACGACGCTGAAAATTGCCGTGGTTGCGCCAATGCCGAGGGCCAGCGTAAGCACGGCGACAACCGCAAACCCCGGACTCTTGCGCAGAACGCGCTGTCCATGCCGAAGATCCTGGAAGAGTTCATCGAGGAAGCTAACGCCCCGTGCTTCGCGCCCTTCCTCTTTGACGCGCTCGATCCCTCCAAACTCCATGCGTGCCCGCCGCATCGCTTCCTCACGCGTCACGCCACCGCGGACCAAATCTTCCGCGAAAGTTTCGATGTGGAAACGGAGTTCCGTGTCCATCTCGTGTTCCATTTGAGAACGACGGAAAGTTGTCCGCAACCAGGAACTGAGCCGACTCCACAAAGTCATACTTCCTCCAGCTTGCTGCACCATACTCCCACGCTTCTCTGTGACTTCACTCGTACCTCAGCGCCACCATGGGGTCCACTCGGGTAGCTCGCCGCGCGGGGAGATAACAGGCCAGCAGCGCGGTAATTCCCAGGATATTTGCGACAAAAAAGTAGGTGGCCGCGTCGAGTGGCCGAACTGCGAAGAGCTGGCTTGCAATGGCACGGGCCATGGCTACAGCAATGAGGAATCCAATCACTAGCCCCGCCGAGGTGAATCTTAGACCGTGCGACACAAATTGGAGCAGGACGTCACGCGGAGCCGCCCCAAGTGCCATGCGGATTCCGATCTCGTGAACCCGCTGTGCGACCGAATAGGAAACCGTCGCATAAACACCGATTAGCACGATGCAGAAGGCGATTAACGAGAAACTTCCGACGGCGATCATCCGCAAGCGAGGAATGGCGACTGAATCTCCCAAGTATGTCTCAAGACTGGAAACCTCAGTAATCGGTTGCTCTCGATCCACCGACCAGACTGCTTCGCGAACAGTTCCGCCGAGTTCCTCCGGCTTTCCGCTGGTGTTCACAACGATGGACATCCAGTTGAGCCACGCTTCGGATTTTTGGGCAGAGGGGAAATAGACGGCGGCTGGTTCGCTCGAATCCAGCGATTCCTGGCGAATATCCTTGACGACGCCGACAATCGTGAACCAGCGCGAGTCCTCTTCAAGCCTAAATTGCGCTCCAAGCGGGTTGGACGAGGGCCACCAAGACCGGGCCATGGATTGACTGATGATTGCGGCGGGTGTGGCGGAGACGGAATCGCCCTCGGAGAAATATCGACCTGTGTCGAGAGGTATTCCCAGTGTATGAAAATAGTTCGGCGTCACCCAACGAACGCCGGCCCCAGAAGGCCCCGCGTGGCCCGAGCTTTCGCCATCCTTGAACAAAATTTTGAAACTCATTCGATTTCCGAGCAAGGGGAGGTCGCTTACGCCCCCGGCATCGATGACGCCTGGTGTCCGCTGGATCTTCTCGATGACGGAAGCAAAGAAATCAACCTGTTGCCGGTTGGACTGATACTTCGACCGCGGCAATGTCAGATTGGCCGAAAGCACGTTCTGGACGCGAAACCCGGGATACACGTGCGAGAGGCGCAAAAAGCTGTTGGTCAACAAACCGGCGAGAATCATCAGCACGAAGGCGAGCGAAATTTGCGCCACCACAAGCCTGCTCAGCCTAGCCCCTGGTACTGCCCTTGCGGTCTCGCCACTCCGGCGCAGAACCTCGAAGGCATCCCGCGAAGATGCGCGGATCGCCGGAACAAGTCCGATCAATGCCACCACAACCAGCGAAATCGCCATTGTAAAAACAAGAACCGGAAAATTTAGTTCAACATCTTGTGCCCAAGGAAATCCGGGCAATCTGAGAGTATTAATTCCGTGGAGGCACCAGAACGCCACCAGCAATGCCAAAGCATCTCCGAGGGCAACAAGCAGCAAGCTTTCGGTGATCAATTGCCTGCACACGCGCGATCGCGTTGCACCGATAGAAAAACGGACGGCAAGCTCGCCTGTCCGCCCGGTGGCTCGCGCCGAAATCAGACTTGAGACATTCGCACATGCAAGGAGCAGCAGCAACGCCACGCTTCCCAGTAGGAGCCAAAGCGTGGGTCGGGCGTCTCGCACCATTGAATCTCGGAGCGAAATGACGGTCGCTCCCCATCCGAGGTTCGATGAGGGGTAAGCAACTTCAAGCCGCCGCGCGATGATATGGAGATTTTCTTGTGCCTTAGTTACGGAGGTCCCGGTTTTAAGGCGCGCTATCACTCGGAGCCACTTGCCATCGCGGTTGGCTTTATTCTCTGTCGAAAGCGAGAGTGGCACCCACATCTCGGTGGTGCGCAAGGGAAACGCGAAAGTCTGGGGCATGACTCCTACAACGGTCATGACACTTTGATTCACGATGATGCGCTGGTTCGAAAACGGCGTGGACGCTCCAAATAGACGGTTCCATAAACGCTCGCTTAGGACGACAACCATTTCCTTTCCAGGCTGGTCCTCATCAAGACGGAATGTGCGTCCATGTAATGCAGGGGTGCCTAGCGTGGTAAAGAAGTCAGCCGTGACCAAGGCCCCTGGGACGTTTTGGGGTTCGCCGGTGCCCGTGATGTTGAACCGCCATTCGGCAAAGGCGGCCATGGAGGAAAACGCATCACCCTGGTCCTTCCAGTCGTAAAAGTTTGCGGCAGCTGCGCGGCTGCCGGAAATTCCCCTTTGGAGATTGGTTTCCGAGAGGGCCACAATTCGTTCAGGCGAGGCATACGGCAAGGGTCGCAACAACGCGTTGTACGCCAGACTAAAAACCACCGCATTGCCGCCGACACCGAGAGCCAGGGTTAGTACGGTCGCAGCCATGAAACCCGGAGATTTGCGGAGCGTCCGGAGGCCGAAACGAATATCGTGAAGGAAAGATTCGAGAATGAAGGCGCCGCGGGCATCGCGACCTTCCTCTTTGACGCGCTCGATTCCGCCAAACTCGATTCGCGCACGACGCATTGCTTCCTCGCGCGAGACGCCGCCGCGCATCAGGTCCTCCGCGTACGCCTCGATGTGGAAACGAAACTCCGTGTCCATTTCGCTTTCCATGCGAGCGCGCCGGAGCGTAACGCTGCACCAGGAGCGAAACCGGCTCCAGAACGTCACACTTCCTCCGGCTTCGTGCCCAGAATTCCCGCGATGACGTCGGCCATGCTGTTCCAGTTTTCCGTTTCGGCCTGCAGCCTGCGCTTCCCTGCCGCCGTCAGGCGGTAGAATTTTGCTTTGCGCTTGTTTTCCGACTCGCCCCATTCGCTTGTAATCCAGCCCTGATGCTCGAGGCGGTACAGCGCGGGATAGAGTGAACCTTGTTGAATCTCGAGGCGATCCTTCGAGATTTGCTGGATGCGCAGAAGGATGCCGTACCCATGCAACGGCCCGAGCGACGCTGCTTTGAGGATGAGCATGTCCAGGGTTCCCTGCAGAAGTTCGAGTTGTTTGTCCATCGGTGCGGCCTCTCCTAGATGAACTAGGAATCTAGCGGCAGTCTCCTAGACTGTCAAGGAGAAAGAATCAGGAGTCTCAGCGGTACGGAGCGACTCCGGATTTGGCGCGCATTTGACTTTGACTAGAAGGCGAGCGGGCCCGCGCAAAGCTGGTGGAAATGGCGAGACAAAGTGCGCGGACTAAGGCTTTTCTTCGGCCGGCCAAGCGAAGTGCTCGTCGCCGAGATTTACCTCGAGGAATCCCTCGGCGGGCAAAACGTCCACGGGCAGGCCTCCGTGCCAAAGGGCTACACCTAACATCAGCTTCGTCTGGCCTTTCAAGTTGAGTTCGCTGCGCTCGATGGCGACCTCGAGGATGCGCTCATACGCGGCTTCGGCTACGCTCTTGGGGTTCAGAAGGCACAAGCGGCCTTTTTCTACGGCGAACTCCTGCAAGTGCCCACGTACCAGCTTCACAACGATCGCTGTCTCTTCGGCTCCGCCGATCGTGATGCGGAATTCCGAATCTTCCAGTTCACCTAGAAGATCCAGAAAGGGGTCCACGCGGACGCAGAATCGTCCAGCTTCGAATCCATAACGGAGTTCATGCAGATAAAACGTCCTCCCATGCATGGCGCCGCCGCGGCGTTCCGGCGAGTAAAGCCCGGCTCCCAGCCACTCGAAATAAGAACTGTCACGACCATCGACGGAGATTTTAAGAAATCCGGTGGGAGCAAGTTGCAAAGCATGTTCCGGTTTCCGCTTGATGGGTTTGGCCAGCTCTTGCGGGGCCACTCGTCCAAGCGCAAGATAGACGGCCGTCAAATGTTTGCGATAGAGCGCGTCGAATTCCGCGTCGTTTGCCGTGCTGTGTTCCGGACCAAACCACCAACACCAGTCGCTTCCTTCCGCAGCCAGCAGCGATTCTTGCGCCTCTTGCAACGCGGTTTGGTCCGGCGCGCCATCGCGCTCCTGCTCTCGAGCCAGTACCGCTTGCCCATACGCTTCGCGTGCGTCCCAGAGCAGCTCCCATGCGGCCACGTCTTCGCTGTGGCCAATCCAAACATCGAAATTCGCGTTAATCCAGGAAGCGGGGAAAATCCCCGCGTTGGATGGAATGTCGCCCGCCGCGGAAATCGCCTCGGTTGCGGTGAGCGCCCGGAAATCCTGATCTCCCTGAATTCTCCCGTAAAATTCGCGCAGAAACTCGCGGCCATTCCCCGGATAGTATTCCCAGGCGTTTTCTCCATCGAGAAACAGGCACACCGTGAGGGGTTGCGCGGTCTGCACGTGTTCTCCAAGCGCCCTAAGCCTGCCGTGCAAATCCGCGGCGGCATCCTTGCCATTCATGCGGCTATAAACGAAACCGATGAGATCGGAAAGGTGGTGATCGCGGAAAAGTCCCGTCATCGGTTTCCCCCCGAGCTGCACGCGCAACGGTTTGTATAGACGTTCCGCGTTCGCCGGAATCCCCTTGGTATCACGAAAGAATCCAGCGTTCAGCGTTCTGCCGAGGACACCCTCATCTGTGCCAAACCACTGGAATCCTTCCTCGGCGGCGATGGTCAAAGCCTGATCCGAGACTGAGCCTTCGGACGGCCAGAGCCCCGCGGGCTTCGTTCCAAACACGCGCTCGTGAAATTCCCGTGCGCGACGCAATTGTTCGCGCGCATCCTCGGGGTGGCGATAAGCGCGCCGCGGGAGCGGCGTGGCCGGGTTGGCCACACGAGCGATATCCGAATCGCAAATCAGCGGAAGAATAGGGTGATAAAAGGGGGTGGTGCTGAGTTCCACCTGGCCCGTCTGAGCAGCTTCCCGGTATACCGGCAAAACCAAGCCGAGCAGCTCGAGCTGCTTGGCCTTCAAAGCGGCTTTGTCCTTTTCGGTGAACTCTTTTCCTTTGCTGGCTAGAGCGCTGATAACCGTGTCTTTCTCGAGCCAAGATTCCTCCATCCACGCTAACTGCGAGAGCATTTGCACGTCTCGCCAATCTCGCGCCGTAAAAGAGACTTGCGCCTGCGCTCCCCCAGCGGGCTGCGCCCATTCATGCAACTCTACAAAGCGCGGCCATCGCGACATCAGATGGTCGTGATTTACTTGAAACGCGCGCGCCAAAATCTCTGCTTTGTCCTCTCGCGTCAGCTGTTCTGTAGGCTTAAAGGCCAAAGCAAACCATGGCTCATCAAATTTTCCGCTCGCATACTCTTCCAGCTGTATGCCCAGCGAAGGCACGACGTTGAAAGTGGCGTGGAATTGTGGAAAGTCCTTTAACATCGCCACCATGCCCCAATAATCCTTCAGCGCGTGAAGCCGCGTCCATGGCAAGACGTACCGGCCCGTCTCAGGGTCCCGGTATTGCGGCTGATGCATGTGCCACAACAACACCAAATGCACGCGATTCATCGCGGCTCTCTTTCCCTTGCCCTTGGCGATGCCGTGTTACACTCACGGTTCGCGTCATGCGCATCCTGGACCGCTATATCGTTCGTGAAGTTTTTCGTCACGCACTCCTCGGACTCGCCGTATTTACGTTCGTTTTCTTCGTGCCGCAGCTTGTGCGCTTGATGGAGCTGTTTGTGCGTCACAGCGGCTCGGGCGCTCAAATTCTCGAACTCTTCCTTTGCATTTTTCCTACTGTTTTCACGTTTACGCTGCCTATGGCCGTCTTGATCGGCGTGCTCCTCGGCCTCGGCCGCATGTCCGCGGACAGCGAGATTATTGCACTTACGGCATTGGGGATTGGCCGCCGTAGGATTCTTTTGCCTGTGGGCGTGCTCGCGGCGGCGGGCGCCCTCGTCACACTCTGCATGACGCTGTGGCTCGGCCCGATGGCCGTTCATAAATACCGTACTCTCGAGACCGATCTGATCGCTTCACAAATTTCATTTGCCGTGCAGCCCCGAGTCTTCGACGAACGCTTCCCCAAATATGTCCTCTACGTCAACGACGTTTCCGCCAGCGGCACACGATGGCACGGCGTATTCCTCGCTCAGGCTGGCGGAGAGAGCGGCTCGCAACTCACACTCGCCGAGGACGCGATTGTAATTGCCGAACCCAAAGAGGGCAAGCTGGAGCTTCATCTGAAGGGTGGAACAACCCACGAATTCTCGCCAGAAGATCCAGATCGGTACTCCGTTACGGCTTTCGGACAGAGTGATTGGCCGATCGAGGCGAATAACCTCGTGCCAGCTAAGGCTCGCCAATTGAGCAATTCGGAGCGTCCCCTTTGGGACCTCGTCAACACCAGCGACGCGGGATGGCGCGATGCACGCGTGGAAGTGCACCGGCGGCTGGCATTTCCCGCGGCATGCCTGGTCTTCGCTTTGATTGCCGTGCCCCTCGGCGCACAGCCTCGCCGAGGCGGACGCGCGGCTGGCTCGCTCATCGCCGTTATGATTATCGCTTCCTATTACTTGCTCACTGTGGTTGGCGCTGGTTTGGCCCGGCAAGGAACGTTGTCCCCGGCGGCGGGAATCTGGGGGGCGAACATTCTCCTGGCGATTCTTGGGGCTGCGCTTCTTCCTCGAATGGAACAATTCCGCGGCGAAAGCCGCTGGCTCAAGCCCACAGTCCGGATACGGACCTGGGCAAGGTTGCTTCGGCGCAGGAAATCTCGCGCACGCGCCGCGGCCTTTGCGCTCATTCCCAACGGCCAGGTAGAGCTGCCGGAGAACGGCGTGCAATCGAGCGGCAGTTTTCCTCGATTGATGGACATCCATATCTTGCGCCGTTTCTTCTTTTATTTCGCGCTGCTGATGGCTGCCTTCGTTTTCCTGTTTGAAACGTTTACCTTTTTCGAGCTGCTCGACGATATCGGCCGCCACCGCGTGCCATTTCTCATCGTAATTGATTATTTCCGCTATCTGACTCCCTATTTGCTTTACAACCTCGCACCGCTTGGCGCGCTGGTAGCCGTCCTTGTCACGCTGGGGGTGATGAGCAAAAACAACGAAATCGTGGCTTGGAAAGCGAGCGGAATCAGCCTGTACCGCCTCGCCGTGCCATTGCTTTTCGCCGGACTGGCCCTTGCCGCCAGCATGATCGCGCTGGACGAAACGTATCTTCCCTACGCAAACCAGCGTCAGGACGCCTTTCGCAACCAGATCAAGGGCCGCCCTCCTCAGACCTATGCTCGCCCGCAGCGCTGGATATTCGGGAATAACGAGAAGATTTACAACTATGACCTGTTCGACCCAGCCCAAAACCTTTTTGGAGGTCTGAGCCTCGTCGAACTGGATCCCGCCACGTTCCAGATGAAGCGGCGCGTGTTCGCTACGCGTGCGCAGTGGTCCAATTCCGAGAAGGTATGGGTTTTGGAGGGCGGCTGGGTGCGAGATTTCGCCGGCGGTACCATCACTCGGTACGAGCGATTTCCCGTGACCTCGCTGCCTGAACTTTCCGAACCCCCGAGTTATTTCAACCGCGAAGTTCGGCAAGCCTCTCAAATGAGCTGGGGCGCGCTGCGGCGCTACATCGATGAATTGCACAAAGCCGGCTTCGATGTCGCCAACCTGACTGTGCAATGGCACGTCAAACTGGCTTTCCCGCTCATCGCTCCGATCAGCATTTTGCTGGCGATTCCGTTCGCTTTGCTGGTCGGCACGCGCGGCGCACTCGGTGGCGTCGCGCTTGGTGTCGGAATTGGAATCGTTTATTGGACGGCTGCGCGTCTGCTGGAGGCCATGGGCGGCGTTGGGCAACTCCCGCCGTTTCTCGCGGCCTGGTCCACGGACATCACGTTCTTCTTTTTGGGACTCTACTTTTTCTTCAAGATGCCGACCTAAATAGGAAAAAGCCATCAAGTGTGAATGCACTTGCTGTAAAGTCTGCACATCGAACACTTAAAGTAATACTTTATATTTAATCGGTCGGTTAAATACGCCGTCATTTCCGCTTCTTCGATTTCTCATGATTTTCTTCAAGTACAGCTTGAGCAGCTGCCAGCCGCGATATCGGAACGCGGAACGGCGAGGCACTGACGTAGTCCATTCCAATCGCGTGGCAGAATTTCACGCTTTCGGCATCGCCGCCGTGTTCTCCGCAAATTCCGACCTTCAGTTTCGGGCGCGTCTCGCGTCCGCGTTCAATTCCCCACCTCATGAGCATTCCCACGCCTTTAATATCGAGCGACTGGAAAGGATCGGCGGCAAAAACGCCGGCTTTCTTCTCGTCCACATAGTCTGGCAAGAAGCGACCGGCGTCATCGCGAGAAAGCCCCATGGTCGTTTGCGTCAGATCGTTCGTGCCGAACGAGAAGAACTCCGCGACTTCCGCGATCTCTTTGGCGAGAAGGGCGGCGCGCGGAAGTTCGATCATCGTTCCGACAAGATACGGCAATTTCGCACCGGACTTCTTGATCAGATCGTCCGCCACGCGGCGGGTGGCCTGCTCGAGAATCCAGAACTCCTTCCGGTCCAGCGTGAGCGGATGCATGATCTCAGGTAATACTTTGACTCCCTGTTTCTGGCATTCGAGGGCCGCCTCGATGATTGCGCGCACCTGCATCTCCAGAATCTCGGGGTAGGTGATGCAGAGCCGGCAGCCGCGATGGCCCAGCATGGGATTGGCTTCATGCAGTTGCTCGACTCGGCGAGCCACCATCTCGACATCTATGTGGAGCTCATCGGCCAATTCCTGCTGTTTCGCGTGATCGTGAGGAACAAATTCATGGAGTGGAGGATCGATGAGGCGGATCGTCACCGGGAATCCGTCCATGGCTTTAAATATGCCAATGAAATCGCGCCTCTGGAACGGCAGCAGTTTGTCGAGCGCCTTCACGCGGTCTTCCTTGTTGTTTGCCAGGATCATCTCCTGGATGGCGCGTTGGCGCTCGTGGCTCTTCTCCGGCTGCTCAAAGTCGGTGAAGAACATGTGCTCGGTGCGGCACAATCCAATGCCCGCGGCGCCAAATTCGCGCGCCTTGCGAGCGTCCTGCGGCGTGTCGGCGTTTGTGCGGACACCGAGCCGGCGAATGCCGTCGGCCCATTTCATCAATGTTTCATAGGCCCTGGGAAATTCCGGCGTGACCAGCGGCATGTCGCCTGTGTAGACTACGCCATCGCTGCCCGACAGCGTGATCCATTCGCCCTGCTTCACCGTCTTTCCTTTTGCCGTCATCGTCCCGGATTTGTAGTCGATTTCAAGCGCCTCGGCGCCGACAATGCAGCACTTGCCCCAACCCCGGGCGACGACGGCCGCGTGACTCGTCTTTCCACCTGTCGCCGTCAGTATTCCCTGCGCAACGGCCATGCCGCCAACGTCCTCAGGGCTGGTTTCGCGCCTCACGAGAATTACCTTCTCGCCCTTCGCGGCCCACGCCTCTGCATCCTGTGCGGAAAATACAACCTTGCCGACTGCGGCGCCAGGCACAGCATCAATTCCCGTGGTGAGGATTCTTGCATTGAGGGATTTGCGATCGACCTTGACATCGATGACCGGATAGAAAAGCCGCTCGATATCTTCCGGCTTGATGCGTTCGACCGCTTCTTCCTTGGAGATGAGTTTTTCATTGGCCATGTCCACGGCAATCCGGAACGCAGCAGCGGGGGTGCGCTTGCCAGTCCTCGTCTGGAGCATGTACAGTTTGCCCTCCTCAACGGTGAACTCCATGTCCTGCATGTCTCGATAGTGCTTTTCAAGTTTTACTCGAACTTTCTCAAGTTGGCCGTATACCTTCGGCATAACTTTAGCCATCTCGTGCAAGTGCATCGGGGTACGGATTCCTGCCACGACGTCTTCGCCCTGGGCATTGGAAAGGTAGTCGCCATAGAATATTTTTTCGCCGGAGCTTGGGTCGCGGGTAAAGCAGACGCCCGTGCCTGATCCTTCCCCGGTGTTGCCGAAAACCATTTGCACCACGTTGACGGCTGTGCCGAGAAGGCCGGTGATTTTTTCGACGCGGCGGTAGGTGACCGCCTTCTCCGCCATCCACGATCCGAACACTGCTCCAATGGCACCCCAAAGCTGGTCAATGGGATCGTCCGGGAAATTCTCGCCGGTCTTTTGCTTGAAGAGGGCTTTGTATTCCGCGACGAGTTCTTTCCATCCGCTGGCAGGAACCGCGGTGTCTTCTTTTAGTTTGAGCCTGTCCTTCATCCCGCGGAGGCGGTGTTCAAGATCTTCCTTGGACATCTCCATCACAACGGTCGAATACATTTGCACGAAACGGCGGTAGGCGTCGTACGCGAAGCGTTCGTTCTTCGTGACAGCGGCAAGCCCAGAGACTGAACGGTCGTTCAGGCCCAGGTTGAGAATAGTCTCCATCATGCCGGGCATGGAACGCGCCGAGCCAGAACGCACACTGACTAGCAAAGGGTTTTTCGGATCTCCGAGCTTTTTCCGGGTGACCTTCTCCAGGCGCGCCACTTGCGTCAGGACTTCTTTCTGCAGTTCGGGGGGATACTTCTTGCCGTTCTTGTAGAAGTAGTCGCAGGCTTCGGTCGAAATAGTGAAGCCCGCGGGAACCGGCAGACCGATTTTTGTCATCTCGGCAAGACCCGCGCCTTTGCCGCCGAGCACCTCGCGCCAAGTGCCATCACCTTCCGCTTTGCCTGCACCAAAAAAATACACCCATTTTTTCACTGTTCGCCTCGTCTTGGATTTATGGTCCTGAAATTTTGCGGCTTGCCGAACTTTTTCTGGACAATCAGCCATAGAGACTTGTCGGCACGCCGACTTCACTTACTTTCGACACTTAAAGCAAAACTTTATCTTTCTAACTTCGTTCCTCCCCGCCGAGTTCTGCGAAGTCCGCAATGGTTGTGAACTCTCGAAGAATTTCAGAGAGCAACGCCAGCCGGTTTTTCCGCACCGCTTCGTTCTCCGCCATCACCATTACGTGCTCAAAGAAATTGTCAACGGCCTTACGGAGCCCGGCAATAACTTCAAGTGCTTCTTGATATTTGCCCGCGCGCTTCTCTGCCTGCACTTTGGATGCAGCCGATCGCACCGCGGAAAACAATTCGCGCTCCGCTGCACTCTCGAACAAATCGGTTTTAATTCCTGGAGATTCTTCCTTCTTGAAATTTGACTTTTCAAGGATGTTCCGGATGCGCTTGAACGATACAGCGAGCGGCTCGAAGTTTTTCGACTTGCGGATGGCCCTGAGAGCGATGAGGCGCTTGTGCGCGTCCACTAAATCATCGACCCCGGTGCGGAATACGGCGTTCACTTCGTCGTAGCTGAACTTCTCACGTTCGCGAAGCACGAACTTTGCACGGTCCAGGAGAAACTCAAGTACTTGCGCCTCTTGCTCCGGAGTGACTCCTCGCTTGGGAGGATTGGTAAGCAGGGCTTTGGCAGCGGCTCCAACGGCCAATGAGACCGAGACCGGGAGTTTCCGCTCAAGAATGATTTTTACCACTCCCAGTGCGGCGCGACGCAAAGCATACGGATCGCTGGAACCCGTGGGAATCAAGCCCACGGCGAAGCAGCCGACGATGGAGTCAAGCTTGTCCCCCAGGGCGACGGCACAGCCGCTCAGATTTCTCGGGATGGGGTCTTCGATCCCAACGGGACGGTAGTGGTCGTAAATCGCATCGGCAACGCTATCCGGCTCACCTTGCGCTCTCGCGTACAGTCCGCCGACGATTCCCTGTAGTTCGGTGAATTCGCGGACCATCTCCGTGGCGAGGTCGCATTTCGAGAGTTCCGCGGCGCGGTCGGCATCGGCGACATGCGCTTGCATGAGCCCGCTGTTGAACCATCGCTCGGTGAGCCAGCGGGCAATTGCGCGAACGCGTTCGACCTTGTCCCGGTAACTCCCTAGCCGGGATTCGTACGTGACGCGTTCGAGCTTTGGGAGGTAGTCGGCGAGCCGACATTTTTGATCCGACTCCCAAAAAAATTGAGCGTCCGCCAGTCGCGCCTTCAATACCCGTTCGTGTCCGGCGCGCACCAAGCCCTTGGGATCTTTTGGAAGATTGATGACTGCAAGAAAATGCGGCGCGACTTTCCCGCTGCGCTTCTCGACGGCAAAATATTTTTGGTGGCCGCGCATGACGGTAATCAGGATTTCATCCGGCAGCGCGAGAAACGCCGGATCGAAGTCTCCCTCGAGAACGCTCGGACATTCATTTAGATAGGTAACCAGCTTTAACAGTTCAGGGTCCTCGTGGATGCGATACCCTGCCCTCTTTGCATGCGCCGCCAGCTCTTTCGAAATCTTCTCGCGCCGCTCCGCGGGCCGAACGATCACGCCATTCGCTCTGAGTTTCTTTTCGTAGTCTGCGAAGTCCTTGACTTTGAGGGGGCCCTTGCCGAGGAACCGATGACCGAGCGTAGTATCACCTGCGGTTACTCCGGCAAAGGAAAACTTAAGGGGCTTCCCGTTTACTACCGCCACGATCCAGCGGATGGGGCGAATGAATCTTGCGCCATCGAGGCCGGTCCAGGTCATGGACCGCGGCCAGGCGAGGTCATGGATCACGCGTGGCAAGATCTCGTTCAGGATCTGCTCGGCGGTACGTCCGCGCTTCGTTTGCTTCGCGGCCAGGTACTCACCCTTCGGCGTACTGACGACGTAGAGATCCTTGAGCGCGAGTCCCTGCTTTTCGGCAAAACTGTGGGCTGCGCGCGTCGGCTCGCCGACAGCGTCGTACGCCACAGACTTCGGAGGACCGGTCACTTCGTTCACGACGTCTGATTGTTTTTCAAGCAAGCCGCTCACATGCGCGACGAGCCGGCGCGGCGCGCTGAAGGTCGCGACCGTCACACCGTCCGAAAGGTTCTCGGCTGTTAGAAGTTTTTCGAGGTTTGCGCGGAGATCCTCTTCGGCTTTCGGCAGCATCCCTGCTGGAACTTCTTCGCTGCCAACTTCAAGCAATACTTCAACTCTCTTCTCGACTAAATTCTCTTTTGGCCGGTTCACGCGCGTACCTCGCGGCGCACAGTTGGGCCGCCGATTTGTTCAAGGTACGCAGCGGCCCCGCGACATGCCAGTGTGCGCACCCGCCCCATCAAGGCGGCGCGTTCGGTCGTGGAGATAACGCCTCGAGCATCCAACAGGTTAAAGAGGTTCGAGCATTTGAGGCAGTGATCGTAGGCCGGGAGAATCGGATACCTTTCGCGCCCCTTCCCCGCCGTGGCGAGAAATCCGTCGAGAAGTTCCTTGGCTTGCTTCTCGTGCAAATCGAACTCGGCGCGGATGGCCTTCGCATCGCTGCGATTAAAGCTGTACTCGGAAAACTGTTGCTCCTCGGCCAGGCGAATGTCGCCATACGTCTTATCAGCGGACCAGCGGAGATCGTAGACACTGGCCACGTTCTGCAGGAAGGCGCAGATGCGCTCGAGACCATAGGTCAGCTCAACGGAGATCGGATCGAGATCGATTCCGCCGCTCTGCTGAAAGTAGGTGAACTGCGTGATCTCCAAACCATCCAGCAGTACTTGCCAGCCGATGCCCCACGCGCCAAGCGTTGGCGATTCCCAATTGTCTTCTTCGAATCGAATATCGTGCTCCTTTAGTGCGATGCCGATAGCAGCAAGGCTCTGGAGGTAAAGATCCTGGACGTCGGCAGGAGAGGGTTTAAGAATGACTTGAAATTGTGTGTGTTTGTAAAGGCGGTTTGGGTTCTCGCCATATCTTCCGTCGGCGGGCCGACGACTGGGCTGGACATAAGCAACGCGGTATGCAGCCGGTCCGAGCACGCGCAGGAACGTTTCCGGATGCATGGTGCCGGCTCCCACCTCGACGTCGTAGGGCTGCTGCAGCACGCATCCCTGTTTCACCCAGAAATGAGAGAGTTTCAAAACTAAATCTTGAAAGGTGAGGCCGGTCTGTTTTTTCTCAAGTTTTACTTTAGCTATCAAGTGGGCTCCAAAAGTTTTCGCGTAGCCAACGGTTTCTCGGTGTGATGCTCTATCCAGTTCAGTGATGCCTCTTGCAATTCTGCCGCAGGCTGTTGCAGCGCCGGCAGGAATTCAATCTTGTCGAGTTTCTCCCCAGTAAACCGCTCCGCAAGTTGCCGGCCCTCGGCGTGTAACGGCCGCATTCCGCCGCGCCGGCATTTTTCGCAGAAGAGCCCCGCTTCCCAAGGTCCGTGGAAGGCGGCCGCCGCACCGAAGGCGGAGCCGCAAGAGCCGCATCGATCAAACTGCGGCAAGTATCCGCCGAGTCGCACTGTCCAGAACGCGAAATAGCTCAAGGGCAGTTGCCATGCGCCCGTGCGTTCGATTTCGCGAACGGTGAGCAAGAGCAGCCGGAACATGGACTCGGCCGTTTCATGCTCCGGGAGAACTTGCTCCGAGACTTCGCTGACGACCGCCAGCCCGGTGCTCAGTGCGTAATCGCTTTGAGACCTGTGAAACGATTCGAGCAGTTCACACTGCTGGATGCGAACCAGGTCTCGGGTCTCTTTCTCGATGTACCAGACCTGGACATGCGACAGGATCTCCAAAGTTGAGCCGTAGCGATTCTTTATTCTGCGCGCTCCGGCAGCGACACCGCGCATGCGTCCCGAACTCCGTCCGAAAAAACTCACCAGGCGGTCGGCCTCACCGAGTGAAAAGGTCTTCAAAATAATTGCTTCCGTTTCCCTGGCAGGCATGAGGTGTCGGCGCGCCGACGCTTCGCCGGACACAATCAAGAGTCACGTCCGATTCGCGCACACGCAGGACTCATTTAATTACCACACACGGTTCCGTCGCGCAATGTTTACGTAATCCCGCGAAGGAAAAATTTTCGTGGAAGGCTGCATGAGCGTGGCCAAAAATCGTCCCTTGAAGTGACCCTTGAGATGGGGAAATTTCATCGCTGGCCGCGCCGATGGCCACGAATTTGGATTCTGTTAACCAGGCTTCGGTCACGGGTAATATTATCGGACGCAGCGATCCCATTCATCGCTCTTTGCATTTCTCCCCGCTTCCGCTACTCTGCACCACTAATCTTATGCGCGAACCACGTTTCGACATCCTGGGGATCGGGGAGAATGCCACGGACACGGTGATGCATCTCTCTCAATTCCCCGCTCTGGGCTCGAAGACAGAAATGCTTAGCGCGCAAATCATGCCGGGCGGCCAAGTGGCAACCGCGTTGATCGCCTGCCAGCTGTGGGGGCTGCGAACCCACTATGTCGGTACCGTCGGTGACGACTCCGCCGCGGAACTCCATCGGCGCGAACTCCGGCGTGCTGGCGTCCACACGGACCTGGTTAGTGTCCCGCGCACCATGAGCCAGATGTCATTCATCCTTCTCGATACCGAGTCCGGGGAGCGCACCATCGTGTGGAAGCGCGATCCGCGACTTGGCGTGCCGACCACCTTTCTGCAAAGGGGCTGGGTGACTTCTGCCCGGCTCTTGCACGTTGACGGGCACGATCCAGCAACAACAAGCATCGCCGCCTCGTGGGCACGAGCCTCTGGAATCCCGGTTGTGGCCGACTTGGATCACATGGCTCCAGGGTTGACGCGCCTTCTTCCCTTTGTCGATTATCCTGTCACATCCAAAGAATTCCCCGTCGCTGCCACCGGAGAAAAGAATCTCCTCAAAGCGCTCCCGTTGCTTCAGCAAAAGTATGGGTTTCGCGCCATTTGCGCTACGCTGGGCGTGAATGGCGCGCTCGCTTGGGATGGGCGCCGCTTCTGGTATGCTCCTTCCTTCAAAGTGCCTGTCACGGATACCACGGGAGCCGGCGATCTGTTTCACGCTGCCTTTTCTTACGGGATTCTCCATGGATGGGATTTGCAACCAATTCTGGATTTCGCTTGCGCAGCTGCAGGACTGAATTGCGAGAGTTTAGGGGCGCGGGGCGGGATCGGTAAGCTGCCCAAAGTGCGGGAACTTCAGCGCAGCGGGAACCGCAATCGAAGCCTTTTCTCTAAGGCGCAACTGAACAGGGCTGCCGTTCACGCCTTAGGGAGGCACTCCACCTGAGTTTCAGGATGCGGAGCGCCAACTCTCGATATGGAGCTTTGAAGTAACCAAACTAGCGAATGTTCATCCCTCTCAAAGACCTGAACCCCCGCCGGACCTATCCCGTCGTCAATACTCTCCTTATTTTGACGAACGTCATCGTATTCCTTTTTCAACAAACGCTGCCGCCCTCTCAATACAAGGCATTTGTGATGTCCAATGCGACGATCCCCTCGCACATCAACGGCTTTCTCACCGGCCATGTCAGCTTTTCGGCAGCGTTTGTTCCCCTGCTCACCAGCATGTTCCTTCACAGCGGTCTTTTGCACATTGCAGGAAACATGCTCTTCCTTTGGATTTTTGGAGACAATGTTGAAGACTATTTCGGGCATTTCCCTTACCTCCTGTTTTATCTCTTTTGTGGTGTGGGCTCGGGTCTGGCGCACATCATCGTCAATCTCCAGTCTTCACTGCCCGCCTTGGGGGCCAGCGGCGCTATCTCCGGCGTAATGGGGGCCTACATCATTCTTTATCCGCGGGCTCGAGTGCTGACTCTCGTGGTGGTTTTCTTTCTCCCTATTCCTGCTTTTATCATTTTGGGCTACTGGTTCCTGCTGCAATTCGTAGCAGGTATAAGTTCCGTCGGCGGGGCAGCCACGGGAGGAGTGGCTTGGTGGGCGCACATCGGAGGATTTTTGATTGGCATGCTTGTAACACTTTTGAGTCTTAGAGACCGGAGACAAAGGTAGAGGAGAATGGCACCTAAGGAGAGCGCGGACGGCAATGCTGAAGTTATGCTTTAGGTTCTCTTGGCGGCCAGATTAGAAAAATTCGAGAGCCAGTCGCCGACTTCAACCGTTTGTTTAACTCCTCCGAGATCGGGAGTCACAAAATTTTCTCGAAGGGCGGCCTTTACAGCTTCGCGCAATACTTGAGCTTCCCGCTTCCAGCCGAGAAAATCGAGCATCATTGCCGAAGCCAGCACGGAGCCGAACGGGTTCGCGATGCCCTTCCCAACGATGTTCGGCGCCGAGCCATGGACCGGCTCGAAAAGCGAAGTTTTGCCGGGATGAATATTGCCTGAGGGAGCGAGGCCCAGGCCGCCGGCTAGTTGTGCTCCGAGGTCGCTGACAATGTCCCCGAATAGGTTGCAGGTCACAATCACATCAAACTGTGCCGGGTCGCGAATGATTTCCATGGCCAAGGTATCGATGTACAGGTGCCGTGACTCAATCTTCGGGTACTCCTGCCGGACTTCCTTGAAGACCCGCTGCCAGAGGTCATGGGCGAACGTCATGGCATTGGATTTGTCGCTCATGCACACGCGCTTCAGTTTGTTCTCTCGGGCATAGTCGTAGGCGTAGCGGATAATGCGCTCGACGCCTTTACGTGAGTTGACGTCTTCCTGGATGGCGATTTCGTCGGCAGTCCCCTTCTTGAAGAATCCTCCCACGCCGACGTACAGCCCTTCCGTGTTTTCGCGGAAGACCATTAGGCGGATATCTTTTTCGGTGCGATCACGGAGGGGGGTCAAACGGTCATGGAAAAGCTCGACGGGCCGGGCATTCACATAGAGGTCCAGCCTGAAGCGCAGGCCCAATAGGATGTCGGCGGCGTGCTGGTTGGAAGGAACCCGCGGATCGCCCAGAGCGCCAAAGAGGATAGCGTCGAATTCGTCCCGAAGCATTTCGACCGCGCCCGCCGGTAACGTCACGCCCTCCTTCAGGTATTTGGCGGCGCCCCAGTCAAATTCGACGAATTCCAGCGGACGTTTTGCTGGGGCGGTAACTGCACGGAGGACCTTGACCGCTTCCGGCGTTACTTCCTTGCCGATGCCGTCGCCTGGAATCACGGCAATTCGGGCGGATTTCCCACCCCAGCGCATGGGCATTTTGCCAGCCGAGCTCATAGGTTTCGTTGTCATGCCGAGAACGCGGCCTCTAGGCGCCGGGCAGGCTGAATTGCCTCGCGCATCATTTGTTAGCGAGACTCGGCAAGCTAACATGCCCCATCGAGCAGGTCAACGCGAACGGCCGACGCTTGTCGGCTGGCTCAATAGTCCAGGGAATACGTATGTGGAGTCTATAAAGGGCTTATTGGGAGGTTCTGCCGGATTCGGTCCAGTACACGCCTCCGAGGGCAAGTGCGCCGCCCAAGATTTGTGTCCAGGAGCCCTTCTCCCCGAGCGTCAGGATGCCAAGAATCGACGCGAGGACAGGCAAAAGATATGTGAAGGCGCTCAACTGCGATGCTTCGAGATAGCGCAGCAGCCAGTAATACAGGAGATACGCGACAGCCGAGCCAAATAGTCCCATATATAAAATGGCTGCCCAGCCCTGCCACGAAACAGCCCGCCAATTCCCTGCCGCACCCAGCATCCAAGCCTGATGCACCGCCAGCGGAAGCACCACCAGCGCTCCTGCGAAGTGGTTGTAAGCGGTCATCGTCAGCGCGTTGTAATCGTGAGCCACGCGTTTACCAAGCACGGCGTAGATCGCGAAGCCAAGCGAACCGGTCATGGTGATGGCATCGCCGAGCAAAGAAGGCGAATGCGTCGAGATGCCTTGTTCGGAAGCCAGAACGGCGATTCCTGTGAAGGCAATGGCCATGCCCACTGCTTTGTGCCACGTGGCTCTTTCCATACGCAGAATCACTGCAAGGATCAGCGTGTAAATCGGCCCCATCCCGACGATGATTGCGGAATGACTCACAGCGGTGTAGTGCAGCCCCAGCGTGAAACAGAATTGATTTACGCTGACACCGAAAAAGCCCAAGTATAGAAATGTCCATGCATCCTGCCTGGTGAATCCCCGCTTCCGGGCCACAGCGGATTGGGCAAAGAAACGCAGCCGACGCAGGCAAAGGTAAAATGGAATCATGACCAGGCCCGCGCCACATACCCGGAAGGAAGCCATGGTAAGCGGCGGGAAGTAGCGCAGGCCGATCTTCGCGGCGATGAAGTTGACGGCCCAGATCACCACGATGAGACCGATTAGCGACGCGATGACGGGACGGCTGGGCGCTCGCCCTTCGGAAGACTCAACCAGCACTTGTCTAGACCAGCCGTTCTTTTCGCACCGTGAGCTTTTCGATGCGATCGCGGCGCGGCTCGAAGCCGATACCCGGACCAGTAGGCACCCGAATCGTGCCCTGCGCAGAGACCGTCACTTCAGGCTCGATGATGTCTTCATCCCAATAGCGCTTGCTGGCGGTAACATCGCCGGGCAGCGTGAAATTGGGAAGCGTCGCGAGAGCGATATTGTGTGCTCGCCCGATTCCCGACTCCAGCATTCCTCCGCACCACACCGGCACACCATGCTGCTGGCACAGATCATGAATACGCCGCGCCACGGTATACCCGCCAACTCGCCCGAGCTTGATGTTAATGATCTTGCACGCACCCAGAAGGATTGCCGCTCGCGCCTGCTCTTCAGTATGGATACATTCGTCCAGGCAGATGGGCGTGGCGAGCTTCTTCTGAAGCTCCACATGGGAATACAAATCGTCCCAGCCAAGCGGTTGCTCAATCATCATCAGATAGAAGCCTTCCAGTTGCTTTAAGAGCGGCCAATCCTCAATGCGATAGGCGGAGTTGGCGTCCACCATCAGTTTGATGCCCGGGAATTCCTCGCGCAGCCGCTTGACCTGCGGCAGCTCTTTCCCCGGCTTGATTTTTATTTTGATTCGCTGATAGCCGGCCGCGAGTTCGTTCCTAACCGCAGCTGCGAGCTCGTCTAGCGAATCTTTAATGCCAATTGAAACCCCGCTTGAAATCTCATCCTGCGTTCCGTCAAGCAGCTTCGAGAGCGGCACGCCTTTCTGTTTGGCTTCCGCGTCCCAGATTGCCGCTTCGAGTGTGGCCTTGGCCATGTTGTGGCCCCGAACAGGCTCCATCAATCCCCAAGCGTCCGCGGCAGCAGCGATTTCTTTTCCTTTTATCATCGGCCAGAGGAAATCGCGCATGACAATCCATGCCGTATCGGTCGTCTCCGGACTATAGAAAGGCCTTTCTCCGGCGACACATTCTCCCCAGCCAATCACTCCGTTGATAAGAACTTCGGCCAGGATGATGCGCCGCTCCTCGGTTCGCTCCGAGCTGGTTTCGAAGGGCGCGACCAGCTTCATTCGTATTTCTCTCAACGTTACTTCTCGTATGCGCATGGTCCCTTTTCTCATTCCGCGGCTGCAAGATCTGTTCGTTCGCGCAACGCTCCGAAGCTACTGACAAGTTGTTACAGGAATTCTATTGCTAGAAATCGCTCCAGGGAGCCAATAGATACGCCACGCATGTGGTTGACTTTTTCACACCCACGGCGGCGTACCCGCGCGCAAACCACGACGTAAACTCTTCTCGAATGCGCGCTTGCACTTTCGCCACCTGGGACGTGTCGCTCTGCTTCCAAGTTTCGAGTTCCCCCGGCAATTCAATTTTCGCCGGAGTGGCATCCGGCTCCGGCGACAAATCCGAGATCGCTGCCACCACACGCGCGGAATCAAGCTGCCACTCTGCCCAAAGGCGGTCGGTGGGAAGCCCCCGGTGCAATGGACTCGTGGTCACTCCATAGAGATTGGGCAGATACTTCCGCGCAATCGCGCCAAGCCGGTTCAAGTTGAAATGCGCGTTTCGCGTTTCCAGCGGATCGAACGTCCAAACGACCAGTCGAATTCCCCGCCCCAGAGCTTCCTCGCGTTGAAAAAGTTTCAGGGCCCGCCCGACTCCCCGGTCGCGATAGTCCCCGTGAACTCCGGTCATGTGGGAATGCAGAAACACCGTCCCGTTCGTGAACCCAACAACCGCCAGCGTGTACCCCACGAGCCGCTCTCCGTCGAACGCACCCAGTACTTGGCCGCCGGTTTCCGCTGCCACTACAAAGAGCGTGGCGGGCTCGACTTCGAGATCTTCTTCGCCCCAGATGTCTTTTTGCAATGAAACGCATCGGTGAAATTCTTCGATAGCGTGGCATTTTCGGACGACGATCCCTTCGCTGATCACGCTTTGCGCGCCTCCCTCGAAGCTAGTGCAGCGCTCTTTTCAGCGCGCTTTGCAATATCCCAAAGTTCTTCCATTTCTGCGCGCGGAACATCCACCAACGCCTTTCCACTTTTTGCGGCCAGTTCTTCCATCCTCCGGAATCGCATGGAAAATTTTGCGTTCGCCTTTTTCAGCGCGATTTCCGGATCAATGTGCATATAACGCGCCAAATTGACCGCCGCAAAGAGCAGGTCGCCCATCTCTTCCTCTGTTTTGTGGGCATCTTTCGCGCTCAACGCCCGACGAAGTTCGCCAGCTTCTTCGTTCATTTTTTCGAACACGCCTTCGACGTTGTCCCAATCAAATCCGATTCGCGCTGCGCGCCGCGTCAGCTGGAGTCCTTCGAGGGCAGCGGGCAAGCCCTTCGACACGCCGTCCAGCAAGGAAGCGTCCCTAGCTTCCTCCCTGAAGCTGCTGCCGTTCTTCCGGCCCGCGGCGGCCCGTTCTTCTTTCTTGGACTGCTCCCAATTCTTCAGCACCTCGGCAGAATCCTTGGCGCGTTTTTCGCCAAATACGTGCGGATGCCGCCGCACCATCTTGTCGTGAACTTTGCGAATCACGTCGGAAACCGAGAACCGGCCTTCCTCCTTGGCGATCTGCGAATGAAACACGATTTGCAACAGCAGATCCCCCATTTCTTCGGCGAACTTGGCGTCGTCCCCACTCTCCAGGGCTTCGAGAACCTCGTAAGTCTCCTCAATCAGGTAGGTGCGCAAAGACGCGTGAGTCTGTTCGCGGTCCCACGGGCAGCCGTCCGGGGCCCGCAGCCGCGCCTGGACTGCCGCAAGTCGTTCGAACCACTCGCCCGCCGTCAATCCTGGCGTTTTCGCAACACGTCGACGCGCTACGCCTGCAGCCTTCGTTGTTTTTCGCGACTTTTTCTTTTTGCTTGCCATCGCCCCGCCAACTAAACGCGCAACGCAACAAACGTTACACTGTACGGCGCGGCACACACTTTGACAAGCATGCTGGATCGTGCGCTTTGCGCGTCGGCAGGTAGTAGATCAGTTTCGAGGATCCGATTTAGCAGGAGTCAGCTGGTCGAGATTCAGTCTTCGATGTCGAAGGCAACTCTCTGTTCCCTATTCCGGGCAAAGCAGAAGTTTCAACAACAAAGGGCCGTGGGCTGCCCCCCGGCCTAGGAGCCAAAGTCAAAAGCCGATCCCGCATCATTCTGGATTCTAGTGGGGTAAATAACAGGACTCCTTCAGAAATTTTCCGCGATTCTTCACCCCTCCATCGTCCGGACATAATCCCGCTGAGCGGATGAGAGTTCGATCGCAGCAGCAGGTGACCGATTTCATGGGCAAGTACATGGCCCAGAAGTGTAGACGCGAGTCTTCGCTCATCAGCCATTCGTTGAATCTGATCGTAGAAGGCGTACGCGTAATAGCCCACCCCTTTCTCATCCAACATAGCCATGCCGAGCACATCAGCACGATCCCGCATTTCCCCGCTCATCGCATGAGGAAGGACCTTCAGCAGGACATAATTGGAACCTACGGAGTGGCAACCCGCGGGTTGCGTTTTCACTCCCTTTTCGGGGCAGTTCCGCCAAAGCGTTTCCACTCCCGCCTTGTGAAAAATCCTATGCACTTCCGACTCTGCGGCGGCCATGAGTTCGATAGGGACCCCGGCGTTGTCGTAGACAGAAAGATGAAGCTCCGGGCTCAAAGCCTTCGTGGCCGGTGCGTCTTGGGCAATACATGCGGAAGACAAAAACAAAAACGCTAAAAGTGCACGAACACCGAATCGCCTGTTCATGGTGTCACCCCAAGGGCGACACTGCTTTCCGTAAACAGGTACCTCAATGCTCTGGAGGCAACGAGTTGGACATCAACAGATGACGAGCTAAACTGTTCCCCACCAGGGACCTACAGCGGGAAGTGACGAGCTTTCTCGAAGGGTGTAAACTTCAAACCCGCCGAGGTACGATGTCCTCACCGTCCAAACTTCCGCAAATCCTTCGCTTCGGTGTCTTCCAAATAGACATTCGGGCAGGTGAGTTACATAAGAATGGAGTCAAGCTAAAGCTCCAGGAGCAACCCTTCCAGGTTCTATGTCTGCTTTTGGAGCATCCCGGAGAGTTGGTTTCGCGAGAAGAAATTCGCAACCGGCTCTGGCCGGCGGACACCTTTGTCGATTTTGATCATAGCCTCAATGCTGCGATCAAGCGGTTGCGCGATGCGCTGGGTGAATCAGCGGACGCCCCAGTTTTCATCGAGACACTCTCTCGACGTGGATATCGGTTCATTGCGCCGGTCAAGGGCTCCTCGCACCCAGGCGGCCTCGCTGCTTTTCCACGACAAGGCAAATCATCTTTTTTCTTACGTCATCGGATCGCTACCGTCTGCTTTTCATTCGTCGTGATGGCTGTTTTGGTGTGGGCAGCTTGGCGGCTTCCTTCGCGGCGCACGGAGGTCATTGAACGCAGGCTAACCTCGAATTCATCAGAAAATAGCGTGAGCAGCGCGGCCATCTCTCCTGACGGCAAGTACCTGGCCTACGCGGACAATACAGGTATCTATCTGAAGCTGATTCGCACGGGTGAAGCTCACTCTGTGCCCTTACCGCCAAACTTCTTTGCCCGTGTGGACGACTGGTTTCCCGATGGATCTCATTTACTTCTCTCGCGCGAAGAACAACCTAATAAGGCCAGCCTCTGGAGTATCTCGATATTCGGAGGCTCGCCCCGCCAACTGGCAACTGACGCTTCGGGAGGATCGGTATCACCGAGTGGGTCTCACATTGCGTTCCGGCGACGTGACTTAACTTACGAAGGCCTCTTTGGTCGAGAAGTATGGGTAATGCGCTCCGACGGGACAGATCAGGTCAACGTTGCAGCGGATAAGTCGGATGGCTCGGAGGTGGGAATGCCGGCATGGTCTCCCGATGGCAAACGAATCGCTTACCTCAGGTCAAGTTGGGCGTACAACATGTCGACGAATTCCGTAGAGGTCAATGAATGGCAAAACGCCAGAGCTGAGACCCTCATTTCAGACAGTCGCTTATTTGTTGCTCTGCGCTGGCTGCCCGATGGTCGCCTCATCTACGCCCTTGCCGGGGACCGCTCCAGCCTGTGGACGGTGAGGTTGAAGCAATCCGGAAAAGTTCCCGAGCCCCCCAGACGCATTGCCACCACAGGGCATGGTTTGATTTCCCGAATTACCAGTAGCGCCGACGGGAAAGCACTTATCTTCCTAAGGGCGGGTTCGTCGCCTAATGTTTACATCGGTACGCTGGCCGAGGACGGTACACGCTTGCTCGCGCACAGACGGTTGACGCTCGATGAGAGTGCAAGCCTCGTCTGGTCCTGGACACCGGATAGTAAGGAAGTCCTCTTTTATTCCGATCGAAACGGTATTCCAGAGATGTTCAAACAGGCCATCGATCAGCCCTTGGCGGAAAGTCTGATGGTTAGGGGAGAGCAGTTCTCAGAATCCAGAGTGACGCCCGACGGCTCGGAGATCTTGTACATTTCGACTCCTAAGTCCGCAAGTCCCGAAACTTCTTCCGCCGTTTACGCCATTCCAATACACGGCGGAACTCCCCGATTGATCCTCAAAGACTTTCGCATCTGGAACGTGCAGTGTGCGCGCTTGCCATCAAGGCTCTGCCTCTACAGCGTCAACAAGGGAAATACTGAGGAAACGTACCTGTTCGATGTGAAGAGCGGGAAAAGTACAGATCCCCCGCAAATCGATCCCCCGATCAGTTGGAGCTTGTCCCCGGATGGTTCACAGCTAGCGGTCATCGTTCGTCGCCCCAACCAAGGAACGATCCAACTCCGGTCGACCTCCACGCGCAAAACCCGTGATGTGGTTGTAAAAGGATGGAGCGGACTAGTGAACGTAGATTGGTCCGGGGATGGCAGGAGTCTCTTCATTACTTCGCATAGTCGCGAAGAGGATAGTGCGTTGCTGAATGTCACGCTCGATGGCAAAGCTTCTGTGCTGCTGCATTCCTCAAATGACATTTGGTCTGCAATCCCGTCACCGAACGGGCGATTGCTGGCCATAACGGAAGTCAACGGCACTAAGAATGTGTGGCACATAGAGGATTTCTGACGGTCCTTTGCAAAGGACGCGTCAAAACCGATTTGACCTAGCACTTGCTGAGGTAAGTTCCTGAAGAGAGCGCTACCGGTCAAGTGAATCGCCATAACACCTCGACAGCTGGTTTGCCGGAGCTTGTGCCCCCTATGAGAAGACTTCGAGCTAGTGTTTCGTCGACCCATTGAGACCGCCGCAGTAATCGGAGACAGCCCCACTACTCCTCCGAACCGTGGCACTTCCGAAAGCTCCGACCCGTGCTAGACTTATCTGGAGAATTATTGCCGAGGATTGTCCCCTTGACCGATCACAAGCACGAAGACTCATTCCGCGTTATCGATCGCAGGCCCTTCACCGCCGAAGGTGAGCTCCGCAAGGAGGCTGTGGAGGAGAAGGAACGGGAGGCCAAGCGTGAGGAACGCCTGCATCCCGTCGCCGAAGCTCCCAAACCAGCCGCGCCGCTGCCTGCCGCGGAGGTACCAAAACGCTCGCCAGCATTTGAGAATCTCGTTCGCATGATAGGCAGCAATGCCGCCATGGTATTGGGCGCCTACGCCGATCCGCGCACCGGCCAGCCCGTGATCGATCCCGAAGCCGCGCATGAATTGATCGACATGCTCGACGCCCTGCACGAGAAGACCAAGGGCAACCTTGCTCCGGAGGACGATAACCTTTTGCTCGATCTCTTGGGCAAATTGAAGATGACCTATTTGGAAGTAAATCAGGCGGTTGCGGCGCAGGCCGCCACGCAGGCAAAAGTTAAGACGCGGCCCTAGTCAGCATTGCGTCTGCAAGTTCGCCCGGCTGTAACAACAGGTTCAGCTTTCTCAGCATGCCCACGGTTCCGCTAAAAATAACCGTACTTGGCTCGGGCACGTCCATGGGCGTTCCGACGCTCGCCTGCCATTGCCGCGTCTGCACTTCCTCCGACCCGCACGACAACCGCCTCCGCCCTTCCCTGCTGCTGTCTCGCGATGGGCGGAACGTCGTCATCGACACAACCCCTGATTTTCGCCAGCAAGGTTTGCGCGCCGGGCTCGAACGGCTGGACGCCGTTCTGCTAACGCACGGCCACGCGGATCACATAATGGGTTTCGACGACATCCGCCCTTACAATCTTCGTCAGCAAACCGCGCTTTCAATTTACTCCAACGAAGAGACCTTCCAGATCATACGCCGGGCATTCGCCTACATTTTCGATGGCAAACCGAAGCTCAGCTCCATTCCGAGCGTCACTCTTCATGAAGTCAAGGAGCCCTTTGAGCTCCTGGGAATCACGTTCACTCCCATTCCGCTCCTGCATGGCGACATGGATGTGCTGGGCTTCCGCTTCGGGCGTGCCGCCTACCTGACGGACTTCAGCTCCATCCCCGATTCCTCACTCCCGCTCTTGAACGATCTCGATGAACTGATCATCGACGCCTTGCGCGACATTCCTCATCCCATGCATCAGACCGTCGACCAAGCCCTGGCGCTCATCAAAGAGATGAACCCCCGTCGCGCCTGGTTTACGCACATTGCCCACGATTTGGCCCACGCAGAAACCAATGAACGTCTTCGCAAGCTTGGACATTCGAATGTGCAGCTTGCTTACGACGGCCTCGAAATCGTAGTGAACGTCGACGAAGTGGACGAAAGAGCTGCACCTCGCAAATCCGCAGTCCGGTCTTCTCCGCTTGAGCTCTTTTCGTCTTCCCAGGCTTGGGCCGCTCGCCATTCGGCTTCGGGGTGCGGCAGCACCCTCGCCATCGGCAATTTTGACGGCATTCATTTGGGTCACCAGGCCATCTTGCGCGCCACCATCGCTCGCGCGCGCGAGCATAAAGCAATGGCCACGGCTTTAACGTTCGATCCCCTGCCGCAAAAAGTTCTGCGGCCGGAGTCCGCGCCGTTGCGTGTTTCCACCAACGAACAGCGTCTGACCTGTTTTGCCGCCATGGGCATGGACGCAGCTGTCGTTCTGCCGTTCACCCACGACCTTGCCAAGTTGTCGCCTCAGGAATTTGTTGATCAAATTCTTGTTCGAGACCTTCAAGTCCGCTCTGTTTTTGTCGGAGAGAATTTTCGCTTTGGCCACAAACAAACCGGCGACGCGCGGCTTCTGCTCCAGCTAGGCGCTGAACGCGGCTTTGAAGTGGTCGTCATTCCCCACGTTGTTCACAAAGGAGAAGTGGTCTCCAGCACCATCATCCGGCGCGAAATTGCCGCCGGAGACGTCGCCCACGCCGGGCGCCTTCTTGGCCGTCCCTTCGTGCTAACGGGGAAAGTCGTTCCAGGAACGGGTACGGGCCGTCGCTTCACATTTCCGACCTTGAATCTCGCGCCCGAACAGGAGCTTCTCCCCGCGCGAGGAGTTTACGTGACACGCACACGCATCGAGAGCGAATCGCGAACTCGCCGCTCAGTGACAAACATTGGCATACGGCCAACGTTTAACGGCTCAGCGCTAAGCGTTGAGACCCATGTTCTCGAGCCTCTCGACGAAATAACGCCCGGCCGCGTCGAGGTCCAGTTCTGGAAGCGCCTTCGCGAAGAAAAAAAGTTTAGCGGCCCCGAAGAACTCCGCGTCCAAATCGCCCGCGACATCTACGCCGCCAACCGGTTCTTCACCCGCCTTCGCACCCTCCGCTCCACCCGCACCGCCGTCCCCACCCGCATCAGCTAACCGCACCCCGCCACGCGTTTTTGTAGGCGCCGGGCTTTAGCCCGGCCTGACGACAAGATCAACGAGCAATTGCATCATCAGAACCCCGCGGGCCGCAGCTTGCCCGCAGCAAGGTCTTTCAACGCGACGAGTCGGCCGTCGAGTTCCGCCGCGGTGAGCCGCCCCTTACGGTAGAGAATCCGCAGAAAGTCCGGTGCGGAACGGTCGCATTTGCCTGAGTTGCATTCGATACAGCACGAAACCAGGTTCCGGTAGGAATTGCGCCCGTAGCGGACGCGTGGCACAACGTGGTCGAGGCACCGCACATTAGAGAGAGTCCGCCGAAGGCAGTAAAAGCAAGTGCCGCCTTCGCGATCGTGTATGGCTTTGCGGAGTACCCAGGTTTTCCAGAAGTCCCTGGTTTCGATATTCGCCACCGAATGCTCTTCGATGGCCCCGGCGTGTTGCTGAGAAAGGAGTCCCCGCCCGGCGGAGGTCGCCCCATTTCCACCCGATCGGATTGCAAGGACATTCTCGGGCAGCCGCATCTCGGCGAGATGGCCGGTCTTGCCGCGTTTCAGCACGTGTAAAGCCCCCAACTCATCCAACCGGCGCACCGACTCGCGCGTCCGCCCGGCTGACATACCCAGAGTCCGAGCTAACGCAGTAACCGCAAAGTGCAAGCGGCGCTTGCCCACGACGAGAGTATGCCGCAACAAATAAGAATAGACCGCCCGGTCCTTGACGGTCAGTCCGAGTCCCGGCGCGAGCACATCTTCAAACAACACCCACAGCAGTTTCGGGTTGAGTTTTTTGTTTGCCATATTTTGTGTCCTAAGAGGAGTCCTGGGAGGGAGGTAGCGGCGAGTGTAGGCGCCGGCCTTCAGGCCGGTCGTCTATGCCATGTGTTTACGAGTAG
>JBGPLB010000017.1:0-39171 GCA_041486245.1 Candidatus Acidiferrum sp.
ACCACACTCGAGCGTGGGCTCAGCGATTCCGCAGGCTCAATCCTACTGCTGGATTGAAGTTGGCGCAGGCCACGGTGAAATGACCGAGCATCTCGCTTCCGCTGGTGCGCCCGTTTACGCGATCGAACTGGATGCGCTGCTTCTGGCGCGCCTCCAGCGCCTCACGAAAAAATTCCCGAATCTCACCGCCGTTCCCGGCGACGTTCTGGAAACCGATCTCGCCGCTCTCGCCGCTGGACGCCGCATCCATCTCTACGGAAATTTGCCGTATTACATTACATCGCCGATTTTGCAACATTGTTTTACTTTCGCGGATCAGATCGACGAAATTCACATCGTCATTCAGGAGGAAGTCGCGCTTCGTCTGACTGCAAAACCGGGGACCAAGGAGTACGGCTATCTCTCCGTCGTCACACAACTCTTCACTCGCCCGGAGCTCGTACTGCGCATCCCGCGCACTGCTTTCAGCCCTCCGCCGGAAGTTGGCTCCGCCCTCGTAACGCTTCTTCTTCCCGGCGAACGCGCAAAGTTGGCGCTCCCCGATGAACTAGCCTTCCTGGATTTTGTAAAACTGTGTTTTTCCCAGAAGCGAAAGACGCTGGTGAACAACTTGCGGTCGGTCGCGAAACCGGATGGCGTGCGGGAGGCCCTCGCTGGACAGAGTCTGCGGCCAGACGCGCGCGGGGAGCAGCTTTCCGTCGTTCAGTTCGCCGCGCTTCACGCTTCCCTGACGGTTGCGCGCTAGCTCTTCTCGCCGTCCTTCTTCTGCGCCGCAATCAAGCGGTCCGGATAATCGCTCATCATGCCATCCACGCCGGCGGCCATGAGCAGCCGAATGTGCGCCGGGTGATTCACCGTCCAGCACACAACTTGCAGATCTTTTTTGCGGGCTTCGGCAAGCATCGTCGGAGTCACCAGGTCGCCGCGCGCGACGAGCTGCCGCGCGCCAACATCCAGCGCGGATTTCAAAGGATCGGCGAGCTGCCCGTCATACAAAACGCCAGTCATGAGCGTCGGCTCGATCTTCCGCAAACTGGCCAGGATCGAAGGATCGAAAGAAATCACCACTACGCGCGCCACTTCTCCAGACTCTCGGAGCGCGCCGATCAAAGCGTGCTCGCCGCCCCAGGAGCCGCTAGGCTTCAATTCCAAATAAAATACTACGTCGTTCTTTTTGCAGAACTCCAGAATTTCTTCGAGAGTCGGAATCCGCTCTCCCGCGTATTCACTGCCGAACCACGAACCCGCGTCCAGCCGCCGCAGAACGGCGAGAGTCTGATCGTGTACTTTGCCCTGGCCGTTGGTCGTGCGGTCCACGCTGTCGTCATGGATGGCGACGAAGCGCGCGTCGCGGGAAAGCTGCAAGTCCGTTTCAATGAAGGTGGCTCCCAAAGCCACGGCCTTCTTGAACGCGGCCAGCGTGTTTTCCGGGGCGTGCCCGGAAGCTCCGCGATGCCCGATGATCAACACGTCGCTACTCTCTCCCGAGCGGCCATGCTTTAGCCAGCTCTTCCTTCGGCACGAATCGGATCCGCGCGACTTCCAATTTACGTGGGCAAAAGAATCCCGTTTTTGTATGCTAACACCTGCGTCCCTGCAAAGGGCTATGCACCCCTTCCCTATGCATCTTGAATCTAACCAATAGAGGTCGCCCCAACTCACGTGAGGAGTAGATTATGAAAAAAGAACTCAGGGCCATCATCACCGCGGTGCTGCTGGCCGCGTTTTTTGCAACTGTTCCATGCGTTTCAGCCACGCCTTTGCAGAAATCCAAGAACCAAGGTGAACCGAAGACGGAGAAGCAATTAATTCGCGAAGTGCGGCACGAGCTGGTCATGCTGCCTTACTACAGCGTTTTCGACAATCTGTCCTACGAGGTGGAAGGAGACAAGGTAACACTGGAAGGACAGGTCGTGCGCCCCACGCTTAAGTCCGACGCCGAAGCAGTTGTAAAGCACATCGAGGGAATAGGGTCGGTCGTGAACAATATTGAAGTGCTGCCGTTGTCGCCCATGGATGATGAATTGCGCAGGGCCGTCTACCGGGCGGTTTATGGAGAGACGGGGCTTTCGCGTTACGGTTTTTCGGCAGTACCGTCGATTCACATCATCGTGAAAAATGGAAATGTCACGCTGGAAGGCGTAGTCGACAACGAGTCGGATAAGAACCTGGCGAATCTTCGCGCCAACCAGGTTCCCAATGTTTTTTCGGTGAAAAACAATCTCAGAGTCGTGAGCACTGACAAGTAAATCGAGGGCGAACACTGGGAAATGCTAGGCCGCCCCGGCGGCTCCGCTCCTCAATAATTGCCTGGAAATGCGCCGCGCGGTTTCCTTGAGTGCGTCGGCTATCTTGGGAAGGTTTTCTTCGTCCACTTGAGTGAGTGTGCCGCTGACACCAAGCGCGGCCGTCACGTTTCCTTCGGCGTCAAAAATTGGGGCGCCGAGGCATCTTGCGCCGAGGCTGTTCTCTTCGTCGTCGACCGCATGGCCTTGCTCGCGTACGAGCTCCAAATCGGCGAGCAGACGCGATGCCGTGTGGATTGTTTTCGGCGTGCGTTTTTTCAGTCCTTGCTGGCGCACGATGGCTTCCAGCTCCTGTTTCGGCAGCCACGCTAGAAGCGCTTTCCCGACGCTCGTGGAATGCAAGTACATTCTGCGGCCGACCCAGGTATTCACTTTGAAGACCCCCGGGGCTTCGACTTTTTCGATGTAGACGGCCTCTCCCTGATCCAAGACGGCAAGATGCGCGGTCAAGTGTACGCGTTCCACGAGCGACCGCATGAATGGCAGAGCCACGTCCGCGACGTCCAGATTTGACTGTGCGTCCCCACCGAGGCTGAGAATTTTCAGGCCCAGCCTGTAACGGCCAGAAGCCGCATCGCGGCGGAGGTATCCGCGCCGTTCCAAAGTCCGCAAAATGTAACTGGCCGAGCTTTTGGGGATAGCGAGCTTGTGGCTAATTTCGGAATTGGTAAGTCCATCGCGGCGATGCGCGACGAGTTCAAGGATGTTGAGCGCGCGTTCGACAGCGGTCGCGGGGCTCGAATCGGTTCCTGCCATTGGGCATCTCCCTGAATCCCACAGATTGATTCTGTCCCAAGTATAGAATATGTGTTCAGGCTATTGAACAGTGTTTTGCACGGAAGAAGCATGGTTGGGAGAGGGCAACGCGATCCTGAACATATGTTCAGCTTATTGAACAGCGATACCTGCTAAGGAAATTACTCATCCCTGGTGTGCAAATTCCTATCGTTTCCTGGCGCTCCGGGTTCACGGCTTCTTCGCGGCTGCTGGCATGATTTCTATGTGCTTGAGCATACGGCGCTTACAAAAAGCCAAAAACTCATCAGTGGCCTTCGAATTGCCCATATTCACGAGCGTCCGAAGCCCATTCCAAGGCACAACGGGAGGATTGAGAGAAATCATGGCGACTGCAACGACAAAACCGACCCCGGCGACCGCAGTTCTTCCGTTCTCAAATCGCGTCGTGTCCGTTAACGCTGTGCCAGAGGAGTTCGATTTGGAAAGCGGCCTGCCTGCGGGATTTTTGGAGTTTCTTGCGCCACTGCACGCGGCGCTAACGTTGCGGCAGCGAGCGCTGATCGCACGGCGCGAACGTGCTCTCGCCGATGCGCACGCGGGCAAATTGCCGGGTTATCTTCCGCCGTCCGTGGCGACTACCAATTCCTGGCGGATCGAGTTGCCGGCGTGGTGCGCGGATCAGCGCAACCAGATGACCGGCCCCGCCGATGACGCCGAACTCGTCGTGAAGATGCTGAACTCCGGAGCGCCCGGAGTGATGCTCGATCTCGAAGACTCCTGCGCGAACTCCTGGGAAAACACTATCTGCGGGATTGAAAATATTCTGGATGCTCTTGCCGGACGATTGACCTATTTCGACAGAAAGCGGGAGAAGACGGTCGAGATTTTGCCAGGCAAAACCGTGATTTTCACGCGGCCGCGCGGGTTGCATCTCCACCAGGACGGAATCCTTCCCGGGGAACTGTTACCTGCATCGCTGTTCGACGTGGCGATGATCGCGTATCAAGTGGATTTGAGCGAGTTGCGGCATCCGCTGTGTTTCTATATTCCGAAATCAGAGTCCGCGGATGAGGCGCTTTGGTGGCGCGATCTTTTCCAGATGATTGAGAGGGCAAAGGGCCTTCCCAAAGGCTCCATCAAGTGCATGGCGCTGGTGGAATCGCATCCACTGGCCTATCAGATGGAAGAGTTTGCGTGGAATCTTCGCGAGCACTTGCTGGGTTTGAATCTCGGCCGATGGGACTACATGGCGAGCCTGATTCACTTCAATCTTGAAAATCCGGAGTGGGTGCTTCCGGACCGCAACACGATTCCGCACAACGTGGCGTTTTTCCAGAATTTGCGCGAACTGATGCCGGAAATTTGTCATAAGCACGGCCTACTCGCGATCGGCGGGATGACCGCGCTGTACCCAAGCCGTGAAGACGCCGAACTCAATGCGAGGGCTTTGAAGGTGCTCGCGGAAGACAAGAAAAACGAATCGGCATCGCTGATGGATGGCGCGTGGACCGGCCATCCCGACCAAAATGCAATCGCCGTTACGCAATTCCCAGCGCCAAATCAGCTGAGTGCACGGCCACAAACTCAAAATGCGCATCCGAATTTGCGGCCGCTTCCGACAGGAGTCGGGAAGCGCACTCTCGCCGGAACGCGAGCGGCGGTTCGTACCGTAATTCGGTATCGGAACGGCGTGCTGAACGGAAAGGGCGCGAGCCTGCTCGATGGCTACATGGAGGACCTGGCGACCGATCGCATCTATCGTCTGATGATTGCGCAGCGATTGAATCATTCGAGCGGCGTGGAGATTCTCGATGAGACTGGCGCCGCTGTTCGCCATACTCCGGAATTGATCAGCCAGCTTTTTGAGGAAGAGCTTGCGCGGCTGCTCGGCGAGCCCGCAAACGCAAACAATGCCGCTGCGGCGGCTTCTCTGCGCGAGGCGCGCAACTTGAGCGAGGAAATGATCCGGAGGCACCAATTCAATCCGGCTTAGTGAGGCGGGGATAGCAATCTTCCTGAGTGGGTATTCACAAATATAGGTAGAGAATTTTCGCAAGGAGACGCAGATGACATCGAATGGAACGAACGGCGCCAACGGCAAGACAAATCATTCGCACGCGGACTGGAGCAGCAATGCCCGGTGGGCGGGCATCACGCGTCCGTACTCGTATGATGATGTTCTCCGGCTGCGCGGGACGATCCAGATTGAGTACACGCTGGCGCGGCTCGGTGCGGAGCGGTTATGGAATTTGATGCACAGCGAGCCGTACGTTCCTGCGCTCGGCGCGATCACCGGCAACCAAGCCATCGAAATGGTGCAGGCCGGACTCGCAGCGATTTACGGCTCGGGCTGGCAGGTGGCGGCCGACGGGAACACCGCAGGCGATGTGTACCCCGACCAGAGCTTGTATCCGTGCGATTCCGCGCCGAACCTTGTGAAGCGCATCAACCGGGCGCTGCTCCGCGCGGACCAGATTGAGTCCGCCGAACGGAAGCGGAGTAGCACGTATTGGTTTGCACCCATCGTGGCGGACGCGGAAGCTGGTTTCGGCGGCTCGCTGAACGCGTACGAGCTGATGAAATCGATGATTGAGGCGGGGGCGGCGGGCGTCCACTTTGAAGACCAGCTCTCTTCCGCGAAAAAATGCGGACACTTGGGCGGGAAAGTGGTTGTGCCGACGAGGGAATTCATCGAGAAGCTGACGGCGGCGCGGCTGGCTGCGGACGTTTGCGGCGTGCCGACGATTTTGATTGCGCGAACGGATGCGAACTCGGCCGGTTTGCTGTTATCAGATGCAGATCCGCGCGACCGTGAGTTCATCTACGGGGAGCGAACGCCGGAAGGGTTCTATCAATTTCGCGGAGGGATTGAAGCGGCGATTGCGCGCGGCATCGCGTACGCACCTTACGCCGACGTGCTGTGGTGTGAAACGTCTACACCCGATCTTTGCGAGGCGAAGAAATTCGCGGACGCCATTCATGCGAAATTTCCGGACAAGCTGCTGGCGTACAACTGTTCGCCGTCGTTCAACTGGAAGAAGAAGCTGGACGACGTGACGATTGCGAATTTTCAGCAAGAGCTGGGGAAAATGGGTTACAAATTCCAGTTTGTCACGCTGGCCGGATTCCACGCGCTCAACATGTCGATGTTCCATCTGGCGCGCGGCTATGCGCAGGCCGGGATGACGGCGTACTCGAAACTCCAGCAAGAAGAATTTGCGGCTCAGGAGTTGGGGTACCGCGCCGTGACGCATCAAAGATTCGTTGGGACAGGATACTTTGACGAAATTGCGCAAGTAGTTTCCGGCGGCGCCTCTTCGACGACGGCGCTGGCCGGATCGACGGAGGCCGCGCAGTTCCATCTTGCTGACAACGGGAATGGCGCGCAGGTTACTACCGCGCCCATCTCTCACGCTTAAATCTCGCGATTGGTTCTATCTACGCAAGAAGATGCGCAGGGGCCGGATTCGGCCCCTTTCGCATTTTCAGGCCCGGCGCGACTCTGAATGCGCCGGAGTCGTTAGCTCGTGCCGCAGGCAGTTGCGGCAGGCGTGGGCTTCGTGGTTCAACCAACGCCGCCTGAAAGTTTGCTTTGCATGGGGAAAATAATTTAATGGTCAAAAACGGATAGCTTTCGCCATGTGCTTTGCCATAAATTGGCGGCGAGATTGTGACAGCCACCGCGACAAAGAGGATTTCTATGAGAGCTGTGCTTTCATCAAGCGAAAATGTGATTACGGTTGAAGAGAGAATCGACGCGCTGGATTGGAAGGCTGCGGAAGAGTCGCTTTCCGCGCGGGGGTATGCCGTAACCGAACCGTTGCTTGCGGCGGAGGAATGCGCGGGACTGGTTGCGCTTTATAAGGAGGAAAGCCGGTTTCGCAGCCACGTCATCATGGAACGGTATCGGTTTGGGCTCGGCGATTACAAATATTTCGACAATCCGTTGCCACAGAACGTCTTGAGCCTTCGGACTTCCGCGTATCCACATTTGGCGCGAATCGCGAATCATTGGGCCGAGGCGCTTGGTGAGACCGGTGCTCAATATCCTCTTGATCACGCCGCTTTTCTAGCGATTTGTCACAAGGCCGGCCAGAAAAAGCCCACGCCTCTGATGCTTCACTATGAAGCGGGCGGATACAACTGTTTGCATCAGGATCTTTATGGAGAGGTTAGTTTTCCGCTGCAAATGGTGATTCTGCTGGGGCAAGCGGGGCGCGAATGGGAAGGCGGCGAATTCATTTTGGTGGAGCAGCAGCCGCGGGCGCAATCAAAGGCCGAGGTGGTCGGCGGAAATCAAGGGCAGGCGATTATTTTTACAACTCGATACCGGCCAGTGAAAGGTGCGCGAGGTTTCTACCGCGTCAACCTGCGCCACGGCGTAAGCCGCGTGCTTCGCGGAACGCGGTACACCTTGGGGATTATTTTCCACGACGCGAAGTAAGACGGGACCAAGGTATAATTTCGGTCATGCATATGGATCGCCATTTGCATAAAATGCGTTTGGTCGGAATTCTCTGCGTACTTTTCGCTGCGCCGGCCGTTGCGCAAGAGGCGAACTGGGAACATGAACTCGCGGCGTGGCGCGCACAGCATGTCGCCGATCTTTTGAAGCCCGCGGGCTGGCTTTCGCTCACCGGCCTGGAGTGGCTGCAGCCAGGCGACAACACTTTCGGCACAGCAGCCGATAACAAGCTTCGGCTTGCGGGGAACGGCGCGGCGCACATCGGAATTCTCCGGCTTGAAGGCAACACCGTCAAACTTCTTCCGCCTCCAAGCGGGTTTCCGCCAGATTTGCGAGTGGGGGATGCTCCGGCGAAGGCACAGATTATTCCTGTAGACGCGGACACGGACAAGAACGCTCCTCACCTCACGGTAGGTACGCTCAACATGTACGTCATTTGGCGCGCAGACCGGTATGCGCTGCGGGTGAAGGACTCGAAATCGCCCACGCTTATCGGATTCCACGGTTTGAACTGGTACGACCCAGACATAAAATATCGCGTTAAGGCGAAATGGATTCCGTACAATCCGCCGAAGTCGGTTACGCTGGCGACGCTGGCGGGGACGACGTATGCGCAGCCGGTTCCAGGCGTGGCCGAATTTGCATTGGACGGAAAAACGTACCGACTGGAACCGGTGCTTGAAGACCCGGCCTCGCCGCAGCTATTTTTCATTCTGCGTGACGCTACTAGTTCGAAGACGACGTATCCCGCTTGCAGGTTTCTCTATACCGTTCTGCCGAGCAACGGACTGGATAAGCCGGGTGAACTGTGGCTCGATCTGAATCGCCTGGAGAATCCCCCGTGCGCATACACATCGTTTGCCACGTGTCCGCTGCCGCCACCGCAGAACCGGCTCGCCATCGCGTTGCCGGTTGGGGAAAAGCGATACCACGACTGAAAGTTTTGCTCGTTACAGCAAACACTTAAGGGGAAGAGGGCACGAAGTATCGTGCCCCTACGGATGCATGCGGGGCCGCGCCGTGAGGGGGATTGGAATTTGGCAGTGATCTGGCGGAGAATAAAAGCTGCCTACCAACCATGACACCTCCCGAGGCCAATTCATCTGGAAGAGGAAATAACGAAACGAGCGCCCGCGAGAAGCTCATCACACTGCGCCTCGCATTGCTCCGTGTTCACAAGACGCTGCTGGATATGGAGCGCCGCGAATACGAACGCGCCAATGGGAAAGTGACTGTGGGAGAGCTGTTCCGGCTAGTCATCGACCATCAGCAGTTTGGATGGCTTCACAACATTTCCGAATTTGTGGTGCGTCTCGATGAAACTCTTGCGGGTGAAAATCCCGTTACACCGGAAGACACCCGCACAGCCATCTCTCTGGCTCGCAAAATGTTTGCGCCGTCAGAATCGGGCGACGCTTTCCAGAAGAAATATTTTGATGCAATTCAATCGGACCCCGCGGTCGTGATCGACCACGCGGAGCTGGCGCGGCTTTTTAACAACGAGCCGCCCGACGCAAGTTCGCTGTAAGCCGTGGATCGCCATTCCATCAAATTGCGCCGCATTACCCGGAAGGAGCTTCCCTGCGACACGCTGGAGCTTGCGAGATTTCTCATCGGAAAGGTCGTGGTTCACGATTTGCCGGAGGGCCGGCTCAGCGGGCGGATTGTGGAAGCGGAAGGTTATCCGCCAGGAGATCCCGCGGGGCACCATTTTCGAGGGCCGACGCGGCGGAACCGGTCACTTTTTCTGCGGCATGGGCATGTATATGTTTATTTCAATTACGGCATGCACTTCATGCTGAATATTTCGAGCGAACGCGCAGGCATCGGCGGAGGGGTATTGATTCGGGCGATTGAACCTCTCGAAGGAATCGAGATTATGCAGCATCATCGAAAGAGCACTGAGCTTCTGAATCTGACGCGCGGTCCAGGGCGGCTTGCCGCAGCGCTGCGAATCGACCGAAGCCTCGATGGGCTGGACCTCTTTTCACGTGGTCCGCTGTGGCTCGGCGTGGCGGTCTCTCCCAGGATTTTGAACCGCGGGGCCACTGGGGACATTAACGTTGGCACCACCGTGCGCATCGGCATCAGGCATGCCGCTGACCGTTTATTTCGCTTCTACGAACACGGCAATCCGTTTGTAAGCGGCCCGAAGCGGCTGCTTCATCCTGTGCCAAAAAAAATGCGCGGGAAAGACTGAGACAACCCGCGTCTGGCAGTTGGGAATTCTGCCTGAGCAGAGTGTTCGGCGGCCGAAATCGGCTAGTCGCCGCAGGCGTATTGCGCTTGGGAACTTATGGAGAGGAGCTCGGCGCTGTGCTTCGAATTGCTGGTTTTTGGCATGTGCGACCTTGCCACGCCCGATGCTGATCGCTGTTGCTTTTGCCTCATGCGGTCGCGAAGGCTTTCCCGGAGCCGTCTGTGCGCACGGAACAGGCGCAGGCGCACGGCCACGGTTGAAATCCCGAGGCGGGCCGCCACTTCGTGCGTGGAATATTGCAAGACATCACGCAGCAGACAGATTTGGCGCAAGTCCGGCGCAAGCCGCGCGATGGCGCCTGCAATCAGTGCACGCGATTCCCGCCGCGCGTAGAGCTCTTCCGGATTATCCGTGCGCGCCGCCAGCCGGCTACCGAAGGTTTCCTCGGGACCGACTGCAGGCTCCTCGAGCGAGATGTATTTCCCTTCCCGGCGCTGGCGGATCAGGTCGATGGAAGCATTGGTGGTAATCCGAGAGACCCAGGCGTGGAGATCGTCCTTTCCTTCGACTTGTTGACCTGCAAACTGGTCGAGGCGCGAAAATGCCTTCAGCAGGGCTTCTTGACGGGCGTCCTCGGCATCCGCGGAGTTTCCCGTCAAACGCAATGCGCGCCGGTAAAGACCCGGAGCATAGGGCAGGACCATCTCGGCAAACGCATCGCCATTACCCAGCCGAGCGTCCGCCAGAATTTTGCGTTTGGCGGCAGCAGAGGTGTTTAGGGCGTTTGCCGGCTTAAAACTATACCTCTCCAATGCTACAGTTGCAGTGCTCATAGCAGTGCTAAGAGTCGCACCTCGAGCGCCAGCGAGTGGAGCCGTTAAAATATTGAAAACAATGGAATAAGGGAAAAATCGCGGCCGCAACCGGCGCCATGGACCGTCCGAGTGTGGGACAAAGCGTCCCGTTTCCGGTCACTTAGTCCGCGGTGGTTTACCACGAATGTGATTTTTAAGACTGAATACCAACCGGACTTGGGAAATATCAAATTGTCACGCTGGGCCTGCCTTATGGGCTCACAAGTCCGGAGAGGTGGAAGTAGCCCTTTGAGTATTGAACCGGTCTGGCATAGACTCGCGGAAACTTTCCGGAGGTCCACACATGCAAACGACTCGAAGAACCTTTCTTGGAGCGATGGGTGCGGCAGCGGCGCTCGGAGTGGTTGGAGAGACGGCCGTTTCCGCAGCGTCGAGCGCCGTCCCGCCCGAACCGAAGCTCCCGGCCGCGGCGGGAGAAAAACAACTGTTTTGGGTGGCGGCCTCGACGCCGTGCGACAAAAATCTGAATTTCGATCCGGAACTGTATAAGGACCTATTGGCTTACCTGAAAGAAAAAGGGGCCGATGGAGTGGTGGTGCTCGGCACCACGGGAGAGTTTCCTTCGTTTTCGGTTGAGGAGCGCAAGAAAATTGCCGAAAGCGCTTTCAAGCACAGGAACGGATTGAATCTTATCGTTTCGCCCGGCACGGCTAATTTCCCCGAAACGCTCGAACTGTCGAAGCACGCGCAAGAGAACGGCGCGGACGGCTTGTTGATCGTTCCGCCCTTCTATTACAAACATCCGCGGCTGGAAGGATTGACGAAATACTTCTCACTGATTTTTGAAAAGGTGACGATCCCGATCAATCTGTATCACATTCCGTTTGCGACGGGCATTCCCATTTCGCTCGATTTGATGCACAGCCTGGAAAAATATCCGAACCTTGCGGGAATAAAGGATTCGAGCTCGGATGAAGAGGAGTATCACAAATTTGTCGCGGAATTTCCCAAGCTGAACATGCGCACGGGAACGACGCACAACTTGAAATACGCCATGGACAATGGAATGGGCGCGATTCTGGCCGAGGGCAACAATTTCACGGCGCTCATTGCGGCGGTGTTTGCGGCGAAACGTGCGGGAAAGGACATTGCCGAGCCGCTGGCAAAATTGGAGACGGCGCTTAAGTTGCTGCGAGCGGGCGGCGTGGACGAATATGGGCCGATGAAATACGCGCTCAGCCTGCAAATGGGGACGCGACAGTTTTACCAGCGGCCGCCAAATTCCGACGTTACTGAGGAACAGAAGGCGAAAATCAAGGAAGCTTTGGAAGAAATCAAGAAAATGGGTTGAGCGCTGTGCCTGAAAGCGTTCGAGTTTCGCGGAGGAGTGGCGATGCTACGCGGGAAAACGAGCAGCTGGAGACTCGGAATTTTGTGGGTAAGCGCAGGGCTCGCCTTGCTGCCCGCGCAAACTTCGGCGCAATATCGCGCCAAGGATACCGAGTGGCCAAGTTATGCGGCGGATCTGGCGGGTACGCGCTATCGTCCGCTGGAGCAGATCAACGCCTCGAATTTCAACGACCTGGAAATCGCGTGGCGGATTAAGACGGATAATTTCGGCAACCGGCCCGAATACAAGCTCGAGGGCACCCCCCTGATGATCAATGATGTTCTGTATGCGACCGCAGGATCGCGGCGCGCCGTGATTGCGCTGGATGCGGCCACCGGCGAACTGCTCTGGACCCATGGCGAACATGAAGGCGCACGCGGCGGGGCCGCTCCCAGACAACTTTCGGGGCGTGGTTTGGCTTACTGGTCCGACGGAAAGGAGGAGCGAATTTTCTATGTGACGCCGGGCTACCGGCTCATCTGCTTGAATGCTAAAACCGGCATGCTGGTTGCGACCTTTGGAAACGGCGGCGCGCTGGACTTGAAGCTCGATGACGATCAGACGATCTTTCCAGATTTGACGACGGGCGAAATTGGAATTCAGTCCGCACCGGTGGTGGCCAAAGATACGGTGATCGTGGGAGCAGCGTTCCGCGAGGGAATGACGCCGAAAAGCATAAAAAATAATAAGGGCTACGTGCGCGGATTCGACGTGCGCACGGGCAGGCGGCTTTGGATTTTTCACACCATCCCGAAGAAAGGCGAGTTTGGTTACGACACTTGGCTGAACGATTCCGCGGAGTACACGGGAAACACGGGAGTTTGGACGCAGATCACCGTGGATGAGCAACTCGGGCTGGTCTATCTGCCGGTCGAATCGCCCACGAGCGATTACTACGGAGGGCAACGGCCGGGAAACAATTTGTTCGGCGAGAGCTTGGTATGCGTGGATTTGAAAACCGGGAAGCGGAAGTGGCACTTCCAATTGGTCCATCATCCATTGTGGGATATGGACATTTCGTCGGCGCCGATCCTTGCGGACATTGTGGTTGATGGCAAGCCGATCAAAGCGGTTGCACAGCCATCGAAGCAAGGATTCCTTTATGTGTTCGATCGCATCACTGGGAAACCGGTGTGGCCCATCGAAGAGCAAAAGGTCGAAGTGGGCAGCGTGCCCGGAGAGTGGTATGCACCGACGCAGCCGATCCCCACGAAGCCGCCGGCGTATAGCCGCAATGGAGTGTCCATCGACGATTTGATCGACTTCAATGCGGAGCTGCACGAGCAGGCAAAGACTATTGCTTCCAAATACCACTTGGGCCCTGTGTTTACTCCGCCCGTTGAGAGCAAAGCGGACGGTCCGCTTGGGACTCTCACTCTGGGAACGGCGTCTGGCGGAACGAACTGGCCAGGCGGATCGTACGATCCAGAGAAGCACGTCGTATATGTCTACGCGTGCAACGCTTGCGTGGAGCCGATTGGACTTGTTCCCGCGCCGAAGGATGTGTCCGACTTGAATTACATCGCGGGCGTCGCCGGACACGAGGTAAGCATCCTGAGAGGGCCGGGCGAAAACGCCGGCGCGGATTCGCCGATGCCACCGAAGAAAGCAGCAGCAAGTTCGTACGTCCGGATGAACGTGGACGGGCTGCCGTTGATCAAGCCTCCTTACGGAACGATTACGGCGATCGGCCTCGACGAAGGGAAGATTCTTTGGCAGATCGCGCACGGGGAAACGCCTGAAGTGGTGCGAAATTATCCGGCGTTTAAGGAAAGGAACATTCCGCGGACCGGGCAGCAGACGTACAACATCGGGACGCTGGTCACGAAGACGCTGGTGATCGCGGGCGAGGGGCAAGTGACGACGACCGCGGACCATCCACGGGGAGCGATGCTGCGCGCGTATGACAAAGCTACGGGGAAAGAGGTGGGCGCGGTATACATGCCGGCGCCACAGAGTGGATCGCCGATGACGTACATGGTGAAGGGCAAGCAGTACATCGTGGTGGCGGTGAGCGGCGGGCCTTATTCGGGTGAATACATCGCATACTCACTGCCCGCGCCGGGAGAATAATCTGAGTCGACGCGCGAAGCTTTTGAGCGCATCGCTGGCCTTGATGGCTGCAGTTGCGATTGACGCTTCTCACAGGACGCTGCGCGCGCAGGAACCAGCGCCAGCGGAAACGCGCTCGGTGTGGGACGGCGTTTTTACGGAGGAGCAGGCAAAGCGCGGCGAGGCGCTCTACCAAAAGGAATGCAAGAGCTGCCACGGCGAAACGCTCGCTGGAGGTGAATCGGCGCCTCCGCTGACCGGCGGAGCGTTCCTGTCAAATTGGAACGGGCTGACGCTGGGCGATTTGTTCGAACGAATACGCAAGACCATGCCGCAAAATTCTCCGGGAAAGTTAAACCGCCAGCAGAACGCCGACATTCTCGCGTACACATTGAACGCCAATAAATTCCCAGCGGGAAAAACGGAACTATCGCGGCGGGCGGAGTTCTTGAAAGAAATTCGCTTTGAAGCAATGAAACCGGCGCCGAAGAAGTAGTCAGGGACTGGCCAAACGCTTGTCGCTGCCGCCAAGGCGACGGTCTGCAAAATTCGCCTACGGAGGTTCGAATCATGCAAGGCAGAAAACTAGTGATTCCCGCGATTGTAATTGTGTCGGCGTTAGCCGGTTATGTCGCAGGGTATGCGGCAAAGCCAAATCCACAAGAAGTCTTGAGCGGGCACATTGACAATTTTTCGCTGGTTCCGAGCGCGGCGGCTCAGGAAAATAAACAGGAGAATAAACCCGAAGTAATGCCCTTCGGTTTCAACTCGCCGCGCGCCCCAGCGCTGGCTCCCGACGCGCCTCCCATCACCTACTGGAATATAGACGACATAAAGAGGGCGCATGCCGAAATGGCGGAGAAGGCAGCGAAGCTGGTGGCGCAGGCCGGCAGTGGCAGTTCGCAATCGATCGGGGGCGGGCCCGTGCATATTCAGACGCGCAATTTCAGCATGTTCATGCTGTACCGCATGCATCGTGAGCAGCCGGTGCTGAGCTTGACGAAGGTGAACAGCCTTTGGGACGACGCGGAAATGCACGCCGGAGCTTACGATTTCTACGTGATCACCGGCGGCACAGGCGAGATGATTGTGGGCGGAAAAATCGCCAACCGGCAGAACCTGATGGATAAAGATGGCCCCGTGCCAGGCGAGTATCGCGGACAACCGATCATCGGAGGGCAAACGTTTAAGGTGAAAGCGGGTGACTGGCTGCTGATTCCGCCGGACATGCCGCACCAGCCGAAGCCCGATGCCGGCGGATTCAGCTACTTTATTATGAAAATCAATGTGGGAATTTATCCCTGGAGCCTGGTTCGGTAAGACGGCGATCGCGCTTATTGTTGGGCGTGTCTTTTGGCGTCCGGAGCGAGATTTTCATAGACCTTGCCGCCCTTCATGACGAACACCACGCGGCGAGCGGCGGTGACATCGTGAAGAGGGTCGCCGTCCATGGCGATGATATCCGCGTCCATTCCGGGCGCGATGGCGCCAATTTTGCCCTGCAGGCCCAAGGATTCAGCGGAGATCGAGGTGGCGGACAGGATCGCGGCCATGGGGCTCTGGCCACCATCGCGCACGCGCACGATGAATTCTTCCTCATTGCGTCCGTGCGCACCCGCGACGGCATCGGTGCCGTAAACAATCTTCAGGTCTTTGTGCTTCAGCGCTTTTTTGAAAGTGTCGAGGACGATGGCGATTCCCTTCTCCATGAAGGCGAAGCCTTGTTCGTTGTAATTGCCGATGCCGAGGAATTTTTCCTTGTTTTCAAGATAGTTTTGGAGCACGAGGCCGATGTTGGGATCGTAGTAGGTGCCGTGCTGGGCCATGAGGGCGAATACGTCGTCGGTAACGTAGGCGCCGTGCTCGATCGTCGTGCAACCTGCGAGCGTCGCAGCCTTCGCGGATTCCGCGGAGTGCGCGTGAACGATCGTGCGCAGGCTGAGGGACTTGGCTTCGCCGCAAGCAGCAGCAAGTTGGTCGTCCGTCATGGTCTGGGTGCCGCCCTCGCGGATGCTTTTTGAGGCGAAAAGTTTGATGAAGTCCGCGCCTTGTTGTTTTCTTTCGCGGACCAGTTCGCGGAGTTTTTCGGGCGAGCCGCTCTTCTCGTCCAGCGGTTCGAGCGAAGTGAGCATGCGCGGGCCGGGGATAATTCCGCGCGCGATGGCGTCGCGCAAGTCCTTGTCTTCGGGCGAGCCAGGGCTCTGGATGGTCGTGAAACCGGCATTGAGGGTGAGGATGGCGTTGTCCGCGGCGTGGAGCATCGCGCGGACGGGAGGCTCGTCTTTCCCGGCAAGACGGCCGTTATCAAAATGCCAGAAGATGTGCGCGTGTGTATCGATCCAGCCGGGAGTGACGGTCAAGCCGCTTAGATCGTAGGTGATCGCGCCGGCAGGCGCGCCGCCTTCGATGCGCGAGATTTTACCGCCTTCGACAACGATGATGGTGTTGCGGAGAACCTGGCCCCTGCCGTCGAGAATTGTCGAGGCTTTTAAAACGATGGGATGTTCCTGCCCCTTGACGACGGGAACATCCAGGGGCGCTGCAAGTACGGCCGCTACAAGCACAATTCGCAGAAGTCTCAGCATGTCTGTTCCTTCCCTCTCCGTCCGCGGACATATTACATCTTGGGCGGATGATTGCATCGACAAGCATCTTGTATATCGATACTCCAGGAAACTTTTGAGCGAGATGGCGATTGGGAAAGTTGGATCGCACCGCCTTCACTTGCTCAGTCCTGGTCGATGGGCTGCACGTGGGCGGTGAGCCATTCCCGAATCTGGCGAATTCGAAATTCTCGCTTGCTGATGGAGTCGAGTATGAATTTGTTTGCAGCTATCGGCTCCAAGTCAAGGTAATAGCCGTTCATGCGGTGAAAAGTGTCGGTTACGGCCAAGCTGATTCTCTTGTTGCCGTCGAGGAAAGCGTGGTTGTTCGCGAGAGACTCCATGAGGGCCGCGGCTTCGTGAATGAGGTCGTCGTAGTAGCCATTCTGGGGACGAAAGATGGCCGCTTCGAGGAGGCCCCGGTCGCGAAGGCCGTGGATGCCGCCAAATTCATCAATGAGCTGACGATGCATCTCGATGGCTTCGCCAACGGTCAGGTAGATGTAGCGAGGTGAGATATCCTTTTCAGTGACCACAGAATTTACTTCGCCAAGAGATGATGGAGCTTACGGTTTTTGTCGGTGGAGCGGCGGAATTGGTTCATGACTTCAGGACGCACTGTGCCCTGAGAAGGAACCACGAAGCGGATGTAATGCTCCAGGGCTTTCTCAAGAAGAAAGCGGCGGGATTGTCCATTTTCCTTGGCGAGCTTAGATAGCGCCTGATAGAGGCGAGCATCCATCTCCAGGCCGATCTTTTTAGTAAGCGTTTTGGGCACGAGATTCCCCTTCAGAAGCAGCTTACGCGCCAGGAGCACATAAGTCTAGATAATTCTAGAATTGTCTTCCAATCTCCGGCAAGCCCGTGGGCTTTCGTTTGTCGCGAGTGCCCACGCGTTTTTGTCTGGGGGGAGACTTTCACTTGACAGCTGGAGTGATGACGATGCTGCGGAACATCACGTGGCCCTTTTCGCTGCCCTGGAGGTAGATGGGACCGGGCAGCTCCTCGTGGCTATCGAGGGCGCCGCCGGTGATTCCGGGGATTTCCTTGTTGTCGATGACGGTCTGGCCGTTCTGAACGACGGTGACCATTCGGCCGAGGAGTGTGATGTCAAAGGTCTGCCATTCACCGGGCTTGCGCGGAAGTTCCGGAGTGGGGGCGAGGAAACCGTACACGCCGCCGGTGTGGTGACTCGGCGGTTCCAAAGCGGACTCGGTTTCGATCTGGACTTCGTAGCGGCCGCGGAGATACAGGCCGCTATTGGAATCCGGGCCGCAGTTAAATTCGACGTGCAGCTTGAAATCCTCAAATTTGGAATTGTTGATCAGCTCGGGGCCATTGCCGGGCGTGATGAACATGCCGTTTTCAACTTTCCAAGCAGAGGATGCGCCGGGCTTGTCTTCGTGCCAGCCGGCCAAATCCTTCCCGTTGAAGAGAGGGATCGGCGCGGCCCACTTTGGCGAGGCAGCCCTTTTTAGAGACGGTGCTCCGCGCCCGGTCCATTGCCAGGTTTTGCCATCCGGGCCGTTTAGAGTTCCCGAGAGAATTTCTCCTTCGAGGGCGCCTTCAAAGACCAAGTCTGACTTGCTGTCTTCCTCTTCCTTGGGAGAGACGAATTTCAGGTGACCGTTGGAGAGTTCGGCACTGGGGAGCGGGCGTGCGTTCCCCCAGCGGCCCACCATCTGAGCGCTTAGGTGGCCATTTTCTTCGCGAAGTTCGAGCCACGAGGGATACTCGCGGTCCGGCGCTTTGAGCGTCAAATCCCAGCGGCCGAGAAAGTCTTTAGTGGAAACTGAAGAAGGATTTTTTCCGGACTTCTGAGTTTGGGAATAGGCCGCAAGAGAAACCAACGCGACAGAAATCAACGCGAACATAACTCTGCGAAGCTTCATAAGATGATGAATCCCTTCTACTTGACCCCAGCCTAAGGATTGCGGGCCAAGCGTGTTTTTACTGATCCTTTTCCAGATACTCGTCCGGAACGTCATCCTGTGGGACTTCGTGCGTCCTTACTTCGCCTTCATCGGCATCCGGAACGTCTTGCACACCCTTTACGACTTCGGCTTCGAAGGCGTTTCCTTCTTCAAGCAATTCGTCCACGCTCTCGGAATCGGCACCCGCAAGGTTCGACAAGCCCTGCAGATCTCCCGACTGCCCGCCCGAGCGCGCCCCCAGACCCTTGGGCTCGAACACCACCGATTCCACGCTCTGGCTCTTGCTCCGGACTCTTTTCTTCTCGAGTCTTTTTTTCTTTTTTGGAGCGGCCTTTTTGGCAGTCACAGTTTTCTTCGCCGCGATTTTCTTGGGTACCGGTTTCTTGCTCCGGGCTTTCTTAGGCTTGTTGTGCTTCTTCTTTTTGTTCCTTTTGGTTGCCATGGCTGGAGTTTACCACTGACGGGCCAAATCGCGAGCATTTCCGCTCGTGGGAATGGTCGGAATAGGTGCGGCGAGGAGATGGAATCGCATCGCACAAGAGGCACAGCTTGCAAAGATGGGCGACAACCTCTAGTCTGCTTGGGCTGAGCAGGCGAAAGGGCCCACTTCCTTGGCGGATCTCAATCCCGATCTTCTCGTTTTCGGATTCATTTGGTATGTAGCGTTTCTCTTTTCCACAACGTGTCACGAAGCCGCGCACGCTTTGGTGGCCAAAATGGGAGGCGACGAAACGGCGGCTCTCGGAGGGCAGGTTTCGCTGAACCCGGTACCACACATGCGGCGCGAACCCTGGGGCATGATTGTAATCCCCATCCTCTCGTTTCTTACCATGCATACCATGTTTGGATGGGCGAGCGCGCCGTTCGACCCGCTCTGGGAGCGGCGGCATCCTCGCCGCTCGGCATGGATGGCTTTGGCCGGGCCAACGGCAAATTTTTCTTTGATGTTTTTGGCTGTGATTGGGCTGCGAATTGGAGCCGTCGCAGGATGGTTTCATCGAGATCCTGTAACGCACAATCTGGATTTCGCGGCCACCACTCTGCTCATCTTTTTTTCTCTGAACCTGCTACTGGGGACATTCAATCTGCTGCCGGTGGCGCCGCTGGACGGCAGCACGGTGATTATGCTGTTCATGAGTGAAAAAGCCGCACAGAAGTATCTTGACTGGCTGCGCGGCAACAGCTTTGCACTCGCCGGACTCCTGGTCGGGATACTCCTGTTCCGGTACATCTATGACCCGATCAATACTTTTGTAAGCACGCTGCTGCTTCCGGGCCAGATCTAGTGCCCCGGATCTGAACAGTCCGCGACGGAATGGCACTGTGGCGAACCATTCCAACACCCTCCGGCTGAAGCAAAGCTCCCTTTATCAGCAGGTTACAGAACAAAGCGTGTGGCCCTTCGGCTGCATTTCCATGCCGAGGAGGCAAGAGAGATGGAAAGTTACGCCCGCATAGGCGGTACCCGGTCGTACAGCGTGGAAGTATCTGGCTGGGACTGTACGCAAGATTTCTCCGTGGAAAGATGTGATCTGGTGGGAACGAAGATACCGGCAGGCATGTGGTACTCAATCAGAACGTACGCAATAGCGCGGTCCTCATTGTACGGCTTCTGGAGGCCGACAAGGCCGACCGCTCTCACCCCATCGCCTATGAGGCGCAGCTCATGGGAAGAACGCCGAGTGGACACCGGCAATTTCGCCTAACCAACGTGGTTCCGCGCGTGAATGAGCTAGAGAGTTCAGCTGGGTAGGCGGGGCGGCCATCGGAAGGCCGAGTCTTGGCCCAGGAAAACGGCAAAGAACAATAGAGTTCCGCACCGAAACGAGACAGTGACCCAAATTGGAATGTGTAGGAGCGTGGTGTGCGCGACCGCGTGCCAGAAATAGCTCGCTCAGTGTGGGAAACAACCCTAGCAAGGTCCATAAGTGACTGATTCTCCGTGACCAGCGAGCTTTGTCGTACGGGAGGAATAGGAAAGCGATTGGGCGAAGCCGCGAGGAAACAGTGCGCGAGATGGCACAAACGTTGCGAGTGCAAGGGGCGTGGCACACGCTCTTACCAAAGCTGTCGAGTTTACTGCGACGAAAACTTCTTTGACACCGTGCATTCTGGACGACGACCCCGCCCAGCTGGACATGCTGTCCGCCATCATGGCGGAGATGGGCTATGAGGCGATTACGACCTCTGAGCCTGAAGAGGCTCTGAGGCTAGTGCGTACCGGCCGCTGCCGGCTGGTGCTGGCGGATGTAAAAATGTCTGCCATGAACGGCTACGAATTTCTCGATCAGGCATTGCGCAGCGACCCGGGGATTCACGTGATCGTGATGACCGGGGACTACACGCTGGAATCTGCCCTGGATGCCATCCGGCGAGGCGCGACGGATTTTCTTCCGAAACCCATTGACCGGGTCCGGCTAAAGCGAACATTGGATGAGGTGGCGACACTGTACGACCAGCGGCGCAGGGTACGAGCGCTCGAAGAGCAGCTCTTGAAGGACCTGGAGTTCCACGGGATCGTGGGAAAAAGCCCGGTGATGCTGGAGGTTTTCGATTTCGCGCGGAAAGTGGCGCGGCATTACACGAACGTGCTGCTGTCGGGCGCGACGGGAACTGGGAAAGAGCTGGTAGCACGGGCAATCCACAACCTCAGTCCGGTGGGCCAGAACAAGCTGGCGATCTGCAACTGCTCCGCAATGGTGGATACGCTGCTGGAGAGCCAGCTTTTTGGGCACGTGCGCGGCTCGTTTACCGGAGCGACGGACACGAGGCAGGGTCTTTTCGAGTACGCGAATAATGGGACCGTGTTTCTCGACGAAATTGGCGAGACGTCCTTGGCAATGCAGGCCAAGTTGCTCCGGGTGATCCAGAACAGGGAAATCCAGCGGGTGGGATCTCCGGAGGTTCGACAGGTAAACGTGCGGCTGATTGCGGCGACTAACCGGGATCTTCGCGCGGAAGTGCTGGCGGGCCGGTTCCGGGAGGATCTTTTTTACCGGCTAAGCTCGATTCAGATCCGCGTGCCTTCGTTGACGGAGCGGCTCGAAGACATTCCGCTGCTGGTGCAATATTTTCTGAAAAAATATAACGGCGTATACGGAAAAAATATCTCGGGGCTCACCCGCCGGGCGCAAACGACGCTGCTGCAGCATGCCTGGCCGGGAAATGTGCGTGAACTGGAGAACGTGATTGCAACCGGGGCGATTACTGCCACGGGCGATTTCATCGATCTCGCGGACTTGCCGGAGCATCTGCAGCACCGCCACCCGCCAGGGGCGGAGGGCGATGCCGAGCGCCCGCTCTCGCTCGACGACGTACGCAAAGTGCACATCCAGCGAGTGCTCGCGCTATGCCAGGGCAACCGCTTGCGGGCTGCGCAAACCCTGGGAATCGGTCGAACCAGCCTCTACCGTTACCTGAAACGCGACGGCCATGACGTGCCTGCTCACGGAAAAACGGCGGCGCGGCTGCCAGAGCCGCTTCCTGCTGCGAACTAGAGCCTGGCTCTTACGACAGGGGGGGCCGTTGCATCGCACATTGCCTGGAGACGCCGTGTTCCTCGAACGTACAGTTTCCCGCGTTGAGGCAATCAGTCTTTTCGGCGGCCTTCGGAAAGAGAGGAAAATGCAGAGTTTGCGCCGATGTTGTTTAACAAGCGCCCTGCACTTAAGACAAGCGTATTTAGAATTTGAATCCAGTGACCGGCGTCGAAGAGCGGACAAGTTGCATGAACCAAAAACCAAGAACCGGAAGGCTTTGCGCGGAAACCACTGCCGATATTTCGCGGCGGACCCGCGCCAAAGAATGCCCGCCACCAGTAGTTCCTCAGCGTATCTGCCAAATAACTAGCCAGAACCCCCAAGAGCGCCGCTGTTCCCAGACTTGAAGGGAGTGCGGCGCTCCTTTCCTCCGCCTGTCTGTCAAGCGACACCGAGGTGATCGCCCGGCCAGGAGGAGTCTGTCTCGTCTAGCGGGGCGTTTGATCATTGGCCGGGGAGGAATGCGCTCGCGGGCTGTGACCGCCGCTATGCGAATTCTTTGGATTCAATTCATAGGAATTCGCTTATCCATTATCCGTATTAAGCCGGCTTGACATCACGTTACAAACCATATTGAATTATCCATCTGTTCTTCATCTGCGCGAGGAGTCTCGCAATGCGTGCAAACAGACTGCTTCCCATTCTTCTGGTCGTTGCAGCCACTGCGCCGTCCCTGCGCGCGCAGGTATCCGCGAGCATCGCCGGAGTGATCAGCGACACGTCCGGAGCGCGGGTTCCCGAGGCCAACGTAACGATGAGGAACCTCGAAACCGGAGCGATTCGCAACTCGGTAACGGATGACGCGGGGCGTTACCAGTTGGTTGGATTGCCCGTGGGTGGGTATGAACTACGAGTCTCGAAGGCTGGATTCCAGGAGCAGGTCCGAACCGGAGTCCATCTGGCCGTGGGACAAGCTGTGAGCGTGGATTTGACACTGCATCTTGGCGGGGTAAAGCAGCAGCTCACCGTGGAAGAAGAGGCTCCGATCGTCAACACGACGACGAGAAATATCTCGGGGCTGGTGGGAGAACGACAGGTGAAGGAACTCCCGCTGAACGGCCGCAGCTACGATCTGTTGCTGACCCTGAATCCGGGCATCGTTAATTTCACCTCACAGAAGACCGGCGGGACGGGGATTTCCAACTCAACGACGGCAAACAACTTCGCCGTCTCTGGCAATCGTCCGCAGCAAAATCTTTTTCTGCTAAACGGAGTGGAGTACACAGGCGCAGCTGAGAACAACATGCAGCCGGGCGGCACGAGCGGGATGCTGCTAGGGGTCGATGCCGTGCGCGAGTTCAACGTACGGCGTGACTCCTACAGCGCCGAGTTCGGCAAACGGCCTGGCGGCCAGGTAATCATCGTCACACAATCGGGAAGCAACCACTGGCACGGCTCGGTGTTTGAATTCTTGCGGAATAACGCTCTCGACGCACCGAATTTCTTTGACCAGGGCTCCGCTCCGCCGTTTCAACGCAACCAGTTTGGAGCATCCCTCGGCGGGCCCATTCAGAAGGATAAGACCTTCCTTTTCGGCAACTATGAAGGTTTCCGCCAAAACCTGCACCAGACCTCCGTAGCATTTGTTCCGAGCGCAGCATCAAGAGCGATTGCCGTCCCCAGCGTCCAGCCATTGCTGAACCTGTGGCCTGCTGCTCCCGCTGGAGCCCAGGACTTCAATGGCATCTCGCAAGTTTTCAGCAGCCCGCCCCAAACGATTCGCGAGGATTTTGGCACGGTCCGGCTCGATCATTTGTTTTCCGAGAAAGATTCCCTCGCAGCGATTTACACGATTGACGATGGTGGCGACGTCACCGCGACGCCGCTCAATCCCTACAGTTCGGATATCGTAACACTGCGTGAGCAAGTCTTGAGTCTTGAGGAGACACACGTCTTCTCCTCAAGCCTGTTGAACACCGCCCGGTTCGGGTTTTCGCGTGCAGGCTATTTTTTTACGGGTGAGCCGACGCCGGGTACGCCGGCGGCAACCGTCCCCGGGTTCCTGATAGGGCATCCGGTGGGGGCGGTAGTGGTTGGAGGAAGCGCGGCGTCGAACCCCCAAGCACAGCTTGGACTGGCGGGAAGCAATAACGGAAGTAACCTGAGCATCGCTCGGAATCTCTTCACGTACGAGGATCACGTAATCCTGACGCGCGGCAGGCACCAACTTGAATTCGGCGCATGGTTTCAGCAATTTCAATCGAACGAAACAATTGCCTTGAGCCAGTTTGGACAAGCAACGTTCACAAGCCTGCAAACGTTTTTGCAGGGAACGATTTCCAGTTTCTTGTTCGATCCAGCGCCAACGGAGATGAATTGGCGTTCGCTGCTGGGTGCGTTGCATGCGCAAGATACCATTCGCGTCAGTCCGAGACTTACAGTGACGCTCGGATTCCGGGCTGAGTTTACAACCGGCTGGAATGAGGCGCACGGCCGCGCCGCGAACTACACGTTCACCAATGGAGTGATTTCGACGCAGCCGCGCGTCGCAGATTCATTGTTCACAGTGAATAACGCAAGATTCTTGCCGCAGCCGCGCATTGGCTTAGCGTGGAGTCCGTTCAGCACCAAAACCGTAATTCGCGCGGGATTCGGAATGTACAACGATCTTCAAGATGCTTTGGGATACCGCGCGGACCAGAATGCTCCGTTCAATCCTACATTCACCACCCCGTTGACGGTGGCGCAGCTCCCCATCAACTCTGCTGGACCATTTCCCGCGGCGGCGAAGCTCATCCCCGGTGGAGTCCAGCCGGATATGCAGACGCCAACTTTGATTTCTTATTCGTTGAGAATACAGCAAGAGCTCTCGCCGAACACATCGCTGACGGTGGGTTACGTCGGATCACACGGCTATCACGAACTGATCGGCATTGATGCAAACGAACCTTTTCCTGTGATCTGCCCGGCATCGCCGTGTCCCGCAAACTATCCCGCAACGTTTCCGGGAGGAATAGCTAACACGCCCGTGCCGGCGGGAACCTACTTTGTCCCCACAACGGTCAAAGCCAATCCTGCAATCGCGAATACGTGGACATGGTTTTCGGAAGGAACCAGCTCCTACAATGCGCTCCAGGTGGATGTGAATCGCCGACTCAGCGCAGGCTTGACTCTGCGCGGAGTCTACACATTCTCAAAGGTCCTGGACGACGGCGACTCATTGAATGCGACTACATCGGGGGGCGGACCGGCGCTAGCTTCGAATCCATTCAACCTTAAGGCGGATTGGGGATTAGGGACATTCGACATCAGACATGTTGGGGTGGTGAGTGGAACATACGCGCTCCCGGTTGGGCACGGGAAGCGTTTTCTTGGTGGTTTAGAGGGACTTGCAAACGTAATGGCCAGCGGTTGGACAGTAAACTCCATCGTGACATTGCAGGGCGGCTTCCCGTTCTCTCCCCAGCTCAGCTACAACCCGTCGAATAATGGGGACACACGGAATCCGGTGCGCCCGTTCGCGAACCCGGCCTTTACAGGGCCAGCGGTCCTTGGCAGCCCGAACCAATGGTTCAACCCGGCTGCGTTTCTGGCGCCGGCGAACACGGTTGCAAACGGAGGATTCTATGGCAACGTTGGAAGAAACACCTTAATCGGGCCGGGCCTGGCCACGTGGGATTTCTCCGTGCTGAAAGAAATGCGGATTCGTGAGCGGTTGAGTCTTCAGTTTCGCGCGGAAATATTCAACCTTCTTAACCGGACGAATTTCAACCAACCCAATGCCATTGTCTTCACTCCCTCGGGCGTTTCGCCGACGGCGGGCGTGATTACCAGCACTTCCACCACGTCGCGCCAGGTGCAATTCGGACTGAAACTGCTCTGGTAATGATCAAAAAATAGCTGGAAAAGATCGCGGACGTTTTTTCCCGCCAGTGTTGTGAGCTGTCTCTTCCGGGTCCAACCCCTCGCTTCTCGCGTCTGGCAACAACGGAATGGCATCTTGCGTTATTTATGTACTGTGGTACACTGGTACCAAGGAGCCGGGCTCTTACGATGACAAAGGAATCCACATTTCTTATAGAGCGGGTGCAAACGGGTGTTCGCATGGAAAAGCGAATCCTCAAGGTGCTGAAGGCATTCGGGGAGTATCACGACTTGACGCTTGGCGACCTCCTCGAAGGGATCGTCTTGCATGCATTCGACGGCAAATGCCCTTTTGGCGTGGAGAGTCTCCGGCGCATAAAGGATTTGAAAAAATTCTACGGGCTGGATCTGGACTCGCGTGCGAGTCACCGTCTCACCGAATCGCGGGCGAGCAACTCTCCCAGAAAAGGCAAGCGCGGAAAATGAACGTGTATCTGACAAGATATTCCATCCCACTGCTGCGTTGGACCCTGGGCTTGGTGGTCATCCTGGAGTCCTGCCGGTTTGTTTTTTCCGGGTCAGCCGCTCATTTCCTCGCCAAAGCAGGATTGCCCTGGTGGATCCGGCCAGTGCTTGGAGGGGCTGAGGTCGTCGCCGCGATTCTATTCATTGTGCCAGTCACGTCTCTGATCGGCGGGTATGCATTGCTGGTCATTTTTGGGATGGCTGCGATTGTGCATTTTTTGCATGGCCAATTCGGCGTGGAAGGACTGGTTCTTTACGCCGTGGCAGTGCTGGTTTGCATCGCGTACAAGAAAACCAGGACCGACGAGGCGCTCAATGACGGAACATGAGTGGATGGCGGAATTTGAAAAGTGTACCTTGCCCAACGGCTCCTTTCATCATGCCGATCACGTCAAAATGGCTTTTTTGTACCTGCAAAAGTATCCGCCGCTCGAAGCCCTGAGCCGTTTTTCTTCTGCCCTAATGCGGTTCGCGGCAGCTAAGGGCAAGCCGAATCTTTACAACGAAACCATCACCTGGGGATTTGTTCTGCTCATTCGAGAACGCATGGCGCGGGCAAGCTCCCCGCAATCATGGGCTGAATTCTCCGTAAGCAATGCCGATCTCTTGCTTTGGGACAACAACGTCTTGAAAAAATACTACTTTCCCGAAACACTATCCTCGGAACTGGCGAAGCGCGTCTTTCTCTTCCCGGACAGGGTGTAGCTCGGTCCTCGCCTGATAATTCAACAGCTGCTCCGATTGCAGTTGCATCTTCTACACGTGTCGATTTATGATTTCCGGCACAGAGTAGACCGCAAGGAACTTCTCATTTCTGCCTGGCAGGAGTCAGCGATGAGTTTGCGTTGATGTCTTGTCCGCCTCGTACAGAGGCAAACGCATCCAAATCTGCGGCCGTGAGTTCCGAGCTCGCATGGAGCTGAGGAATTGAGAGTTGTGTTTCGAGAAGAATGAACCCGACGATTGGATGCGATCAGCCTTTGAAGAAAACGGACAGTAAAGTTGCTCCAGAGGATAACGCTCTAGCCAGCCCGAGGCTGAACGCCCGTGGCCCCCTCTGGATCGAGAGTGCATTTCAAGACCTGCGATTCGCTCTCCGCAGTTTGCGCAAGAGCCCGGCATTCACGGCCACTGCGGTCCTCACGCTTGCGCTCGGCATCGGGGCCAACACAGCCATCTTTCAGTTGCTGGATGCGGTGCGCTTGCGAAGTCTTCCCGTGCCCGACCCGTCCTCTCTGGTAAGGATAGAAATCAAGGGCGGACTCCACGGTTTGTTTTGGAGCGAGAACGATACGGCGCTCAGCACCGCGCTTTGGGAACAAATCCGGAAGCAGCAAGGAGCGTTTTCTGGATTTTTCGCATGGCGCAGTGGCCGGTATGCCATCGGACGGGGAGATCAAGAGAGACTAGCTGAGGCCCTTTGGGTCAGCGGGGAAATGTTTCCAACGCTCGGAATAGTTCCTGTTCGAGGCCGTCTGTTCACGCCGGACGACGACCGGCCTGGTTGCGGAATATCGGGCGCGGTGATCAGTTATGGGCTTTGGCAAAATGAGTTTGGAGGCAAGGACTCCGTCATAGGAAGCAGAATTGTCATCTATGACCATCCGACCCAGGTGATTGGAGTAACCCCGCCGAGCTTCTTCGGGCTCGACGTTGGCAAGGAATTCGAGGTTGCTCTCCCGACTTGCTCGCTGCCTTCATTCGTCACGGGTGATGGCACTCTAGTCAGGCCCGACGTCTTCTGGCTGCAGATTATGGGGCGGCTGAAACCGGGATGGTCGCTGCAACAGGCGTCGGCGCAACTGGAGGCGGCGAGCCCGGGCATGTTTGAAGTTACTGCGCCCAGCGGATACAGCGCGGCGTCTTTGGATTCCTATCGAGCGTTCAAGTTGTCGGCGTATCCCGGAAGCAACGGGGTTAGCACCCCTGGCGAGACTTACGACACCTCTCTATGGCTCCTCTTGGGGACTACAGCATTGGTGCTCCTCATTGCCTGCGCGAACTTGGCAAATCTCTTGCTCGTCCGGGCAAGCACCCGAGAGAAGGAGATGGCTGTCCGATTGGCGCTCGGGGCCAGCGGGGCAAGGGTGAGGCAGCAACTGCTGTTGGAGAGTTTGGTCCTGGCTGTCACTGGTGCCGTCTTGGGAATTGGTTTGGCCTCGGTTTTCAGTAGGACGATGGTCAAATTAATAAGCACGGAGAGAGCGCCGTTCTATCTGGACATGCATCTCGACTGGCGGGTCTTGTCTTTTACCGCCCTTATGGCCATTTCGACGTGCCTGCTCTTCGGCCTGGCCCCGGCTTTTCGCTCCTCGCGAACGGAGCCGGCCTTAACCTTGAAATCTGGCGGCCGTGGCATGACCGCGGGACGCCAAAGATTCTCGTTTCAGCAAGCATTGGTCGTTTCACAAATTGCATTTTCGCTGGTGCTGCTGGTGGGGGCGCTGTTGTTTGTGCGCAGCTTCTGGAACTTGGTGACGCTCAACCCCGGATTTCGTGAGAGCGGCATTCTGCGCGTGTACCTGAACTTCCGGCGGCTTGATCTGCCTCCCGAACGCTACGAAGCATTCAAACACGATCTCTTGGAGCAGATTCGGTCCATTCCGGTGGTGGAATCCGCGGCGACTTCCACGCACGTTCCGTTGGACGGCAGCAGTTGGTCGCTGGGAGTTCGTGCCGGCGGCATGGAAGGCAGTTCCAAATTCGACTGGGTGAGTCCTGGCTATTTCCGGACCATGCAAATTCCCTTTCTTGCCGGGCGCGATTTCACCGACCGCGACACGCTGCAAGCCCCGCCGGTTCTCATCGTGAACGAGACCTTTGTCCGGCAGCTATTGGGGCCGGAAAATCCCCTGGGAAAAATCATTCGCACGCATGCGGAACCCCATTATCCGGAGACGGAATACGAAATTGTCGGCGTGGTGAAGGATACGAAGTACGGGGCATTGCGGGACGAGATTCCACCGATTGCTTTCGCTCCCGCCCAGCAGTATTCCGACAAATACTATTTCACGAACGCGTTCGTCCGGCTTTCGTCGCCGCCCTCGGTGGTCATCTCCGCGGTGCGCGATAAACTCTCGCCGCTCTACCCCGAACTGAAGATCGAGTACCACGTCTACCAAACGGAGATTCAAAGTGGGCTTGTGCGCGAGCGGCTGATGGCCTTGCTGTCCGGATTTTTCGGCGCGCTTGCGGCCCTGCTCGCGGTGATCGGTCTCTACGGCGTCATCTCCTACATCACTACGATGCGCAGAAATGAGATTGGGATTCGCATGGCTCTTGGCGCAAGCCGGCAGAATGTCATCGGGCTTGTGTTGCGTCAGACATTAATCCTTCTCGCGCTGGGTGTCGGGATTGGGCTGGCGCTCGCAGTCGCCGCCACCAGCGGAGCGCGGGCATTGCTTTATGGGCTGCGACCGGGTGATCCAATGAGCCTGGCCGCTGCGGGTCTTTTTCTGGCTGCAGTAGCTTTCGGCGCCAGTTATTGGCCCGCCTATCGAGCCACCCGCGTGGATCCCATGAAAGCGCTTCGCTATGAGTGAAGTTCACTACTCATAACGCAACGCCTCCACGGGATCGAGCCGGGAAGCCTTCACCGCTGGATACATCCCAAAGAAAAGACCGACGCTCATCGACACCGTCACGGCCAGGAAAATTGACCACAGCGGAACAGCCGACGGCAAGCTCGGCACAAAAAGATGGATGAGCAAGCTGATGCCGAGCCCCAGCACCACGCCAATCACTCCGCCGGCCCCAGTCAGGACCACGGCTTCGGTCAAAAACTGCCAGATGACGTCGCGCCGCCGCGCACCAATCGCCTTGCGCACTCCAATTTCGCGGGTGCGCTGCGTAACTGACATCAGCATGATATTCATCACCCCGACTCCGCCCACCAACAATCCGATTGAACTGACGACGGAAATAAGCAGGGCCACGGAAGCGGTGATCTGGCGGAATTGGTCCGCGATCTCCTTGGCGCTCGAAACCCCAAAATTGTCAGGTTTGTTGTAGGGAACGTTTCGCCGGCGGCGCAGCACTCCGCGGATTTCGTCCTCGGCCTCCGGCATGCGGCCGGGATAGGCGACTGCACCAATCAAATTCTCATCGTCCCCAGGCCGATGTTTCTGGTACGTGCGATAAGGAACAAGAATCGCTTTGTCCGCGGCCTGGTCCTTTACCAGTTGTCCTTTGCGCGCTGCCATTACACCAATCACTTCATACGACACTCCGTCCACGAGGATCGGCTTACCTAGCGGATCTTCGTCCGGATACAAGGCCTTGGCTATATCCGGACCGATGAGCGCGACGTCTCTGCGGTGCAGATTCTCGCCCTCGCTAATATATCTTCCACGCTCTGCTTTGGAATTGAACACGATCTCATCCGCCGGCAGTATCCCGTGGTAGTCCACTCCAGCAACCTCCTTATTTTTGTAGCGAGCGCTCATCAGCGGGCGTCCTCCGGCCGAATCCTCCACAATCCGCGGCATTACCGCAGCCGACACCGCTCTGACGTCCGGGCAAAGCTCTCCAATGGCCTCGGCATCCTCAAGGGTAAGCGGCTTGCGCGTGCGTTCTTCCGGAGTGAGTCGTCCCGAAGTGTGGATGCCCGGATCAAACTTGAAAATGAAAAGCGTCTCCGAGCCGAAGTCACTCAGAAAAGCGTTTACGTCGTTGTACACGCCCATCAAAACCGCGACCACGGACAGCAGCGCGGTGATCCCAATGACCACTCCGAGAACGGTGAGAAAAGACCGCATCTTGTTCTCACGCAATGTCGTGAGAGCCATGTGAGCGTTTTCGCCGAGCGCTATTCGCATTTTGACTCAGTCGTTCACTAAATCTCTGTCCGCAGCGCTTCGATGGGCTCCAACATGGCCGCCTTTCGCGCCGGATAGACACCAAAGAAAATCCCGACCGCGGCTGAGATGAGTTCCGCGATGATGACCGCAATGATCGGCACGTTCATCGGAATGGAAGTCGTGGCTCTTGCCAGCAGGCATATTCCATAGGCGATCAGCACGCCGATAGCTCCGCCCATTGCCGACATCACACATGCCTCCACCAAAAACTGCAGCAGGATGTCCCGGCGGCTCGCGCCAAGCGCCTTGCGAATGCCAATCTCTCGCGTGCGCTCCGTGACCGTGGCCAGCATCACGTTCATGATCACCACGCCTCCAATCACCAAAAACACTGAAACCACCCCGACCATGGCCATGGCGATTACACCGGTCAGTTGATTCCATAGTTTCATTAGCGTCTCGGAGTCGAGGATGCCGAAGGAGTCGGTTTCACTCGGCTTCAGGTGACGCCTCGCGCGCATCAACACACGCGCTTCGTCTTGCGTGCGTTCCATCCATTCTGCCCCGCGCGCTTGGATGTTGATCCAGATTCCCTCGTACGCTCCGTAGATTTTGATGTACGTCTCTGCTGGAATATACGCGAAGTTGTCCTGCGACTGCCCGAGGACGGTGCCGATCGGTTTGGCTACGCCAACAACGATGAACGGCCGGTGATCAAGCATCACTTCGTGTCCAACCGGGTCCAGGTTGGGAAAAAGCTTGCTGGCCAATTCAGACCCGATCATGGCCACCATCGCCCGGCTGTTTTCATCCGCTTCCGTGATGTACCGGCCGTCCGTCATTTCTTGTGCATTGATGTCGCCCATGCTGGCGGTTACGCCGCGAATGCTGGTGTCCTGGATGGTAAGCGAACCGACGCGAGCATTTCCCGAAGTCCATACCTCCGCGCCTACGCGCTGCGGCAGTTTCAGGTTTTCGCGAAGTGACTCATAGTCGTCCCAGGTAACGAGTTTGTTCCGGCGCATGGCTTTGACCAGCGCTTCCATTTCCGTGATGATTGGAAAACGCATCACCGTAAACGCGTTCGAGCCCAGATTGGCGACCTTGTTGGCGATGTATTGGTTCACGCCCGAGATCAACGCGATCACCACGATCAATGTGGCGACGGACAGGATGATCCCCAGCAACATGAGAAAGGAACGCATCTTGTGCGCGCGCAGTGTCTCCAGCGCGACGCCAACCGGTTCCCGCAGTGGCACTCGCCGCTTCATTCAAACTGCTCCTTATTTATTCCTACGACGCAGGCCGCTGGAAAGTATCAGCACCGCTGCACCGCCGAGATTCTTACGCCCACACTCTAGCAACAAGCGACGAGCCCGCCCGTCCCGTACCTTTTCTTTTGCCGTTCCGCGCAGGCCAAATTTGCGCTAGGCACGATGTGATCTCCACGGTACAATGCTCCCGCTTCTTCCTGGTTCCTGTTTTTAATGGTTTGGCGACGCCACGGCAAATGAGCGGCGCCATGGATAACACGATGTTCGAAGTTCCAACCCCGCAAACGCTTTAATCCGCCACTGACGCGGATTCGATTTTCCCCCGTTTCTACCAATTAACCTCGGAAGCTTTTGGCGCGACCGTTTCGCCAGTCTGCGCCCCTTAGACTGTGCAGGTATATATGGAACTCGAACAAATTGTTGTTTCAGCTCCACAGCCAACAATCTGGAATTCCATCCGGGAAGCGCTTCGCGGCTCGCACCAGGACTTTACCACCGGCAGCCTCAACCGCGCGATTCTTCTCCTGGCCATTCCCATGGTCCTCGAGATGGTTCTTGAGTCATTGTTCGCTGTGGTGGACGTTTTCTGGGTGGGCCGCCTGGGCGCTGAAGCCGTTGCGACCGTTGGTCTCACCGAATCGCTCCTCAGCCTCGTCTTTGCCATTGGGCTTGGATTGAGCCTCTCCACCACCGCCATGGTAGCTCGCCGCATCGGCGAAAAAGATCCCGCTGGCGCAGCTGTAGCCGGCGTGCAAGCTATTGCCATCGGGCTGGCGGTGTCGGTTCTCGTCGGCCTGCCTTGTTTGTTTTTCGCGCCTAACCTCTTGCGCATGATGGGCGCATCGCCGCAAATTCTGGCGGTCGGCACTGGGTACGCTCGCATTGCTCTTGGGGGCAGCGGCGCCATCATGCTGCTCTTTCTCAACAATGCCATCTTCCGGGGCGCCGGCGACGCCGCCATCGCCATGCGCCTGCTCTGGGTCTCGAATATCATCAATCTCGTACTCGACCCTTGCTTAATCTTCGGCTTGGGCCCTTTTCCAAAGCTCGGCGTCACCGGTGCGGCGCTTGCCACCTTTACGGGACGCAGCATCGGCGTGCTTTATCAATTCTATCGCTTGTTCCGCGGCACGGAGCGCATACGCATCCTCCGCCAACAGATTCGCCTGGATTTCTCCGTCCTGTTGCGGCTCCTCCGCGTTTCGCTAACTGGCATTCTGCAATTCGCAATCGCTCACACAAGCTGGATTGGCTTGGTGCGCATCGTCAGCATCTTTGGCGCTGCCGCGCTCGCTGGCTACACTATCGCTATCCGCATCATCGTGTTCATCATTCTGCCTTCCTGGGGACTTAGCAATGCCGCCGCCACGCTCGTCGGCCAGAATCTCGGCGCGAAGCGTCCCGACCGCGCGGAAAAATCCGTTTGGCGCACGGGTTTTTACAACATGCTCTTCCTCGGCACCATCGGTGTTTTCTTCATTTTCTTTGCCGAGCCGGTCGTGCGCCTCTTCACGCACGACCCCGAAGTCGTTCCCCTCGCAGCGTCCTGCCTGCGCATTCTCAGCTACGGCAACATCGCTTACGCCTATGGCATGGTCATGCTGCAATCCTTCAACGGAGCAGGCGACACCGTCACGCCGACCATTGTCAATTTCTTCGGTTTCTGGCTGCTTGAGATTCCGCTGGCCTATTTCCTGGCGATTCCGGGCCGCATGCACTCGAACGGCGTGTTCATCTCAATCGTGACCGCCGAAGTCTTCATCGCCGGCGTGAGCATTATTCTGTTCAAACGCGGTCGTTGGAAGCGTCAGCAGATTTAATTTGCTCTGCCGTCGGCTGCCTCGCGATGGCCGGAATGGCATATTCCTTCCATCAACCCAAAACTGTGATAAGAAGGGTCCCGGCGTGTTTGCTCGATCTGCCCGGCGCGAAGTTGTGTTCGCACGTGATGGCATTAACTCAAAAAGGAGGCCCCGGCGTGCCCGACCATAATTCCGTGCATCCTTCCTCGGCAATCTGGACGCAAATTCTTACCGACGTTCATTTCTGGGTCCCGCTCATTGTCCTGGCCGCCGGACTTGCCGTGCTTCATTGGATCCGCTGAGCCCTCGCATGGAATTCTCCGCCCCAAACTTGAGTTCGCCCTCCATCGAGTCCGCGCGCCTCCGCAAATTGCAGCTCGTTGGCGTTCTCTGCGGATTCGGCGCAGGTGCCTGGCTGGGAGCCGCAGAAGCCCCAACTAAATTGGTCAAATTAGGGATTTCGCCTCTCGTGGTTTCGCTTCTGATGGTCGCCGGTGTGTTCCTCGCGCGATGGAGCTTGCCGGCCCTCATTCGTGGCACCGGTCAAATGCGCGCAGACATTCAACAAGCGCCGCACTTGATCGTCTGGGGAATCCTTGCAGGCTGCCTGTGGGCCGTCGCCAACACTCTTACCATTTTCGCGATTCGCGACATCGGCCTCAGCATCGCCTTCCCTCTTTGGAACGTCAACAGTTTGCTCGGTATTTTTTGGGGCTATCTTCTCTTCAATGAGCTCCGCGACGCTGGCCGCATCCGGTGGCTCACCGTCCTCGGTGGCGCGTTGCTGATGTTCGCCGGCGCTACGATCCTCGCCGTCGCCTCTTCCGCGCAAAGCCCCGCCGAGCACCCCATGCGTGGAATCCTCGCCGCTCTTGCCGCGGGCGTTCTATGGGGCACCATGTACGTCCCTTATCGCAAAGCCTACCTCACCGGAATGAATCCTATGTCCTTCATCGCTTTCTTCACCATCGGCGAGCTGGGCATGATGGCTACACTCGCTCTCGCTTACGGCGGTGGCCCCGTCGCCCTGTGGGGCCAGCTCGCGGAGGCAAAAGAAGTTCTCTTCTGGCTTATGCTAGGCGGCTTCGTTTGGGTCATTGGCGATTTATTTCAGCAGTACGCCGCAAAATACATCGGCATCAGCCGGGGCATCCCTCTTTCCAACACGAATCAGTTGTGGGGCCTGCTCTGGGGCATTCTCGTTTTCGGAGAACTGCACGGCCGCAGCGCCTCGCTTTACGCTCAAGTCATAGGCGGTTCGCTCTTGATGGCCGCAGGTGCCGGCGCCATAGCGCTTTCCCGTGTCACCGGCAACGAACACGCTCGCTGGAAGCAAGCTGCGGAACGCGAAGGCCGGCGCTACGGAGTGGACCCCGGCTACGTCAAAGCGGGTCTCTCGGGCAACGATGTTCAGAACGCCGTTGGCCAGCCTGCAGTCCGCTCCGGCAGATCTTGGCTGGATTGGCTCCTGGTAATCGCAGCTACCGCAATTTTCTTCACGCTGGCCGCTCTCGCCCGAGCCCCGAGCATGGCGCTTAACTGGCCTGCACTCGTCACGCTCTCCATCGCCATGCTGATTTTCCTGTTCGCCTGTGGCCTCGCTCTCTGGAGGGTCACTCACTTCAACTAATCCTCCGCCTTCTCAACTTTCCTCTCGCACCCCTCATTTCCAATTCGTAATTCCCCATTTTCTCTCGCTACTAAGCAATGTAAACTTATCCCCGTTAGGCATTCGCATCGCGCAATCTTCGTCTCACTCGCTGACTGGAGACTTCTGCAATGGCCGGCACTATTCCTCTTTCCTCGACGCTCCAGGCGCCCACCGCCGAGCGCGTCTCCGTCAAATCGCTCTCCATCCCCTGGTACATCTGGTGCAACGTCATTGCTGTCTCTTCCAGCGTCATCGGTGGCGTCTGGGACATTTCCTGGCACGAGAGCGTCGGCCGCGACACGTTTTGGACTCCCGCGCACATGCTCATCTACGTTTGCGGAGTCCTTTCGGGCCTCACTTGCGGCTACGTCATTCTTTCCACGACTTTCCAGAAAGACTCTCCGCTCCGCGATCACTCCGTTTCCATGTGGGGTTTCCGCGGCCCGCTCGGCGCCTTTGTTTGCTCCTGGGGCGCCGTGGCCATGATCGCCTCCGGGCCGTTCGACAATTGGTGGCACAACGCCTACGGCCTCGACGTCAAGATCCTCAGCCCGCCGCATATCTTGCTCGCCCTGGGGATGACCGCCATTCGCTTTGGCACGCTTGTTCTGGTGCTCGCCGAAGTCAACCGCGCCGTTGGCGAATACCGCATCCGCCTCGAGCGCATCCTCTTCTTTTCATTCGTCTTTCTCCTCGCCATGACCGTCGGCATCATGCAGGAGGACACGTTTCGCATATTCATGCACGGCGCCAAATTTTATCTTGTGACGATGCTCGTCGCGCCCATCTGGTTTGCCGCCGTCGCTCGCGCCTCGGAAAATCGCTGGGCCGCCACCATCGTGACGGGCTGCTATTCGCTGATGCACGTCGCTTTCATGTGGATTCTGCAGCTCGTGCCCGCGGAGCCCAAGCTCGGCCCCGTCTATCAAAAAATCACCCACCTCGTCCCGCCGGACTTTCCGCTCCTCCTGATCGTTCCCGCCATCGTCTTCGATATCATCCGCCGCCACATCGCCACGCTCAACCGTTGGACCCAAGCCGCCATTCTCGGCGCAGCCTCTCTCGCAAGTTTCCTGGCCGTTCAGTGGCCCTTTGCAAACTTCCTGGTGTCCCCCGCCTCGCGCAACTGGTTTTTCGCAACCGACAATTTGCCCTACTTCGTTCCACCCGCATCCCATTGGGCGCGCAACGCCTGGCTTCCCACGGAATCCAGCCCCACTCAATTTGCTCTCCGCATGCTGCTAGCCCTCGCCGCCGGCATCCTCATGACCCGCCTCGGCTTCTCCTGGGGCAACTGGATGCACCGCCTCCGCCGTTAAGGTCACCCACGCCTGTCATTTCGAACGCAGCGGGCCGAACTTGTACTTCCACGTTCGTTCCTGCGAACGTGTCGGCCTGAGCAGAGAGAAATCTCTCTTCGCATTGGCTTGGTGGGTGGCAAAAACGCGAGGGATGAAACTGACGTTAACCCGCTTGAGGAAACGGGAAACGGGGGGAAACGGGGACGGGGAAACGGGGACGGGAAACGGGGACGGGAAACGGGGACAGACGGGGGAAACGGGGGAAACGGGGGGAAACGGGGACAGGGGGAAACGGGGACAGACGGGACGTTTTCTGCTACTTTGTTCGATGTGGGTCGCTCTCCTACCATCGATGTGGTTAACATTTCGCACACCGAGACCCGGCGTGGCAATGCGAGGCAGTTCCTTCGCACTTCCCGGAACGGGGAACTTTCCGTCCGTCCCCCGTTTCAAAAGCGATGAAGCCAGATCAATCAATTGAGATACAACTTGTGAACGGCGATGGCAAACCACTCGCAGTCGCCGAAGTATTGATGAACATTTATTTTTTTACCAAAGGCAACTTCAGATACGCGTTTGGGCTGGGGTTAACCGATGCGAACGGACACTTGCGTGCGTCCTACTCTGATATCGAAGAGAGTCGAAAGAAGAACTCCGAGTTCTGGGTGATGGACTACAATACGAAACTTGACGACTGCGATCCGCAGGTCAAAATCTTTATCCCTTCAGAAGAGTATCTGCGTGAGGCCAACAAAAAAGCTCTTGATACCTTCCGCGAACCATCACCGTGGGCAAAGACTTGGCCCGCCAATGCGCGAGTAAAAGTGCAGAAGGAAGAAACATGTGTCGAGTTAAAAGGGCCAACAACTCATGTTGAAATCCCAGCGCAACCGGCGTGAGAGGTTGAGGACGATAGAAATCCATGCGAGATGTCGATCAAATCATCGAATCGATCACGAAAATCTACCCGGCAATCAAAATTCGTCAGCTCAAAGTGTCGCACCCTAGGGCAGATGACGATGGGCTCTGGTTCTTCGAACAGCCCGGCAGTGAATTAGAAGTGCAGATTGAATCGCCCAAGGGGGTGTGTCCCTTTTTGATTGAAACAAATCAGAGTGATGCCCGGGTTACTACAAACTCGGTCGAGGAAACCGTTGAGACTCTTACTAAGCTGCTCCACTTGGAACCGGTTCCCTGATCCGATTCCCGGCCTTCGCGATGGGTGGCCCACACGCCGGGTTTACGTGCGGGGCGTTTGATTTGATCGATTGGTTTTCCTTCGATTGGGTCGTCTTTCTTCTGCTAGCTTTTCACCGTCGAATCCAGCCAAGATTTCCTTGGGCAGGTGTCTGATCAACCGCCCAGCGCTTCAGGGATTGCTCGGTGCTTTAGCTGGGGTCTCCGCTGCCGCCGCGCCTTTCTTGTACACGATCTTCTTCCTCCCGCCTTCGCAAGTGCCGACTACTTTTCCGTCCGCCGCGTCCGCATCCTTCGCCACGATGTCCAGCGAATATCCCTTGACGCCCTTTGCATCCAGCTTCGCCGCGATTTCAGTCTTCAATTCTTCACAAGGCTTGGCTGCCTGCGCATAACCACACGCCGGCACAAATAGCACACCAGCAATAACCAGCCACTTTTTCATCTGGGGATCTCCTTTGTCGGAAATTGGGAGCCTGCATCCAGCATACCAAATCGAATCTCAACCCACCGCCCCCTCACGTTCCCCGTTCCGATTTAGGCAACCTCCATCCTCGCCCGTCGCAGCGCCACAGCCCCGGCGGCTGCGCAAAGCCCACCAAAAGAAACGTCAACCTCAAGACCCAGGTTCCAACAACGAACCTGGGGCACTCACCGCCTCTCTATACTTTCCCGAAAAGTGCCACAGTGATATTCTCTCCCTGATTCCCATGTCCACAAATAATGATTTTTCAAGTCCGGGCCACCCTCTATGAAGGCGTCGGCTCTGTCAAGAG